>DASUBU010000111.1:0-12759 GCA_035763125.1 Ktedonobacterales bacterium
GGGGCTCGAACGGGTGGCGGAGCAGGGTGCCTACGGTCGTGCCGATCATTTCGACTTTGTGGCGATGACGACGCACGGGCGCGAGGGCGTTGCGCGCTGGCTGGTGGGGAGTGTCACTGAGGGGCTGGTCCACGGCGCGCGTGTGCCCGTGCTGATTATCCATCCGCGGCACGAGCTATTCGACGCCGGCGGCACGCCACGCCACACGGAGGAGGCCATGGGCGAGGCGCCGTGGCCAGCGCTCTTCTAGCAGCCTGAGGCCCCCGCAGAGCGGGGCCGCACGAGCGGGGAGGCGTCTCGCAGTGGGACGTCTCCTCGGCCGCGCTTAGAGGGCAGGCTCACTGCTGGCGGGTGTGCTGATGTCGAGGGTGGCTTCGATCTCGCCATTGACGTAGCTTGCACGGAGCGGATAGCCGGCGTTGCGCAGCACCTCCAGCATCTTTGCGTTGGACCCCAGCGTGATGGCCAGCAGATGAGTGATGCCGTGCTGCCGAGCGTAGAACGCCAACCGATGCAGCAGCGCCGTCGCCACGCCATGCCCCTGCCAGCGGTCCTCCACCACGAAAGCCACTTCTGCGGTGTCGGGACCGATGCGGTCGTAGCGCACGACGGACAAAATGCGCTCATCCTCCCCATGGCCTTCGGTGGCTACCAGCGCCATGCGGGTGTCGTAGTCTACGTGGGTGAAGCGCTCGGCGTCGGTGTTGGAGAGCAGCGGCATGTACCGGAAGAAGCGGAAGGTGATGGAGTCGGAGGATAAGTGGGTATGGAAGGCCTGTAGCCGGGCCGTGTCGTCGGGCCGGATCGGGCGCACATGAACGCGCTCGCCGGTCATCAGCTCCACGCTGCCTTCCATTTTCAGCAGGAGCGTCAACTGGTCTGGAGACGGAGGGGCCGAGGACTGGTCGCCGGTCGAGACGGCGTCGTGGTTGGCGCTGGATGAGCTGCTCATGATGCTTCCCTCCGCGCGGGTGCGCTGGTGGCGGCGGTTTCACCGCCTTGCGGGCACGTCGTGGCTAGATGCCAATTATCGTGTCTCGCATCTGGCCGACCACCACTGGTATATCGTCCGGCCAGCACAAATCCATCACAGGCGACAGAGAGTGCCTCACGGGCGGGTCACGAGCGCCGGAGAGTGTGAGGTGGGCGTCACCTCGCGTCCTGGACAACGAGCGTGGGCCGAGTGTGACGGCGGCGAGAGATGACGGCGGCGCACTGTGACGAGAGCGTGGCCCACGACTCCCAGCATGTATGTAGCGGCCATTGCCGCTGGACGTTCGCTCGCTTCCACCGCACAGTATGAGGGGGGTACGATATGTTGATGCTGAAGGCCTGCCCGCGCTGCCACGGCGACCTGGTGCTCGAATACTCACCGGCGGCCGACTACTACGAGTGCCTCCAATGCGGGCACGTGCTGTCCACGGCGCAGGAGCACCTGCTCGGCATTGATGTGCTCCACGGCCACGAGCCGGCCAGCCCTCCGCGGCTCACGCCGCGGCCCGCGCGCATAGGGACGCGATCACGTGTTCGCTGCCGGGCGGCGCCGCTTACACCCGCGGCACTGGCTCTGCGTAGAGCCTTCCGGCCGGCCTACTTGCCGTGATCGGGCCAAGTCTGCCAGGTGGAGAGTGGTTGCCGACGAGACCAAACTACCGGAGAGCGCGACATGAACCGAGACCAGCACACCCACTCGATTGCCAACGATCACCATCGCGCCGCACTGATACATATGGCCGCCCAGAAAGGCGTGGAGCAGGCGCGCGGCGACTTCCACTTTGCGCTGATGAGTGAGGGGCTGGACGACGAGACAATCGCGCTCTTCGCACACGATGCCTGGGAGGCGCTCGCGCGACGGATGGTGTTCGACTACCCGCAATTCGCGCAGAAGCTCTACTTGCATGCCTACCGGTCGGCATACCGCGCGCATCTGAACGCGTTGGCTAGCGGGGAGTACCACACTACGGCAGAGCTGGTCGCCGCCATCGAGGCCGAGATCGGCCTCACGCCGCCTGCCGGTGCCACTCCGTCCGCGGGCGAATAAGCGGGCCTTGCCCCACCTCCGCCCGCTTTGTGGTGCGTCTGGCGCGTATCTCGATGGTGTGATCATCCTCTGCCCCGGCCCGTAGTGGCGAGGCCTGCCTCGCCCTCCTGCCACGATCCTACGGCAACTTCGCGGATGCACCGCTTAGCTCGCTCAGGGTAAGAGATGCAGCGCGTGCGCGGCGCGCTCGAGCGATTCGCGAAAGGGCGGGGCGGCGATGGCGATCAGGGCGCGGGCGCGCTCGGCCAGATCGCGGCCGTGCAGCGCGGCCACCCCATACTCCGTCACGACATAGTGGACGTGCGCGCGCGAGGTGGTGACGGCCGCGCCCGGCGAGAGGATGGGCACGATGCGGCTCGCCAGCCCATCAATCGGCTGCACGCCGAAGGGGTCCTCCTGCTCGTTCGCTGGCGGCAGCTTCACCGTGGAAGGCAGCGCGATGATCGGCTTGCCGTGGTGAGCGCGCGCGGCGCCGCGCATGAAGTCCATCTGGCCGCCGACACCGCTATAGAGCTGGGTGCCGATGGATTCGGCGCAGACCTGGCCGGTCAGATCCACCTGGATCGCGCTGTTGATGGCGACCATCTGCGAGAACTGGCGGATGATGGTGGTGTTGTTGGTGTAGTCGGTGGGACGCAGCTCGACCATCGGATTGTCGTCAATGAAGTCGAAGAGCCGCCGTGTTCCCACCACAAAGCTCGCCACAATGCGCCCCTGGTCCAGCTCTTTGTGCTCGCCGGTGATGACGCCACGCTCCACCAGATCCAGCACGCCATCTGAGAACATCTCGGTGTGAATGCCCAGGTCGCTGTGGTTGCCCAGCGCCTGAAGCACCGCGTCGGGGATCGCGCCGATGCCAAGCTGCAGCGTCGCCCCGTTCTCGATCAGCTCCGCGACGTGGCGGCCGATGCGGAGCTGCACCTCCTCCGGCTGCCGGCGCGGCACCTCATAGAGCGGCGCATCCCACTGCACGGCGCGCTCGATCCGCGAAAAGGGCAGGAAGCTGTCACCGTGGGTGCGCGGCACGCGCGGATTGACGAGCGCGACGACGTGATGGGCGTGCTGCACGGCGGCGAGCGTGACATCCACCGAGGAGCCGAGCGAGCAGAAGCCGTGTTTGTCGGGCGGCGTGACCTGGATGAACGCGACATCCACCGGCAGTTCGCCCTGCGGTGCAAGCATCGCTGGCACATCCGAGAGGAAGACCGGCGTATAGCTGGCGCGGCCGGCGTTGGCCGCCTCGCGCACGTTCTCGCCGACGAAGAGCGCGCGCAGGCTGAAGTGGCCTGCCCAACGCGCATCGGTATACGGTGTGGGGCCGTAGGTGTGCAGATGGGTGATCTCGACGTCGCGCAGCTCGTCGCCGCGCGCCACGAGTGCCTCCAGGAGCGGTGTGGGCGTCGCCGCGGCGCCCTGCGCGAAGACGCGCTGGCCCGACTGGACGACTGCCACGGCCTCGGCGAGGTCACACCACTGACTCACACCGCCCTCCCTTTCTGGCTGGCACACGCGCCCGGTCCCACGAACCGCCACCGGTGGCTGCACGAGCGCTGTGGCGCTCGGCGCGTGCTGCGCATGCTGTCATTCTAGTCTACCTCTCCGCGGCATGGGAAGGCAGCGATGAGGGCATGGCGCGGCCACATCGAAGGGCAATGAGAGGCAAGTGCGAGGGCGCTGGGCGCCACTGAGAGACGTTCGAGACGCACGTCGCCTGTAACGTGAGCGGGTTGGGAGCGGGCGCTGTTAGGATGCAGGTGGTTGATGGGCGGGAGCCGCCACTGACGTCGGCATTCCCGTTCACAACGAAGGGAGCACATTGAATGAGCTACACGGACCATGACCCCTATGACAGCCTCACGCCGCTGCGCGATGTAGTGAACCGCTTCCTGGGAGACGGCCTCGTCAGTCCAGAGCGGTTGCTGACGTTAGGGCGAACGATGCCGATCGACGTGATCGAGACGCCGGAAGAATTCGTCATCGAGGCCTCGCTGACGGGGGTGCGACCATCAAACGTGCATGTCAGCGCGACCACCAGCAGCGTGACGATTCACGTCGGGCGCAAGACACACGCCAAGGCCGACGATGAGGGCGTCTACCTGCGCCGCGAGCGCATCGAGCGGCACGGCCCAGAGATGACCCGCACCATCGCTCTGCCCGCGGAGATCGATCCCAGTAAGGTGAAGGCTCTCTACGAGCACGGCGTCCTCACAATCCACATCGCGAAGGACGAGTCCACCAAGCCCAAGACGATTCCGCTGCAGATCGCCAAGGAGTACGTCGAGCGGTAGTGACGCGCCTTGGCGTCTCGGGAGACGCGGAAGAGCGCGAGATGCGATCCGCAGGCCGCGCGGTGTGTACAGACGGCTCCGTCTCGGGCATTCGCCTGAGGTCACGCCGCGCGTGCATGCCGGGCGGCCTCCGCCTGCTGAGTGCGGACCCGCCGGGGGCATGGGGGAGGAGGCTCTCATATGGCTGCGGAGCGGGCAGAGCAAGGCGTCCAGCACCACAATCGAGCCGCGCGCTACCGGCAGATCGTCGAGATCCTCACTCGGCACGGTCTGGGCTTTGCGCTCGGCGCCATCGGCCACGAGACACACCACGCAGCCAGCCCCGATGAGCGTGTCACGCTGAATGGCTCCGCGGTCACGACAACTGCCAGCCGGCGCGGGCGTACCAATGGGCGTCGCTTGGGCGGACCGGAGCATATGCGGCTGGCCCTTGAAGAGCTTGGTCCGACCTTCGTCAAGATAGGCCAGATTCTCTCTACGCGCGGCGACCTACTGCCCCAGCAGTATCTCGACGAGCTCGCGCTGTTACAGGATTCGCTACCGCCAGTCCCGGAACCCGAGGTGCGCGCGATCCTGGCCGAGGAGCTGGACCGACCCATCGAAGAAGCGTTCGCTTCGTTCGATCTGACTCCACTTGCCTCAGCCTCAATCGGCCAGGCGCATGCCGCCACCTTGCCCGATGGCACGGAGGTGGTGGTGAAGCTGCGGCGGCCGCACGTCGTGGAGCAAGTGGAGTCAGACCTTCAGATCCTCCTCGATCTGGCGGCCCGGGCGAGCCATCACTGGGAGGCGGCGCGGCATTACGATCTGCTGGCGATCGCACAGGAATTCGCGCAGACGCTGCGCCACGAGCTGGACTATCTGCATGAGGCGCAGAACATCGAGCGCATCGCCGACAACTTTGGCGACGAGCCGGGCCTGCACATCCCGCGCGTCTTCTGGCAGACAACCACCTCACGCATGCTTACGCTTGAGCGCATCTACGGCGTGAAGTTCACCGATACGGAGGCCATCGAGGCGCAGGGCCTCGACCGCGCCGAGATTGCGCATCGCGCGGCCCGCCTGCTGCTCACGATGATTGTTGACCACGGCTTCTTTCACGCCGATCCGCATCCAGGCAATGTGTTGATCGAACGCGGCGGGCAGATTGGACTCATTGATTTCGGCATGGTCGGCGAGGTAGATGGCGCGGCGCGCGATCTGCTCGTGCAGCTGATGATCTCGATTGCTCGCCAGGACGCCAGCCGGCTGGCGGACGTGATGCTCGATCTCGGCTTGACACGTGCCAGCGTGGACCGCAACGCCCTGCGCCGCGATCTGCAGCGTCTGCTGATGCGCTACTCCAATCGGGCCTTGCAAGACGTGAAGTTCGGCATGATGCTCGGCGAGCTGCTCGACGTGATCCGCTGGCACCACCTGCGCCTTGCGCCCGATCTCGCGTTGCTCGTCAAGACGCTAGCGATGGGGGAAGGACTGGCTGCCCGGCTCGATCCGACCTTCAACTTGATGGAGGTCTATTTGCCGTTGGCTGAAGAGCTGATGCGCCGCCAGTTCGATCCGGGACGCTGGCTCCGGCAGATGGCGACGTCTACGCTCGATGCGATGCAGATGAGCCTGGACCTCCCGCAGCAGCTACGGCATGTGTTGGGCGACATCGAGCGCGGCGGCTTCGAGGTCACCATGCAGCCGGCGAGCTTCACACCCCTGCTGCATCGTCTCGATACACTCGTGAGCCGCTTGATCCTGGCGCTCCTCACCGTCGGATTTCTCATCACCGCCGGCATCCTGGCGGCCGCGGCGCAGATCTCAGGGCGCTGGGAGGTAGCGGCGACTGTGCTCCTGGTCTGCCTGTCGCTGTGCGCGATTGGGTTTGGCATGCGCGTGGTGTTTCAGCTGTGGCGCACGCGTCATAGCCGCTCCTAGCGATGTTACCCCAGCCCCTAGAACGGTGGCGCGTGAGCCTGCCACTGTACGGGCGCGAGCAGCGCTTGTGAGGCGGCTGTGTCCTCCGGTGGCACCTCCTTGATTCTATGGTGATGCCGTGCTGGTCTACTTGCCAGTAGGGAATGTGAGGGGACCCCTCCAGGGTGGGGAGGTCACGCTCGCAGGCCAACGCCGAGAGGAAGGCGAGGCCATCCATGCAGACATCAGCACGACTGGATCCCGCGGCGCGCGACGAGCTCCGCCGCCGCCTCAAGTCCATCGAGGGCCAGGCGCGCGGCATCCAACGGATGCTCGACGAGGACCGCGACTGCCAGGAGGTCATGGACCAGCTCGCCGCCCTGCGCGCGGCCGCTCAGGCGGCAGGCTTGCAGGCCTTTCGGGCGTTTGCGCTGCACTGCCTGCACTCTACTGGAGAGTCGCCTGAGCGCACAGCCGATCAGCTTACCGGCATCGTGAACAAGCTCACACGCTGAGAGCGCAACGGCGGCGACCGAGGACTTTGCGGCAGCATTCGCCGAGCGGGCCAATGGCTCGCGCGCAGGGTGCGACATTTGCGGAGTAACAGGCGCGGCCCGCAGCCGCATGACCGAAAGCGAACGAATAGGAAAGGGAGCAACAGAAATGTCTGGCGTCGGACCAACACCGCAGCAGGATGGCGACCCCATCATGAAGGCTGCCTCGCAGGCCGCGGATGCGCCTGCCGGCACAGAGCCGGGCAAGGCACATCGGATGTCCCTCATCGTGTTCTCTGGCACGGTGGACAAGCTGATGGCCGCCTCGATCATGGCCACCGGCGCGGCGGCGATGGGAATGGACGTGGAGCTCTTCCTCACGACGTGGGGCATCATCGCCTTCCGCAAAGGCGACTACAAGACCAACATGCGCGTCAGCGCCGAGTATCAAGAGTACGGCCCCATAATGGCCGAGCGCATGGCAGCCAAGGGTGCGCCGTCGTGGATGGAGAACCTCCAAGGGGCCAAGGAGATCGGCAACGTGAAGGTGCTGGCGTGCAGCATGACGATGGAGCTCTATGGCATCCAACTGGAGGACCTGGAACCGATCGTTGACGAGGTGACGGGTGTCGCCTCGTTCGTAGAGCGCGCCCGCGAGAGCGAGATCACGCTGTTCATCTAATACCCCCCCGTCGCCCGTAGCTTGCGGGCGGCTAAGACAACAAAAGGGCCAGTCCGCGAGGAATGAGCACGAGCGCATTTGCGCGGATCGCCCAGGCTGACAAGGAGATTCGGACCATGGCAACGCCAACAGATATCCACATTGACAAAGAGATAGACGCGCGCGGCAGCTTCTGCCCCGGCCCGCTGATGGAGCTGATCCGTGGCATCAAGGTGCTGCCCGTTGGCGGGACGGTAGCGGTGCTCTCCAGCGATCCCGGCTCGTCCAAAGACATCCCAGCCTGGATTCAGAAGGCCGGCCACGAGCTGATCGGTGCCTTCCCTGAGCAGGGCTACACCCGTTTCATCGCGCGCAAGACCCGCTAGGCGAGACGCTACAAGGGAGGCGCGTTTATGGCTCAGCGTATCGTCATCGTCGGGGGCGGTGTGGGCGGCACGATCGTCGCCAATGTGACTGCTCGCGCGCTCCACCGCGATGAGGCCGAGATCACGGTGATTGACACCACCGGCCAGCATGTGTACATGCCGGGCTGGCTCTATCTGCCGTTCAACGGCTCAGATGGCATCGAGCTCTCGCGGCCGGAGCGCGGCCTGCTGAATCGGCACGTACAGCTCATCACCGGCGAGGTGGCCGCCATTGACACCGAGCAGCGCGAGCTGACTGTGCGGGCCAGCGGCCCAGAGCCGGCACAGACGATCGTGCCTTATGACTACCTCGTGCTCGCGACGGGGGCGCGGCTGGCGCCGGAGGATCTGCCCGGGCTGGCGGAGAATCGCGACGCCTGGTACGACTTCTACAGCCTGGAAGGCGCGCAGAGATTGCGCACGGCCCTGCACGACTTCGAGGGCGGGCGGATCGTGCTGGCGATCGGTGGCATTCCGTACCGCTGCCCGCCGGCGCCGCTGGAGTTCGTCTTCCTGCTGGATGAATGGCTGCAGCGCCGCGGCCTGCGCAGTAAGACTGAGATCGAATATCTCTATCCGCTCAACCGCGTCTTCCCCATCGAAAGCGTGGCCGAAGTGGCGACGCCGCTGCTGGAGCAGCGCGACATCAAGTACACCACCTTCTTCAACACCGAAGCGGTGGACACCGGGCGCAAGCTCATCAGCTCGCTGGAGGGCGAGGAGATGCCCTATGACTTGCTGGTGATGATTCCGCCGCACCGCGGGGCGAAGGTAATTGAGGCGTCGGGGTTGGGCGATCCGCAGGGGTGGATCCCGACGCAGCGCGACACACTGGAGGTGAAGGGCGCGGAGCACGTCTTCGCCCTCGGCGACGCTACCGATCTGCCGGTCTCCAAGAGCGGCTCGGCGGCGCACTTCGAGGCCAAGGTGATCGCGCACCGGCTCATCGCGGCGGTCCGCGGCGAGGAGCCCGATGCCCGGCACGCGCACGCATTCTACGATGGCGAGGTGATGTGCTTCCTCGAGACCGGGCACAATCACGCGACGCAGCTCGTCTTCAACTACGAGCACCCGCCGCGCCCGCCCCGGCCGAGCCTGTTCTATCACATGGAGAAGCAGCTCTTCAATCGCGCCTACTGGCACATCGTGCCACAGGGGCTGGTGTGATCTGACCGACTCGTGCTGGCAGGCAGGCCTACTTGAGGTGCGTTGGTCTGCCTGCCTCGTCGTCCGGGTTCAGCCGTTGCCCACGAACAAACGGACGTGGCGGCCATCTGTCATTCGATGTGCAGGTGGCCGCCAATGGTTCTCGCGTGCGTGCCCGCCGAAGCGGGTTTATGGGATCGCGGGCAGGGGCTGGTGCGCCGCTCCGGTCGCTGGCGCGTTCGCCGCTGCTATGATGCGGAAGGTGTGGGTCAGCTTGGCGGTCTTGCCGAGCATCGCGCCCGCGCCGCAATACTTGGTCGCCGAGAGCTCGACCGCACGGGCGACGGCCTCAGGGTTCACGTTGTATCCCGTGACGATATGCTCGACGGTGATGGTGGTGTACACCATCGGATGGTCTTCGGCGCGCTCGCCACGCACGCGCACCTCGTAGCCCGTCACCTCCTGGCGCTTCTTGCGCAAGACGGAGATTACGTCCATCCCCGTGCAGCCGGATAGCCCGACCAGGAGCAGCTCCATCGGCACGAAGCCCGCGCCCTCGCCGCCGGCATGCTCGGCCGCGTCCATTACCACCGTGTGGCCGGAGCCGGCCTGCGCGGTGAATTGCATCCCGTCGGTCAGTTGGGTGCGAACTGTTAGCACTTCGCCCATCTGGTTCTCCCTTCACGTGCGCTCCGCAGAGAGACGCCACTATATGCCGCTTGTTGGGCCGAACAATCGCCTTGAACGCTCGCCGTTATGAGACTGGCGCCCCGTGGCTCTCGCACACATGCTATGTCGGCTGGCTCCCAGCCTCATCACAGCGGTGGCTCTCGGTGGCAAGTCTCTGTCACAGCGCCGCCGCGATCCGCCGTACCCATGCGCGGTCTCGGCGTGCGGTCGGGCGGAGCCACGGATGAGCGTCAGGGCGCTAACCGCGTGCATCAGGGTGATTGCTGAGGCGCCGGGCAGGTTGGGTGGGTGACGCCATCGCGTCCATGCCGAGGGAATCGGCGTGGTGAACTGTCCAGCTCCTCGCCAGCAGCGTTGCGCGGGGTAGGGTGGCTCCCTAGTAGCGGCTGGGCTGGATGTCTCTGTCTACGTCAAGCGTGCGTCCGGTGGCGGCGGTTGCGGTGGCGGCGTTGATGAGGGCTGGCTGACAAGCAACACAGGCAGGGCAGTGTCCTCCAGGGCGCGCCCGATCACGCCGCTATCCGTCCAGCGCTGCCGATCGCTTCCGCCGGGCATCGCCAGGGCGAGCAGCGTCGTGCCGCGGCAGAGCGCGGCAGCCGGGAGGGGAGTAGCACCCTCGGTCGGCGTGCGCCACGCGATGCGCTCTGGATGCTCGGCAGCCACGATCAGCCCCCAGGCGTCGTCCTGGGCCTCGATCACCGCCCACCTGACCACCAGGCCGGCCCAATCGCGCTCCTCGCCGAGTAACCGCTCGGCGGCGGACCGCAGATAAGCGTGCATCCCGGCGGAGCGTCGCTCCAGGTCGCGGGCTGCCTCAGGCAGCGAGGTTGCCCGCGCGCGCTCGCTGTAGGCCGGCAATCCGATGATGCGCACGAGCGCCAGCTCGGCGGTGGCTGCACCGGACAAGGTGCGAAGAAGCTGGGCCGCCGGCCGCAGGACCTGTTCGGCCTGGGCCGAGCCGTCCAGGCCGATGACCGCTCGCCACACGCAGCCTGGGTCAGCCGCCGGAGGGCGCAGCTCGTCGGCAGCGCCGCGCAGGACGAGCACCGGCACGGGAGCCTCGCGCGCGACATGCTCCGCGACGCTGCCCAGCGTTCTTCGCGTGACGCCCGATCGCCCACGGGTCGTCAGCACGATGAAATCGGCGTGATACGCGGCTGTGGCGTCCACAATCGCCCGCGCCACGGCGCCGCCCAGTGCGACCGTCTCGACCGCGAACTGCCGCAGGTCGTCGCGCTCGCGCACCCGCGCCAGATAGGCGGAAGCCTCGCGCTCATCCCCCCCGGCGCTGCCTGCGCCTATCATCGGGGAGAACTCCGTGGGCACAGCCTGGAAGGCGCGCACCAGCAGCAGAGTCCCGCTCGTGGCGCGGGCAAGACGAGCAGCCACAGGAAGCGCGCTCTCGGCCAGCGCGGAGCCGTCGAGCGGGACCAGGATACGGTTCAGCATAGCGTACCCCTACCGTTCGTCAGATGCTCGGCACAGTTGTCGTGTTCGTTTTCGCTCGCGCGCTACTCCTCATCTTCCGGCTCACCCTCGCTGGGACCCGATGCGTCAACTGCCCGCAGCACCTCCTGCACGAACATGGGCTCGGGCAGCGCACCCTCGAACTCTACCTGGTCGTTGATGACCACCTTCGGCACGCCATAGATGTGGTAGCGCTGCGCCATCTCAGGGAACTCGGTGATCTCGATCACGTCGGCGGTGATGCGCGCGTTCGCGATCGCAAGCTTGTGGGCCAACCTGGCCGCACGGGGGCAGTAGGGTCAGGTAGGTGTGACGAAGACCTGAATGTGGAGATCCTGCTGGAGGCCGTCCAATGCCTTGCGGGTCGGCTCCGTCAGCTCTGGCGCTCCGGAGGAGACATCCAGCAGATCCTCGACGACGCTGGAGAATTCGTAGCCGGCCGGGATACCCAGGTAACGGACCCGCCCTTTGTTCTGGCCGGACAAGACGAACGCCGGGATGTGGGTGATGCCGAGCTGGGTTGCCTCGGCCTCATCGCGCACAAAGTCTTTGACGTCGAGGTGCAGCTTGTCGGAGAGCTCAACCACCTCTTCCAGCAGCTCGCGCGTCTCTTTGCAGAACGAGCATTCCTGCCCCGGCACGATCAGCACCGAGTCGTGCTGCGTGAAATACGTGATCGTGACGTCGCTCTGGAGCCGTTCGGCAAACAGCTCGCGCAACGTCTGCTGATCCTTGGCCGAAATGAGCGGCATAGCCTATGCCCCCTTTCCCCTTTCTCGATGCCGGCGCCTCACCCGTGGACAGCGGGCCGGAAGACAGTCGGCGTCTCCACCAGCAGCGGTGCCGCGCTGCGAAAGATCTCGGCGCAGGCGACGCCCAGCACGCGCCCGTAATAGCGGTCCTCGGCTTCGTAGAGCGCGAGCAGGCGATCGTCGACCGGCCGGAAGATGGACTGGTAGACGGCGAGCGCCTGGCGCTTGCGCTCGTAGACGGCGCTGACATCCACGGCGAACGCGAACTCACCCCATGGCGGCTCCATCTTGCAGTGCGGAAAGAAGAGCCGGTCCACCGCCCAGGGCTCCTGGTCGGCCAGCGACTCGCCGCCCGGCACGCGCTCCCACTCGCCCAGGCGTGCCAGAAAGACGCCCGCGCGCGTGATACTCGCGGCGGCGGCATGGTCCGGATGCACGCAGGCTTCGCCCGTCCCGTAGACCCAGCGCGGCCGGTGCTCGCGGATGAGCCGCGCGACATCCAGGCGGATGTTCGGCGTGTCCATCAGGAGCCGGTCCTGATATGGCAGCGTGACCCGCTCCACACCGAGGATGCGCGCCGCTTCCGCCGCCTGCTCGGCGCGAACACCCGGCGCGGCGAACTCCGTCGGCTCGCCCTCCGTCAGATCCACCAGCAGGATACGCTGGCCGGCGTCCGAAAGCTTGGCCAATGTCCCGCCCATCTGGCTCTCGGCGTCATCAGGGTGTGCCGCGATGACCAGTGCGTCGAAGCCCATCGCCTACTCTCCCTCTTTCTCGCCCTGCGGCCGTAGCGCGGGGGGCGCGTGCCGCTCCGTGTCCTATTCTATGCCTGGCTCTGCTCCTCTGGAAACTATCCGCACGCCATATCGCTGCGGCCTCTCGTTTCAGCGCCA
>DASUBU010000112.1:0-10345 GCA_035763125.1 Ktedonobacterales bacterium
ATCAGACGACCCGTAGCGGCGAGGCCCGCCTCGCCCCCCTCAAACAAATGCTGTAGTGACGAGGCCCGCCTCGTCCCCTCCTTCGAGGGCGTGCTCAAGCGGACAGGAGTGCGGGCAATGCTGAGCTTCGGCATCACCCTCAAGCCGGATATGGCGCCAGAGCGCATCGTCGCCTTGACGCGCCAGGCCGAGGGCGCCGGCTTCGACTACGGCTGGCTCTTCGACTCGCACGTGCTCTGGCTGGAGCCGTACCCGCTGCTGACGATGATGGCGCTCGCCACCTCGCGCATGCGGCTGGGCACCTGCGTCACCAATCCGGCGGTTCGCGATCCAACCGTCACCGCCAGCGTGCTCGCCACCCTCAATCGCATCTCTGGCGGACGCATGGATCTGGGCATCGGGCGCGGCGACAGCTCGCGGCGGGTGCTGGGCAAGAAGCCGACAACACTCGACGGTCTCGAGGCCGCGGTGCACGGTATCCGGCGGCTGGCGGCGGGCGATCCGGTGGACTACGAAGGCGAGCAGATTCAGATGCCCTGGGCAGCGGGCGGGCTGCCAGTCTGGATCGCGGGCTATGGCCCCAAGGCGCTCCAGCTCACCGGGCGCATCGCCGACGGCGTTATCTTGCAGCTCGCCGACCCGGCGATCATCAAGTGGTGCCTCGGCTTCGTGCGCGAGGGCGCGCTGGCGGCCGGCCGCGATCCGAGCAGCATTCAGGTGATGGCTGCCGCGCCGGTCTGGGTCTCGAACGACCTGGCCGAGGCGCGCGAGCATGTGCGCTGGTTCCCCGCGCTCGTCTCAAATCATGTGATGGACCTGATCGCGCGCTATGACCAGGCGGCGCTGCCCGCAGAGCTGACGGCGTACGTCCAGAACCGCAACGGCTACGACTATCACCATCACGCCGAGGTCGGCAGCGACAATGCGCAGTTCGTCTCCGACGAGATCGTGGACAACTTCTGCATCGTCGGGCCGGTAGAGGAGCACCAGCGCCGGCTGCGCGAGCTGGCCGCGCTTGGCGTGACGCAGTTCAACATCTACCTGATGAACGGCGACGAAGAGGCGACGCTCGACGTCTACAAGCGCGAGATCCTGCCCGCGCTGGCGAATCTTGGCGTAAGGACGTCCGCCGGACGCGCACCATCTGTAGGGGCGTCCACCGGACGCCCGACACGCGACGACGACGTAGGGGCGTCCACCGGACGCCCGGCAGCGGCTCGCGCGAAAGGCACACCCCGCGCACGGAAGGGGCAGAAAGCGAGCGCCGGGCGCGCGTGAATCCTCACCCCCTGGCCGCGTGTGCGGAGGTGCGTGTTGCGCACGCCCTCCCATCGAGGCGTCCGGTGGACGCCTATTGTGGAACGAAGGAGGCACGGCGATGCGGACGCTGATTGCTGGTGGCACGGTCGTCACGGCGGGCGACACGTACCAGGCTGATGTGCTGATCGAGGGCGAGCAAATCGTTGCCGTGGGGCGCGAGCTCAGCGGCGACACAACAATTGACGCGGCGGGCAAGTACGTCATTCCCGGCGGAATTGATGTCCATACCCATCTGGATATGCCCTTCGGCGGGACCGTCTCCTCGGATGACTTCTTCACCGGGCACCGGGCAGCGGCCTTCGGCGGCACGACGACCCACATTGACTTCGCGATCCAGCCCAAGGGCGCGAGCCTGCGTGAGACGCTGGACATCTGGCACGGCAAAGCCAACGGCAAGGCGGCGGTGGACTACGGCTTCCACCTGGCGATCACCGACCTGCCCGACAGCGTGATGGACGAGATCGCCCAGGCGCCGGAGTGGGGAGTCACCAGCCTCAAGCTCTTCATGGCGTATAAGGGCTCGCTGATGATTGACGACGCGACGCTCTTCCGAGCGATGCAGCAGGCGGCTGAGCATGGGCTCCTGATCATGGTGCATGCCGAGAACGGCGACGCGATTGACGTCCTGGTGAACCAGGCGCTGGCGGCCGGGCACACCGAGCCGAAGTACCACGCGCTGACGCGCCCGCCGGAGTTGGAGGCCGAGGCGACCGACCGCGCCATCCGGCTGGCGGAGGTAGCCGGTGCGCCGCTCTACGTCGTGCACGTCACCAATGCCGGCGCGGCCGAGGCGATTGCGCTGGCCCGCGCGCGCGGCAAGGGGGCGATCTACGGCGAGACCTGCGTGCAGTATTTCTTCTTCACCAAAGACGATCTGGCGCGGCCGGGCTTCGAGGGCGCCAAGTGGGTCTGCTCGCCGCCCTTCCGCGAGAAGAGCGACCATGAGGCGCTATGGCGTGCCGTCGCAGCCAACGACCTCCAGGTCATCTCGACCGACCACTGCGACTTCTGGTATGAGGGCGGCGGTGACGGCCGTCCTGCTGGCAAGGAGCTGGGCAAAGGCGACTTCTCCAAGATCCCCAACGGCTGCCCCGGCATCGAGGACCGCATGATGGTGCTCTACACACATGGCGTGCGAGGCGGACGCTTCTCGCTCAACCGCTGGGTCGAGCTGTGCTGCACCAATCCGGCCAAGCTCTTTGGCATCTACCCGCGGAAGGGCGTAATCGCTCCCGGCAGCGACGCCGATATCGTCGTTTGGGACCCCGAGGCGACTCACACCATCAGCGCCAAGACACATCACCAGCGCACCGACTACAATCTCTACGAGGGCATGAAAGTGACCGGCAGGCCGGTGGTCGTGCTCTCGCGCGGCAACGTCATCGTCGAGGGGGCGAACTGGAAGGGCAGCGCCGGCGCCGGCAAGTTCCTGCGGCGGGCGCGCTTCTCGAAGCCGGGCGCACAGGCGGCCGCGAGCGGGGCGGCGCCAGCGAAGGCGTCGCGCATGCCGGCGGGTACAAAGCGGCGCTAATATCCACGCGAGATAGGTGAGCGATAAGACGAGCGGAGGCATCGTGCGATGATTGGCGACCTGAGCAGGCAGGAGATCGTTGACCTCTCCCAGCAGACCACCCTCTACGAGTGGACCGCGCAGCGCACGATGTCGCCGCTGGTGATTGACCGCGCCAAGGGCATCTATTTCTGGGACGCCGATGGCAAGCGCTACATGGACTTCAATTCGCAGCTCATGTGCGTCAACATCGGCCACGGCGACGAGCGCGTGATCAACGCCGTCAAGGCGCAGATGGATCAGGTGTGCTACGTCGCGCCGACCACCTCGACCACCGCCGTGCGCGCCGAGCTGGGGCGCCTGCTGCGCGAGATCACTCCCGGCCACCACTCCAAGGCGTTCTTCACCAATGGCGGCGCAGAGGCCAACGAGAACGCGATCAAGATCGCGCGCTGGGTGACGGGCCGCCAGAAGATCATCGCGCGCTACCGCTCGTACCACGGCGCGACCGCCGGTGCTATCACGCTGACCGGCGACCCGCGCCGCTGGGCCGCCGAGCCCGGCATTCCAGGCGTCGTGCGCGCGATGGACCCCTACCGCTATCGCTGCCGCTGGTGCGGCGACAAGCCCTCCTGCACGATGGACTGCCTCAGCCACATCGAAGACATCATCACCTTCGAGGGGCCGCAGACCATCGCGGCGGTCATCGTCGAGACCATCACCGGCACCAACGGCGTCATCATTCCGCCGGACGGCTATCTGCAGGGACTGCGCGAGCTCTGCACGCGCCACGGCATCCTGCTGATCTGCGACGAGATCATGTCGGGCTTTGGCCGCACTGGCAAGTGGTTCGGCGTGGATCACTGGGGTGTGGTGCCCGACATCATGACGGTCGCCAAGGGCCTCACCTCGGCCTACGTGCCGCTCGGCGCGGCCATCGTCAGCGACGAGATCGCCGCGCATTTCGAGGATCGCCCGCTCTACGCCGGCCTGACGTACAACTCGCATCCGGTCGGCTGCGCGGCCGCCGCCGCCTGCATCAAGGTCTACCAGGAAGACCATCTGATTGAGAACGCGGCGAAGCTGGGCGAGGTGCTGGCAGCGGAGCTGAACAAGCTGAAAGAGAAGCACCCCTCGGTGGGCGACGTGCGCTCGATTGGCCTGTTCAGCCTCGTCGAGCTGGTCAAAGATCGCACGACCCGCGAGCCGCTGACCCCGTATAATCCGAAGGCGGACGAGCTCGGCCCCATGCCGAAGCTGAGCGCGTTCTTCCGCGAGCAGGGGCTGTATACGCTGGTGCGGTGGAACACGTTCTTTGTCAATCCGCCGCTGTGCATCACGGAAGCGCAACTGCGCGAGGGGCTGGCGATCATAGACGCGGGGCTGGAGATTACCGACCAGGCCGTCGCGTGATCGGCTCCTCCGCGCTCAGGAGGACTACGCCAGTGGAAGCGCCCAGGCTCACCCCTGTGATGGCCGAATACCTCGAGACGATCTACAACCTGGCGATGGAAGGCGAGGTGGTGATCGGCGCGCGGCTGGCCGAGCGGTTCGACGTCGCGCCGCCGACCGTCACCGAGACGCTCAAGCGGCTAGTGCGCGATGGGTTCGTGGAGATGGACGACCGCCGGCACGTCACGCTGACGCCGCAGGGCATTGAGGAGGCCGAGCGCATCCTACGCCGCCATCGGCTGACCGAGCGGCTGCTGGTGGATCTGCTCGGCATGCCCTGGCATGCCGTCCACGAGGAGGCGCTCCGGCTGGAGCACCAGATTTCGGGCGCCGTGGAGCAGCGCGTGGTCGCCGCGCTGGGCCAGCCGACCACCTGCCCCCACGGCAATCCGATCCCCGGCGCGGTCCCCAACGCGCGGGCGTATCTCGCCGAGAAGCGCGCCTTCCGGCTGGACGCGGCGGACTTCGGCCGCGAGGTAGAGCTGCTGCTGGTGTCGGAGGTGGTGGAAGACGAGGAGGAGCTGATTCGATACCTTCACGAGCGCGGCATTACGCCGGGTACCCGCCTGCGGCTGGCCGCGCCACTCGCATCAGACGCATCGGAGGCAGAGGTCACGCTGTTGGTGGGCGAGCGTCCGGTGACGGTTGCGCGGCGGGTGGCGCACGCGCTGTGGGTGGTTCAGCCAGTGGCGTTAGAGGCAGGGAGCGGGCGCTAGACACTCGCCTCCGCACCTGGGTCCTCACGGGAAGAGAGAATGAGAATCCTCATGGGGAAACGACGCCGTCCGCGCCAGTTCCGCGCCGCGCTCAACGCGTTGTTGCTGCTCGTCCTTGTGGTCGTGTCTGGCTGCGGCAGCGGGCAAACGAGAGGAGCGGCGACAGTGACCCCGGGCAACACCCCCACTGCGACGAGCACGCCTATCCCGAGCCTCGACCAACGTATTGACGCCTACATCGCCACGCTCACGCCCGCGCAGCAGATCGGCCAGACGCTCATGCTGGCGGTCTACGCCAACGGCTACAACGCCAATCTCGATCAAGCGCTGACGCAATGGCACCTGGGCAGTGCCATCTTCTTCCCCAATTACAACGGCGGCCCGCTGATGCCTACCACACTCGTCGGCGTGCGCCAGCTCCTGAGCGACCTCAAGACCCACGCCGACACGCCGCTGTTGCTGGCAACCGACGAAGAGGGCGGCCTGGTGGATCGCCTCTCTTTCTACTATGGGCCGACCAGCTCACCGCGGCAGCTCGCCGCGACCGGCGACCCGCGTCAGGCCTACCTCCAGGCGCAGACCGACGCCCAGCGCATGCGGCAGCTTGGCCTCAACCTCGACTTCGCTCCGTTGGCCGACGTGGACCAGGGTGGTGGCATTGACCAGAGCCGTATGTTCGGCACGGCGCCCAATCAGGTCACCACCTATGCCGGCGCCTTCCTCGACGGCTTGCAGCAGCACGGCGTCGCTGGGACACTCAAGCACTGGCCGGGCCTGGGCGCGTCTACCGGCAATCCCGACTTCACACTGCCGACCGTGAACCACACGCAGGCCCAGCTCAACGCGATTGACTTCGCCTCGTTCCGGGCGCTGCTGCCGCATCAGCCGGGCATGATCATGGTAACGCACGTCATCGTCCCGGCCTACGACAAACAAGCGCCCGCCTCGCTCTCGCCAGTGCTGATTCAGCAGGTGCTGCGGGGACAGCTTGGCTACCAGGGCGTCGTCGTCACCGACGCGATGGATGCTCAGGGCCTCATCGCATACATGCAGCAGCAAGGATACAGCGATCCGGCACAGGGAATCGCCGAGGCCTGCGTGCGGGCATTCCTGGCGGGAGACGATCTGATCGAGGCGCCGATCGAGCAGGACCGCCTCGCGGCGGCGGTTGTGGCGATGACGCAGGCGGTGCAATCTGGCCGCATCTCGCAGGCGCGTCTGCACGAGGCGCTGCACCGCATCATTGGCCTGAAGGTGCGGCTGGGCCTGTTGACGTTGCCGAATCCGTAGCCCACATTCCGCAGTCATGCGGGGCCGCTTTGGGGAGTTGCGTGAGAGTGCGGCATGTTGGTTACCAGTATGATCGCACCGAGAAGGAAGTAGACAGGGGCGAGTCTCAAATACTGAAGAAGCCGACGAAGGGAGAGTAGATCATGGAAGCGCATGCTGTAGGCCGCCCACTCCAGGGTAAGGTCGCCTTGGTGGCAGGCGCTACCCGCGGAGCAGGACGAGCGATCGCTGTTGAGCTCTGCCGAGCCGGCGCCTTTGTCTACGCGACGGGGCGCAGCAGCCGCGAGACCGGCTCGTCGGATATGGATCGGCCAGAGACCATTGAAGAGACTGGCGAGCTGATGCTCGCAACCGGCGGAGAGGGCGTCGGTCTCCGCGTCGATCACTTGGACCTGGCGGCAGTGGACGAGCTCATGGCCCGCATTGAGGCGGAGCGCGGTCGGTTGGACATCCTCGTCAATGACATTTTCGGCGGGCACAAGTATATGCAGTGGGACAAGAAGCTGTGGGAACACGACCTTGCGGGCGGACTCCACATGCTGCGCATGGGGGTGCATACCCACCTCATCACCAGTGCCAAGGCGCTTCCGCTCATGCTGCGGACGGGCGACGGGTTAGTGGTCGGGATGACCGACGGCACGTCGGAGTACAACAAGGCTTTTCGCCGTAACGTCGGCTTCTACTACGATCTGGTCAAGGCCAACGTTGAACGGATCGCCCTGGCGTTGGCCGCGGAACTCGAGAACGAGACCTGTACGGCGGTGGCCGTCACCCCCGGTTGGATGCGCTCGGAGCAGATGCTGGAGAACTTTGGCGTGACGGAAGAGAACTGGCGCGATGCGCTCGAGCGGGTGCCGCACTTCTGCATCTCGGAGACGCCCACCTTCGTTGCGCGCGGGATTGTGGCGCTGGCAGCCGATCCCACGAGACGGCGTCAGTACGCCGGGCAGGTGCTCTCCAGCGCGGACTTGGCCCGCATCTATGGCGTGACGGACAGCGATGGAACGCAGCCGGATTGCTGGCGCTATGTGGTCGAGGTGGAGGACCCGGGCTTACCCGCAACTGAAGTGGGCTATCGCTAGCGGGCTGGCCTGGATGGCTGGGTAGGAAGCGCCCGGTGCTTCACCGCTCGCAGCTGGTCGCGTCCTCAGGCGACGCGGAGACAGCATGATTGGCAGGCGCACATGCCGGCATACCACGCGTGACCGCTCGATCAGACTCGCCACTGGCCGTCATCGCGATAGGGCATGCCGCCAGGATTCGAGGGTTGAGTAGTCGCGGCATCCTGGCGCTCGTTCATATGCTGGGCGACCCGCTGATGCACCGCGCGGGCGACGTGCGCGGCGTCGCGGGCTGGCTCCACAACGTCGCTCACGCCTTTGATGATGCCGAGCAGGAACCGCAGCGCGGCTAGCAGGCCCACCACCCACGTCAACCCAGCAATCGGTAGCTTGAACTCCGGAAGCGGCGTGGTGTTGAGCGGCGTCGGCGCGACGGCCTCGATCGGGATCGGCGCCTGCGTCATCTGGATGGTGCCCTGCTGCTCGGTGCCGTCGAGATAGACGAAGTACAGGTGCAAGATGATGGTGATGCTATTGGCGCCAGCACCTGCCGCATGCACCTGCCAGCGGAACGGCACGCTCGTCAGATATTGGTGTGAGTGTTCGCCTGGGCTCGTCACCGGAACGAGCAGACTGTGGCGCGGCGCGCTGAGCAGTTGCCAGACGATGGCAGGATTGGGTGGGGCGGCGGTCTCCACCGAGACGCCGATGTCCTGATAATCCTGCGGGTTGGTGGGCAGCGGAATGGGACCGCCGACGGTCGTCACACCTGAGCCGGGCGCGGGCGTGGCCGTCAGAATGGCGCTCTGTGTCGAGAGCAGCAGCGTCACCTGGTCGGAGGCGCCTACTGCGATCTGAAGGGGATAATCTATGCGCGAGTAGAGATACGCGTAGGAGCTCTGGCCTGGCGTGGTGGTCGGTCCGGCGGTGCCGGTGCCGGCGCCTGGATTCACTGTTGGCAGGGGAGTAATGCCTGACGACAAGCCGGAGGCGCCGCAGCCAGCAAGCAGGAGCAGCCCCAGTACGGCGAGCGCCAGCCCAAGCACGATGATGCGCGGTCGCGCGGATGCGTGCCGAGGTTTCGGACGTTGCCGCATGCACAATCGCCTTTCATGTCATGCTAGGTAGAGACTGGCGCAATGCTGTAGGAGCCGTCACATAGCCGCGCGCCTGCCACAACAGCGGTCGCGCGCCTTGCCAAACGATGACGCCATCGGCGGCGCCTGGGTGCCGCTAGGGACCGACCGGAGTCGTGGTCGGCGGGAGGGTCACGCTGCCTGGGGCCGTCTGCTGTTGCGTGTGGGAGCTATTGATGGGCGAGGAAGGGATGATCATGAGCGCCGCGACGGCCAGGGCGATGCAGAGCACGGCCACCAGCAGACTGCCCCAGCGCACGCGGCGCGTGCGACGCCTGGCGCTCACCACCCTTCACCCCCTCAGCCATCATGCTCCAACGGCGCCCAGCCCAAAGATAGTGCCCTGACCCGCTTCATCTCTACATACGACGGCTGAGCGGCGAATCTCACCCGAACCCTACTCGCCACCGTAGACGCTCGGCTTGAGCACGCCGATGTAGGGCAGGTTCCGATATTTTTGCGCATAGTCCAGCCCGTAGCCGACGACGAAGCGGTCGGGAATCTTGAAGCCAACATAGGCGGGGTCCACGATCTTCTCGCGATCCTTCTCTTTGTCGAGCAGTGCGCAGACGGCGACGCTGGCGGGATGGCGCCGCGCGAGATTCTCCATCAGATACTTCAGCGTCAGGCCGGTGTCTATGATGTCTTCGACGATCAGCACGTGGCGCCCTTCGATCGAGGTGTCCAGATCCTTGAGGATGCGTACGACGCCGCTCGATTCGGTGGCGTCGCCGTAGCTGCTGATCGCCATGAAATCCATCTCGAGGGGGATGGTGAGCCGGCGCGCGAGGTCCGTCATGAACATGATCGCGCCGCGCAGGATGCCGACCAGCAGCACATCCTTGCTGGCATAGTCCGCTTCGATGGCGTCGGCCAGTGTCGTGATGCGCGCCTGCAGGACCGACTCGTCTACCAGGATCGTCTCGATATCGTCATGCAGATTGCTGGAGATCGGCACGGCTTCCCCCTCATGGCGCACACACACAACTCACACTTGGCGGTGGATATACTCGTCCTGAGTATACCGTACGCCCATGCCCGCCGGCTCGGCACCTACACCAACGGCTCCAACGCCAGCGCCAGGACGTGCCGCGTCGCGGACGTGATGCGCGCGCGATGGTCGAGACGCTGGCCAGCAATCCAGATGAGATGATCGCGGCCGAGGACGAGCGGGATGCGCGTTCGTTGCTCGCGCGGGATCTTAGCGTCTACGAAGTAGTCGTGCAGCTTCTTGTGGTGGGGCAGACCAAGCGGCTGGAAGCGATCGCCGGGCCGCCACGCTCGCACGCGTAGACGGTCGCCGGCCACATCGGCGTCGAGATAGACCACGCTCCCCGCCGGCCGCGTGTGATCGTCGAGCGCTGCGTCGCCTTGTAGCCGCGACAGCAGGTCATCCGCGCGCCACGCCCGCAGCCGCAGGCCGCGCGCCGGCAGCGCCAGCTCGCCCGGCACGTCGAGTGTGAATTCGTCGGGGAGGGCTGGCCCTGGGAGGGCCGGTGCGTGGGCGCGCTCGACCGCGACGAGCCGCTCCCCACGGCTCAGGCGCAGGCCAGCGGGCAGTGCGATGCTCGCGCCGTACACACCACGCGAGATGAGCCGCTCCGCGGCGGCGAGATGGGCTGCCTCCAATCCCTGTTCGGCACCAGCCAATCGCTGGACAGCCGCCCGTAGCACCCGGTGCCGTAGCGTGTCCGGCTGCGCTCGCAGCGCATCCAGCCTGAAACTGACCGCGTCGGCGGTCTCCCCGGCTAGTGCCGCGTCCCAGGCCTCACGCGCGCGCTCCTCCAGAAAGCGCTCGTCATCGGCAATCAGCGCGGCGTTGCGGGCGAGCGTCTCGCGCAGGCGCGGATTGTAGCGCTC
>DASUBU010000113.1:0-12494 GCA_035763125.1 Ktedonobacterales bacterium
GCCGCCTCCTCTCAGCGGATGAGTTTGAAGGGCCGGCATGGTACAATGCGGGGCGTGCCTCTGCAATGGGGCAGGTGGCACATGCACGACGAGGACGTTGCGGGGGGAGCGGCGACGATGGCGGAGCGGACGGAGGACGGCCATACCAGCGGCGGTGCGCCGGTGCGCATCGGCGGGGTGGATGGCGAGCGGCTGACGCTGGCGCAGGTGGTCGAAGTCGCCCGCCAGGGCGCTCCGGTTGAGGTGGCGCTCGACGCCTGGGAGCGTGTGCGCGCCTGCCGCGCCTTCATCGAGCGCGCCGTCGCCGAAGACCGCACCGTCTACGGCGTGACCACCGGCTTCGGCCACCTCGCGCGCGTCAAGATTCCCCTGGACCAAATCGCCGACCTCCAGCGCAACCTGATCCGCAGCCATGCCTCCGGCGTGGGGGAGCCATTCGATAGCGCGACAGTGCGCGCCATCATGCTGCTGCTGGCCAACAGCCTCGCCAAGGGCCATTCGGGCGTGCGACTAGAGCTGATCGAGCTGCTGGTGGCGATGCTGAACCGCGGCGTGACGCCGGTCGTGCCGATGCGCGGCTCGGTAGGAGCGAGCGGCGATCTCGCCCCGCTGGCGCACCTCAGTCTGGTGCTGATCGGGGAGGGTGAGGCGTGGCACGATGGCGAGCGGCTCCCCGGCGCGCAGGCGCTGGAGCGCGCGGGCCTTGCGCCCATCACCCTGAGCGCGAAGGAGGGCCTCGCCCTGATCAACGGCACGCACGGCATGGAGGCCTGCGGAACGCTGGCGATCGCGGACGCCTGGCGGCTACTACGTGCGGCCGAGGTCGCCGCCGCGCTCTCCACCGCCGCGCTGCTGGGCAACCGTGCGCCGCTCGACGCGCGCATCTCCGCGCTGCGTCCCCAGCCTGGCCAGGCGCACACTGCCGCACGCATGCGGGCGCTGCTGGTGGGCAGCGAGCACGGTCCGGAGCAGAAGGGCGTGCCGCAGGTGCAGGATCCCTACAGTCTGCGCTGCGTGCCGCAGGTGTTGGGCGCCGTCCGCGATGCGCTGGCCTACTGCACGAGCGCCTTCGACAACGAGCTGGGCGCGGTGACCGATAATCCACTGATCTTCGCCGACGACGACGAGGTGCTGACCGGCGGCAACTTCCACGGCCAGCCGCTGGCGCTGGCGCTCGACACGCTGGCGATTGCCATTGCCCAGCTCGCCAGCTTCTCGGAGCGGCGCACCTACAACCTGATGGGGCCGCACGACTGGGACACCGGCCCCAACCGGCTGCCGATGTTCCTCACGCCGCAGCCGGGCCTCAACTCTGGCTATATGATCGCGCAGTACGCGGCCGCCGCACTGGTCAACGAGATCAAGGTGCTGGCGCACCCGGCGAGCATTGACTCGATCCCCACCTCCGCCGGCCAGGAGGATTTCGTCAGCATGGGGGTGACCGCGGCCATCAAGGCGCGCCAGGCGCTCGACCTGGCCTCGCGCGTGGTGGCCATCGAGCTGCTCTGCGCCGCGCAGGGGCTGGACTTCCGCGCGCCGCTGCGGCCCGGACCCGCGCTCGCCGCCGCCTACGACGCGGTGCGCTCGGCGGTCGCGCCGCTGGAGGCCGATCGTCCCCCCGCGCCCGACATCGAGGCGCTGGCCGCTGCGGTCCGCGACGGCCTGCTCGACGACATCGTGTCCGACGATGCGCCTGCCTAGCGATGAAGCGACTATGCGACAGTGAACGTGCCGGAGTAGGTTGTGGTGGACGGGCCGAGCCGCTGGAGCGCGTACGTCAGCCGGACGCGATAGGTGCCGGTGGGCCACGCGGCCGGTCGGCCCGGCGCCAGCACGTGCTGTGTGTTGCTCGTGCCGGGCTTGATCTCGATCAGCCCGGTGGGCGTCTTCAACTGGCAGGGAGCGATCTCTCGCCACACGCTGCCGCTCTGCAGCTCGAGCGTCACCAGCGAGCAGCTCGTCTGGTGATTGGCCACCCAGATGCTCTGCGATTGCCCATTGTTGATGTAGACCGTGATGTTCTCGCCGGTGGCATACCTGGTCTTGCCGAGCGTTACCGTGACCAAGCCCTGCAGGATTGTCGGTCCTGTGGGGACCGGCGAAGCGGTGGGCGAGGCCAGCGGTGTGGTGGTGGAAGTGCTCGTACCGGTCCCAGCGCCCGCACCAGTCACCCCACAGCCCGCGAGGATGACCAGCGCCGCCAGCATACCCGCGAGCACGAATGTTCCTGCGGTTCGCCGCATGATGCGCCATCCTTTGAGGCGGGGTCGCCGCCTCTATCGAGTAGACCGCGCAGGCGAGCGAAAAGTTCCCTCACAGCATGACGATGGCCTCCGCGACGGAGCGAACCCCATCGTGGAGGCCGATGCTCGGGTGCTGCCGGCGGCAGCGGAGCGCAAGCTCCGTCACCGTTCGGCAAGCACGCGACGTGCCAGTTTGATGTTACGGCGTCACATGGCTGACGTATGTGCCCCAGTTGGCGAAGAGTGTGCGCTGCGCGTCGGGGATATACTCGACGGCCAGCCAGATCGTGCCGTCGCTATCCGCGACCGCTGCCGAGTAGTCGCCCCAGCGCGACGTGCCGCCAAAGCCGGGCTCCTTGTAGCCGCTGAAGCCGTCTTCGGGCAGCGCACCCGCCCCGGCGATGTGGACGTCGCCCGCCCCGCTCGTCGGGTCAATCGAAGCGTACGCGGCGCTCGGATAGTAGTTGCGGCCGACCAGCGTGAAGGTCATCACGGCCTTGCCGGCGGGGTTGACGCCGATCGACGGATAGAGCACGTTCGCCTGATTGACGGCCACGTAGCCCTGGCCAACCATCGAGGCCCCGACCTGGCCGTTGGAGACCGATGGCTTGACGATGAAGTAGGCGATGCCTACGCGCGTCGGGCCGTTGGGCGTCTGGACGACCGTGTTGAGGCCGGCCCAGAGATTGCCGGCGGCGTAGACGGTCTGCTCCATGCGGTCGTCGCCGCCGTCGAGCAGCGCCAGCGGGCTATGGACCGAGTCGCCGTACGGCGTCGGGCCGCTCTTCTGCTGCGCGGCCGGTGGCAGACCGTAGATCTCGCTGTCAATCACCGTGTTGGTCAGGCTGATGGCCGGCGTGCCGCTGAGCGAGGAGGTGTTGGTCATCGCCCAGACCGCGACGCGGCTATCGAGGCTGTTGCTGAAGTCGAGCGCGCTCATGAAGTACTCAGTGCCGCCATTGGCCGTCGAATACGACGTACCGGGCGAGGTGGCAGGCTGCACGGAGTACCAGATGCCGCCGTCTGGAGCGGTCATCGAGCCCGCATCGAAGTACGCGACCGCGGGCAGCGTGCCGGCGGCGAGCGCTGTCTTCGACATCGCGTAGAGCTGCGCGCCGTTGAAGCCGTTGCTGAAGAGCGGGAACTCGTTGGTGCTGATGTAGAAGCCGTAATGGTCGGCGCCGATCAGCGGCTGGTCGCCCAGGCAGGGGCAACTTGCGTGGCTGGGCGTGCCATTCTGGCCGTCATTGGTCGTGTCGAGGGAGTAGATGTACCAGTCGCCCGCCGGATTGCTCGTCTTGCTGACGGCGATCTCGACGTGCGTGCGGCCAGTGAAGGCGCCAGTCGCGGGATCGACGTCGGCCTGTAGGACGGTGAGGAACCAGCGGCCGGTGTCGGCGTCGAAATAGCACTTGGGGTCGCTGGTAAAGTCGCCGAAGACCACATTGACGCGATCGATCTCAGGTGCCAGGCCCAGGAACTGGTTGATGGCGATCGGCGCGGTGACGGCGCCGCCGCTGGGCGTGAAGACCTGGATCGCCGTGTTGATGCTCTCGAGCACGTAGCCATTGCCGACGCACAGCGCCTGGTCGGGCGGCTCGAGGCTGAACTGCGTGCCGCTGTAGGCGCCGGTGCCAGCGTTGCGCTGGTCGGCGTGCGAAAGGCCGTTGAAGCCCGTGAAGCCCGCGTTGGTGGATGTTACTGCGTTGCCACTCGGATTCGGCACGTGGCTGGCCGAGACGTGATGGATGGTGGAGGATTGCGGAATCTCTTCGTCAGGCTCAGCGGGCCTGAACTCGTTGCTGGTGTCGCCGTTGGTGTGCTTGCCCTGCCCGGCATTCATGGATGCCGTGCCGGCAAACGTCAGCCGGACGGTGGCGTTCGACTTGCCGCTCGCGGCCTGCGTGCTGCCGTGCACAGCGAAGAAGCCGCCAACGACCAGCGAGACGATGGCGAGGCCACTCGCGACGAGCAACAACGTGCGCTTGGTGGATCGCATGTAGGCTCTCTTTCCAGTGATCGAGACTATCCGGCCGCGCTGCCGGACGTAGCGCGCCTATGCTAGACGTTTGCTACGCGGCTGGCAAGCCGCTATCTTGCTGACTGGATGTCGGCAGAAGTGCGTACCGAGCCGGCGCCTGAGGGGGCCTTCCCGTGCGCGGCGCCGTCCGCCGCCCGCTCCTTGACGGCGCCCATGCCAGGTGCTACACTGTTTTCTGCGTGAGGGCGATTAGCTCAGTTGGTTAGAGCGCCACGTTGACATCGTGGAGGTCGGGGATTCGAGCTCCTCATCGCCCACCATAGAGAACAGCCGCCAGGGGATGTGCCCAGGCGGCTGCGTTGTCCTATGGAGTCTGCTTCGACATCGCGCCGTAACGCTCGCGTAGCCCGCGCACGGCTGGCAGCCCCGCATGCCCTGCCGCCTCCACCTGCGCGACGAAGCGCCCGACGTGGCGCAGCGCGTGCGGCGAGCCCATCGCCTCCGCCCGCTGCGCGAATTCCCCCGCCTCGGCCAGCGCCGCCTCCACCTCACCCTGCGCCAGATGCGCGCGCGCCCAGTCTAGCGGAATCCACGCATACAGCCGGCGGTCGCCATCATGCTCGATCTGGGCGGCGATCTCGCCGCGCAGCTCTAGCGTCTTGTGCGGCGTGCGCAGCTCCAGCCAGCCCCAGCTCTGCTCGGCCAGCACACTGCTGGGCCGCGCGTAGATGAAGTCCGTGCCGTCGCCGTAGCGCTCGCCCAGGTGAAGCGCCAGCGTCCGCGCGGTCTCGGCGGCGCGCATGAAGCGTGGCTCGTCACCTGCGCTGGCGTAGGCTCGCGCGAGATACGAGTTGACGAAGGCCGCAACCTGTTTGCTCGCGCCGAACGAGACGTCGCGGGCACGCTCGAGCCAGTCTACCGCCTCGCGCTTGCGGCCCGCGCGCTCCAGCTCCGCCCCGGTGCTCATCAGGGCGAGCGCCAGTGTGGCCGGCTCGCCTAACTGCTCCGCAATCGCTTGCATGCGGGCGTAGAGCGCAAGCGCCGCCGGATATTGCTTGCCCTCTACAGCCACGACGGCGTTCAAGCGCAAGACTTGTGCGTGCAGGCGCAGGTAGCGCGCTTCCAGACGCGCAGGCGGCGGCAGCTCGCGGCGAAAGTGAGTAAAAAGCGCGTTGAGACGGCGCAGACACTGCTCGGCCTCCGGCAGCAGCGCCGCCACGCGTAGGCTCCAGACGCTCTGCACCAGGCATTCGACCGCGTCCAGCGTCTGCGCGTACATGTGCAGGCCGGCGCCCGGCAGATTGTGTGGGGCGAAGGGATCGTACTCCGAAAGGCCGAAGCGCCACAGCGGGATGTCGAGCAGCGCGGCCAGCCGGCGCAGCGTCTCCTGGTCGGCAATGTGCTTCTTGCCGGTCTCCACGCGCTGGACGTACTGCGGATTGACCGGGCCGCCGGGCCACTGCGCGGCAAGCTGCGCCTGCGTCAACCCAACCTGAAGGCGATACGTGCGAATCGCCTCGCCGTGATGGCGCTCACCGCGCTCCGCCATGCCATGCTCCCTTTGGTGTGCCTGCCGCCGACTCGCATTGTACCTCGTGGAACCGCCGCCCGCCTGCCCCGATGGGGGCGGATGAATACGTTGTTCTACGCGTCGCGCCTGCCCCCGACGGGCCATTTTGTCCGCGCCGCTCTTCGCCTATTCTGGGGATGTGCCTGCAAAGCGGACGGTCGCGCTGAATGCGGCCACTAACGGCGGCAGGCTGAAAGGAGCAGACACATTGGCGGACTGCGTATTCTGCGCCCAGCACCAGGGCCGTGCGCCGGTGGTCGGCGGCGCGATCTTCCAGGATGAGCTGCTCTACGCTCACCACTTCACCGAACGTGACGGCCCCAGCTATCTCGGCCACCTGATGATCGAGAGCAAGCGGCACATCCGCGGCGTCGAGCAGGCGACTGATCGTGAAGCCTCGGCGCTGGGCGCGCTGGTTGCTCGGTTGAGCCGGGCGCTGGTTGCCTGCACGGGTGCGGAGCGTGTCTACGTCGAATCGTACGGCGAGGTCGTGCCACACCTGCACGTCCACCTGACGGCACGCTACCCTGGCCTGCCGCCGGAGTACCTGCGCTGGAACGCGACGGCGTGGCCCGAGGCGCCGCGCGGCGGCCCAGAGGACATCGCGGCGCTCGCCGCGCGCCTGCGTGAGGCATTGAGCGGCTCCGCCGCGGCGGAGAGCTGAGCGCGGTACCGCCAAACATGACAGGCGATGTCATGTACCGCCCGTACGCTGTCTCTATGAGCACTGACTCGACTGTCGCGCCGCGTGGCGCGCATGATCGAACCAATGAGGAGCGAAACGAACATGAGCGACACACCCATCAAGACGCTGGTGCGTGAGCTATTGCGCGAGGCGCGCGTGCGAGAAGAGGCGATGGTGGCCACTCTGAGCGCTACCGAGCGCGAAGCCATCGGCACGCTCGAGAGCTGGTCCGCCAAAGATACCATCTCCCAGATCGCCTTCTGGAAGCACCTGCAAACCGGCAAGCTGCAAACGGCCCTACGCGGCGAGCCGCTGCCGGAGTGGACGTCGAGCGCGGTGGTGGACCCACTGAATGCCGCGAACTATGCGCACTGGCAGCGCCAACCGTGGGAGGCGATTGCCGCCGAGTCGCTGCGCGCCTACCAGGGGCTACTGACGCAGGTGGAGGCGATGAGCGAGCGCGAGCTGGCCGACGACTCGCGCGATGGGGGCGCACTCTGGCCCGAGACGCTCGGCAACGGCATCTGGTATCCCTACACCGAGCTGATCCGCGTGGCTGAGCGCCGCGGCGACTCGGCCGGCAGACTGCGCATTGTGCAGGAGCGGCTGGCTAGCAATGAGCGCGTGCTGAAGGTCCTCATCTCCACCGGCGCTACGAAAGAGTCACGCGCCAACCAGATGTACAATCTGGCGTGCTACTACACGCTGGCTGACAACGCCGACCGCGCGCTCGCGCTGCTTGCCGAGGCATTCTACACGCGGCGGGGGCTGATGGCGCTCGCCCAGCACGACAGCGATCTCGATGGGCTGCGCGAGCTGCCGGCCTTCCAGGCACTCTTCGCGGGCTATAGCGACGATTCGGCGGCCAAGCTGATCGAGCGCGAGGCCGTGCGCGATCAGCAGACGGCAGGCACAGAGGCGGCTCCCGTCATCGTGGACGTTCGCAATCCCGGCGAGTACGCCTCCGGCCATATCGCGGGCGCGGTCAACATCCCGCTCGCCAACCTCGCCGGGCGTCTGGCCGAGTTGCCGCCCGGCCGCCTCGTGGTGACGTACTGCAACCATCACCATCCGGGCGTCGCGCGCTGCGAGCAGGCCGTGGATGTGCTGGCGGAGCGCGGCTACCAGGCATACGCGCTCAATGGCGGCTATCCTGGCTGGAAGGCCACCGGCCTTCCGGTCGAAGAGCCTGCCGCGGTGAGTAGCGGCATCAACAGCAGCGCCCAGGGGGAATAGCACATATGCTCGGCACCGTCATCCTGTTCGTCGTGGTGGTGGCCTTCGCCTGGAATCTGGGTGTGCACTACACCGGCGCGGTGATGGGTATGCCCTACGCCGCGCGCGCCATCGCGCTGTGGCCGGCGCTCGCCCTGATCGCCGTCTTCACCGTGCTGGGCGCCACGTTCGCCAGCGGCGGCGTACAGGAGACCGTCGGCCGCCGCATCATCGCCGATCAACTGGTGACGGTGCCGGACGCCATTGTGATCGTGCTGGCGGCCGGCGTACTGACAACGCTCTACAACTACCTGCGCATCCCCACCTCGACGATCCAGATTCTCGTTTTCTGTGTCGTCGGCGTGGGGCTGGGCGGCGGCATCCCGATCCACTGGGCAACCATCGGACAGTTGGCGGTGGTGTGGGCCATCGCGCCGCTGGCAGCCTTTGCGCTAGGCTTCGTCTTTACGCGGCTGCTCGATCTGCTCGTCCCGCCCGCCGCCGCCCGCGCCGAGGTGACGGCGCAGCTCGCGGCGAGTGTCTCCCCCTCTCCGCGCAGGGAGAGGGGGACGGGGAGTGAGGACTCCCCACTCTCGCGTGCTGTGCCAGCGGTGGCCCTCGCGTGGCACCTGCCGCCGGACGTCTGGCAGGCAGCGGGCAAGGTGGGGCGTCCGACACGGGCGGCCCTGCGGCTGCTGCCCCTGCTGCTGGTGGCCGTCGGCATCTTCGCCTCGTTCGTGTTGGGCGCCAACGATGTGGCGAACGCCACCGGCGCCTTTATCCTGACGCACACCTTCCCACTGATGCTGGCTGGCCTGATCGGCGGGCTGGCAATGGCGGTCGGCACACTGACCTGGGGCCAGCGCATCCTGCATACGGTCGCCTTCGACGTGGTAAAGATGGATCTCTCGATGGCGAGCGCGGCGCAGGGGGTGCAGGCACTGGTGGTGCTGGCCGCCGTCACCCAGGGATTCTTCACTTCGATGAACCAGGCGCTGATCGGTGCGATGGCCGGGACGGGGTTCGCACGTGGGCGTGAGACGGTCCAGCGCCGCCAGATCGTCGCCATTCTGCGCGGCTGGCTGATCGGCCCGCTCTCCGGCCTGGCACTGGCCTTCGCGCTGGAGACGTTGGTACGGCTGACACTGCGGTAGAGGGACGCTATTGAACAGGGAGGACACAGAGGGCGCAGAGGAGGAAGGGGAGCGTCATGGGCGTGGGGGAGGTACGAGTTGAACGAGCACCCGATATGCGTTGCGGCTGGCAGCCATAGCCAACAATCCGAAGTGATGCCTGTAGTCGCCGAGAGAGGTAGGGGCGATGCATGCATCGCCCGCCCTCGCCCCACGCTGAGGATCCCATTTGCCCGAAGGAGCTGATACAAGCCCGACGCAGATCACATCTTGCCCACCGAGCGCCGCGAGCCGGCCGCCCCATGATGCCCGCGCTCTACCGAATGCCATCGGACGCCGATGGGCTGCCCTGGCGCCATGCGGTGGAGTGCCTGGAGCGCGCCCGCAACTACTGGCTTGCCACCACACGGCCAGACGGACGCCCACACGCGCGACCAGTCTTCGGCGTCAGGCTTAGCGGTGGGATGTACTTCGACGGCTTCTGCAAAACGCGCTGGGCACGCAACTTCGCGGCGCAGCCGGTGGTCGAGGTGCATCTGGAGAGCGGCGACGAGGTAGTGATCGTCGAGGGCGAGTTGGACGGCTTCACGCCGGAGCCAGCGTTGGCCGCGCATATCACCGAGGACTTCGCCGCCAAGTACGTCGGGTATCGCGTCGAGGCAGCCGACGGCGTCTACCGCGTGTGCCCACACCTCACGCTGGCCTGGAGCGTCGAGCCGGTAGACGGCGTGCGGTGGAAGAACGCGACGCGCGAGCTCTCCTCCAGCACCTGAAGACGGCGATGCGCTAAGCACCACGTGTCAAGCCCGCGCAGGTGCATCTCTATCAGAAAAAGTGAGCCCGCGCTCCCACTCGTCGTGATAGAGTGCATGCCTGTTTCCGATGAGCAGAAGCAACAGAGGCCACAACCGCGCTCTGGCGTGGAGCCGGCCCATACAACGAGCATGAAAGGGGTGTAGATGATTGACTACGATCCGCTTGAGGGTTATCGAGATCCGCAGGCCTACGATGCGGAAGAGGAAGCCTGGGACGAAGATCGTCCACTCGTCGAGCAGTGGGCGCGGACACTCGGCGGGCCGCTGCTCGATCTCGCCTGTGGCACCGGGCGCATGGCGCTACGCCTAGCCGCGCAAGGCTATCAGATCACAGGCGTGGACGTTGTGCCGGAGATGATCGCATGGGCCACTCAGAAGGCGGCTGCGCGCAATGTCTCCGCCGAGCTGGTGGTGGCCGATGCGCGCACGTTCCGGCTTCAGACGCAGTTCCCATTCATCTTCATGCTCGGCAATGCCTTCCAGCACTTTCTGACTCGCGCAGACCAGGAGGCGCTGCTGGCCCGCGTCCGGGAACACTTGCCGCCGGAGGGCTGCTTTCTCTTTGGGACGCGCAATCCCACCCCGCGCAATCTCAATCAAGCCCGCTTCTCAGAGCCGCAGCAGCACACGCTGCCCGATGGCAGGCAGGTCATTGGCACAGAGCAGCAGCACTACGATCCGCTGACCCAGATCCAGCATTACACCTTCCACGAGCAGTGGCTCCAGCCAGACGGGCGCCGCGAGGAAAAGACCACCCGCACCGCGCTGCGCTATGTCTTCCCCCAGGAGATGGAAGCTTTGCTGTTCTACAATGGCTTCCAGATTCGCGCGTCCTATGGGGATTGGAGCCAGGAGCCGCTGACCGCCACGAGCCGCCTGATGATCTACGCCTGTGAGAGACGCGCGTAGCACGTTGCCTGGCTCATGCACTCTCACGCTGCGTGACGGCGAGGGCGCGTGTAGCATGGACAGACGACAGGTCCGCCCTCCCGGTGAGAGAAGGCGGACGCGTGGAATGGGACACGAGCAGCGGCGCTGGTTACAGCTCTTGCTGACCCTGGCCGGGCTGAGGCGGACGGTGACCGCGTGCGCCGTGTCGTGCGCGCTGCAGCTTAGCTACCTCCAGGCGGCCGATCGCACGCTCCAGCTCAGCACTGGCCGCCGCTTCCACCTCGCTGGTGAGGCCGCCGCGTGCCAGCAGCGTCTGCGCCCTTTCGCGCGCCTCTTCGGCCCGTGTCTCGTCAACTTCCGAGCCGCGCTCGGCGTCGTCCGCCAGGACCGTCACGACGTTGTTGTTGACCTCCAGGAAGCCGCCGGCGACGAAGATGCCCTCATCCACACCGTGCTGGCGCACCCGCAGCTCGCCGAGCGCGAGCGTCGTTAGCAGCGGCGCATGGCGCGGCAGGATGCCGAGCTGGCCCTCGCTGCCGGGCGCGATCACCATCTCAGCCTCGCCGTCGAAGACGGTCTGCTGCGCCGTCACAATCGTCACGTGCAGCAACGGGCGTTGCGACATGCTTCTCCTGCCTTTGTTCGCTCTTCTCGCCGGCCGAGCGACTAAAGTCGCGCCTCAACGGCCTCCAGGCGTCCACCGGACGCCCCTACGCGGCCACTAAACTCGCCGGCGCGGGTTAGGACTTTGGCTCCCCCTTGCCGGCTCCCGCCCCCAGCCTCCTCCCCGTGCACAGGGAGGGAGACTGGGGGATGAGGACTCCTCTACGCCTCGGTCTTCGCCGCCTCCAGCGCCTCATCAATGCCGCCCGTCATATAGAAAGCGGACTCCGGGACGCTGTCGTGCTTGCCCTCCAGGATCTCCTTGAAGCCGCGAATCGTCTCGGGCAGCGTCACGTACTTGCCGGGGCGCCCGGTGAAGATCTCCGCCACGCGGAACGGCTGCGAGAAGAAACGCTCGATCTTGCGGGCGCGGGTGACCGTCAGCTTGTCCTCGTCGGAAAGCTCGTCAACGCCCAGAATGGCGATGATGTCCTGCAAGTCCTTGTAGCGCTGCAGCACCCGCTTGACCCCTTGGGCCACGTCGTAGTGCTCCTGCCCCACGATCTGCGGGTCCAGAATGCGGCTCGTCGAGGCCAGCGGGTCCACCGCCGGGTAGATGCCGCGCTCGGTCAGCGCACGCTCCAGCACGATGGTCGAGTCGAGGTGGGCAAACGTCGTGGCTGGCGCTGGATCGGTGTAGTCATCGGCAGGCACATAGACCGCCTGCATCGAGGTGATCGAACCCTTCTTGGTGGAGGTGATGCGCTCCTGAAGCTGGCCCATCTCCTCCGCCAGATTCGGCTGGTAGCCCACGGCGCTCGGCATCCGGCCCAGCAGCGCGGACACCTCAGCGCCAGCTTGTGTGAAGCGGAAGATGTTGTCAATGAACAGCAGCACGTCGCGCCCCTCGACATCGCGGAAGTATTCCGCGATGGTCAGGCCGGTCAGCGCAACGCGCAGGCGCGAGCCCGGCGGCTCGTTCATCTGGCCGAAGACCATCGCCAGCTTGTCCAGAACCCCGGCGCCCTTCATCTCCTCGTAGAGGTCGTTGCCCTCGCGCGTGCGCTCGCCGACACCCGCAAAGACCGAGAGACCACCAGACCCGCCATCGGCTCCATCAGCGCCATCACCAGCGCCGCGCATCGCGGTCTTAGCGATATTGTTGATCAGCTCCTGGATGATGACGGTCTTGCCCGTGCCCGCGCCGCCGAAGGTACCGACCTTACCACCGCGCATGAACGGAGCGATCAAGTCAATGACCTTGATGCCGGTCTCCAGCACTTCAGCCGTCGTCGCCTGGTCCTCAACATCCGGCGCCTTGCGGTGGATCGGCATGCGCTTCGCGCCCACCGGCGCGG
>DASUBU010000114.1:0-42868 GCA_035763125.1 Ktedonobacterales bacterium
TACGTTCGCCGAGGTATCCACCGCCAGGTCCGCGCTGGAGATGCTGCGTCACAGCCCCAGACCACTGGTCGTACTGTGGGATCTGTGGCTCGCGCGCATCGGAGACCAGCACGTGCTGGATCTGATCGAGTGCGAGCCGGCGTTCCAGCCGCATGAGTTCCTGCTCCTTACGTCGGATCAGGAAGGCCTCTCCGCCACGCTCCGCAGTCGCCTGCATGCGCTCCACGTGCCGCTGATCGGCATGCCGTTCGATGTTGACGACCTGCTCCAGCAGATCGCCGCCGCGCAGCAACGCGCGGCATTGGATACGCGCGCTTCGGAGTAGCCGAGAGAAAGCCGCCTACCTCACCCCATCCCACGCAATGCTATCCAGGCTTCGTCCCCGCATCATTCAGGCGCAGGGGCACCGTCGGCGACAACGCCCTTCGCAAAGGTCCACGCGTGTGCCTCGGACGACGCGGAGACCGTGGACGCGGTAGCCCTGATCTCCTGGCGACGTACCGCGACTCCCAGCATGCCCCGAAACCAGGCACGCTGGACGAACTGAGCGACCCACAGCCAATCGTCCCGTGCCTGCGTATCCAGATACGGCCAGGCGACCCTGGCGCCAGTTGTGGAGTGGCCGACGATGGCCACGGTTGGCTGCTCGGCGAGTACGTCATACACCGCCTGCGCCCTGGCGGGGTCGCGCCACTCGAGATCGTCGAGGATCGAGGTCCACAAGAGATCTCGCCAGCGGAGCGCCTGATGGAGGTTGTAGCGTGTGCCAAGCGCGTTCATGATCGGCATGCCTTCCTGTCTCCACACTGAATAGCGCGTGAGATCCGACTGGCTCGCGGTACGTTGACATACCCACAGCGTGCCAATGAGTTGCCGCGGGGAACCGCAGCATGTCGCTAGCTGGCAAACGTGCTGCTGAGCTATCCCTACGCAGGCGCCGACGGCACGAAGCAAGTCACGGGGGAGAAGGGCTTGTCAAGTAGACATTCAGGCGGCCGGCACTAGTCTGTGGTCTTCTGGTGTCGTTCGCCTGCTACGCCGTTGATGGCCGGTGGTCTCGCTCTCGCGGGGCAGCGGCGCTCGATCTGCCCGCGCTATCAGCGCCGCCACCAGGCCAGCGGACCTGCTTTGTAAGCGGCGCTCACAAACCGAAGGGATTGCGACGCGATGTGGCGACAGGCTCCTCGTCGAGATGCGCGCGCTTGGTGATCGCGGCATCCACTTCGGCGCGTGGGTGGGCGTACCTCACCCGACTGTGCGCGCGGACGGTCTCGAGGCGGCGCTCGCTCCATGGCGTGGTGACGGGATCCGTCTCGAGCGTGAAAACGGGCGTGTGCTGGCCGCGCACCAGCAGCCGGCCGTAGGCGGTGAAGTTGGGCAGGCCGATCAGGTGCTCGGCGCGCACCGGCGAGGGCGCGAACACCTGCTCCATCGCCGTGGCATCGGCGGCGCCCAGCCGAAACGACAAGATGCTACCCACATTGCCGAGCACCGCGTCGCGAATCTCGCCTTTGAGCTGGCCGACATGCTGATTTGCCAGCGTCAGCGCCAGGCGGTACTTGCGCGCCTCGGCCAGCATTAGGGCCAGGCTATCGGTGGCGTAGTTTTGGAACTCGTCCACGTACAGGGCGACATCGCGACGCTCGGCGGCTGGCAGCTCGGCCCGCGAGAGGGCGGCGTGCAGCACCATCGGCAGCAGAATCAGTCCGAGGAAGTTCGCGTTCTCACTGCCAAGCAAGCCCTTCGCCAGGCTCAGCAGCACGATCTTGCCGGTGTCCATTGCCTGCCGGAAGGAGAAACCGCTCTTGGGCTGGCCCAGAATGCGCCGCATGGTCGGATCGGTGACGAAGTGGCCGAACTTCGAGACGATCCAGTCGAGCACCTCCGAGCGGTGGAAGTCATTGGTCTTGGCGATCTGGTCGGTCCAGTAGCGCCTGACCAGCGCATCGCTGACCTGCCGCAGCTGGGTCTGCACGAAAGCGTCATCCTGGAAGACACGCACGACCTCGATCAGCGTTCCGCCGTTGGCCATCACCGTCAGCAGGCCGTTGCGCGCGGCGTGCTCGAAGCGCGGCCCGACGATGCCCTGGTGGTGCGGGTCGTAGAGCTTGGTGAGCAGCCCGATGAACGAGCTGACGACCAGCGCCTGAGCATCTTCGCCCTGCGCTTCGAGCGGATTGATGCCCATTGGATGGGCGGTGTCAGCCGGATCGAAGAGGATGACGTCCTTCGCCCGGCGCGCCGGGATGCGCCCCAGCACCTGCCGGATCAGGTCGCCGTGTGGGTCAATCACAATCACCCCACGCCCCGCGGCGATGTCTTGTCCGATCAGGCTTTCGAGCAGCGTGGACTTGCCGGTGCCGGTCTGGCCGACCATCCAGACGTGGTGGTTGCGCGCCTCGTGCGGCAGCAAGACATCACGCCCCGCACTGCGGACGGAGTTGGTGCCCAGCCGCAGCCCCTCCGTGACACCGCCGGGATAGGGCAGCGAGAGCGCGCCATGCTGGGCGGGCAGCCACGGCGCGGCGGAGGGCAGCGCGAAGAGGCGCACCGCTTCGCCCAGGTCGGCCAGATAGGCAAGCTCGGCGGCTGGCCCGGCCTCGGGCTCGCCCCAGGCGGCAAATTCGAGCGTGTGAAAGTTCTCGGCGGCAATGGCTGCCTCGCTGCGGGGAGCTCCTCGCGCGCGGGCGGAGCGCGGCCGCACAGTGCGGGCGCCGGCAGCCAGTGGCAGCGCCGGATCTTGCCAGGCGGCTTCGGCGGTGTGGTGGCCGGGGCCGCCCACCTCACCTGCCAGCGTGGAGATCAACGCGTCGCCCAGGCGCCCGGCGCCGGCCAATTGGATGCGCAGCCGGAAGGCCCGCTGGCGCAGCGCCGCCAGATGTTGTGCCTGCCAGCGCTGGGTGGTGCGCTCCTCGTGGATGCGTGTCAGCGATTGTACGCTGAGCTGCTCGCCAAAGAGGGCGTCGCGCCGTACCGCGCCGACGGCGGCCTCCGGCTCAGCCGCCGCGGGCTCGTCGCAAACAGCCAGCGCTAGCTCGGCGTCTGGGGCGAGTGGCTCCAGACAAACGGAAAGCGCGACCGGCTCCGGCTGGCGCAGCATTAGCTCCAGGATCGTGCCGGCTTCCGTCACGCCCAGCAGCGGCAAGGGCAAGGCGAGCGCCGTGGTGGCCGGGGCGCTGGGTGCGAACATGCGATGGCGAATCTCGACGGTATCGGCAAGTGCGAAGGGACGCAACGCCCAGCGCAGCGCCGGCTGGTCACAGACTGGATCGAAGCGGTAGTTCGGCAGCGTGGCGGCCAGCAGATCGCGCAGGTCGGCGGCGAACGCGGCGGCTTCTGCGCGCACAGCGGCATGTGCCCCGTCCCAGCCCGCCACACGCCCGATCAGGAGGCACTCGACCTGATCGCGCCAGGCGCTCGCCGCGGTGCCCGGACGTGCGAGGTAGCGCACTTCGATGGCGCGCGCGCCTGCCAGCGCGGACTGCGTGGCCCCTCCCAGGCGCGTCAGCAGCATCGCCTCATGCTCCAGACGCTCCTTGGCGGCTCCCGGCACGACCGCGACCAGCCGAAAGGCGAAGAAGACGCGGCACACGCGGGCGGCGCCATCATCATCGCCCGCCCTCCTGGTCGCCCCATTGACAAGCGTGGCCGGCTGCTGACCCTTCGCGCGCGCCATCTTCTTGATCCTCCGGTGGTTTGGCGCACCAGCCGCACTCGACGCTTTCATCGCGTGCCGCAGAGGCGTGCCCACATCCGCATGCCCTCACACTCCCATACAGAGACGCGAGGCGACCGCCACATCTCTGCGGACCGCTGCCCGCAGCGTCGCCGCTCGCCACGATCGGTCTCTCAGCTCAGGATCGCTCTCCCTGGCCCCGCCCCCGTCCTGTGCCGGTCTTGGGCCCCTGGCGGATGCGGTCTTCATCCAGCTCTGGATACGCATCCGCAAGCGAGCGGCGGACGAAGTGCAAGGCGTTGTTGACGACAGGCACGGTGACATCGAGTATCTCTGAGACCGACTTGACGCTCTCCCCGCGCTCTCGCAACCGCACGATAGCGAGATCTCTGCGGCTGTCGAGCGGATCGCGCCGCCGGTCGCACACCTGACCGATCTTGCGCAGCAGCTCCTCGTACGCCTCGTGTGTGATCAGCTCGCTCTCCGGCGAATCAGGGGCAGAAAGCACGTGTGCCGGCCCTGTTTCTTCACCGTCTTCATCGGAGCCCGCGGCGTCCAACGACAGGGTATGATCTCTGATGCGGCCGGTGCGCCGCAGGAAATCGTATCGGACAGTGCGGGCGATCGCATTGGTCCAGCCCGCCCACCGAACGTAGTCCGCACCCGCGAATTGATGCAGTGAGTCATAGATCTTCAGCATCGTATCGCTGGCGACGTCGTCCGCGTCGGCTGACCGGTTGGGGCCGAATAGATGACGCCAGGCGCACCTGTACATGCGTTCGCGGCACGTACCCTCGTTCTCGTAGGGCGGCCAGGATGGAAGCGGCACACGGGCCGTGGACGAGTGATTGCGCGAGCCCTCGGAGTCGTCTGAAGGCTCGCTGCGGTCACCCCGTGCGCCGGTGGCCCGCCGCTTCGAATGTGAATTCACCGTAGGTTCCTCGTCTGGCCGTTCCGGCCTGTGCTAGAGAAGCGCTATCCTCTGGCGGCACTGTGGTGAAGTGGCCGTCAGATATCGCGCAACGCCTGGGCGATTTGCTCGTGCAGACGGCCAATCTCACTATTGCCTGGGGCCAGCGCGGCGGCCCGCTGAATGGCTGAGTGCGCTTCCTCGAACTGCTTGCGGCGCAGCCTCGGATCGCTGGCGGCCAGCGCGCTATGGGCCAGCGACGCACTGTAGCCATAGAGCGCGGCGGCATGCTGGTTGTCATGCTCGAGGCTCCGGCGGTAGTGCTCGATGGCTTGCTGGTGCTGGCCGAGGCTGCGGTAGGTATTGGCGGCGTGAAACGCCAGCCGCGCGCCAGCCGGATGACTGGGTCTCCGGTGCTCCGCCGGCATCAGCGAGCTGGCGGCGGCGTATGCCTCTGCCGCCGCCTCATCGTGGCCCTGCTCATGGAGCGTGATGCCCAGCGTCGTCCAGACCTCCGCACGCGGCGTCATGGTGGCCGCTTCAAACAGCGTCGCCAGTTGTTCCTCGTGCCGGCCCATGTGCCCGTAGCTGTGCCCGAGCCGGTGGAGATGCTCGAAGGCCGCTGTCTCGTCGAGCGTAGCGTCCTCCGGTATCGGCTCGGCCAGGCAGCCCGCCCGCTCGGCCAGCTCGCTCAGCCGTTCGCGCATCGTGTAAGCGGGTGGCCGATCCTCCGGCACGGGCGCGAGGCATTGGCGGACCAGCATGTCAAGCGCGTATAACGTCTCCTCCCCGATTGCGCGGCCCACCGCGCGACCGCCGGAGCTGGCGGGCGGCTGAGCTAGTTGCGCGAGTGGCCCATGTGTCAGGGCCGCCACGTCACGGTCTCTCAGTGTGCGCGAGGGGCCGCTCTGATGGGCGTGGAACCAGCCTTCCGGGCTGTGAGGAGTAGGTACGAAGGGGTCCCCTGGCACACCCGCGAACAGCTCGAAGATGATCACGCCAAGGGCGTACACGTCGCTGGCGGGTGTCAGCGCATGCAGCCCAAGCCAGCGCTCTGGCGCCATGTAGGGCGGTGTCCCGACAACTGGCCCACGAGAGCCAATCTCCCGCGCCATGGGCACTGCGGCGCCGGGCGGTCCCCCCGTTGCTGCGCTACTACCTTCTGCTTGCGCCTGCGCATCCGCTCCGCGCGCGTGCAGGCGCGTGAGGTTGACGGCTGGCGCGGCGGCCCACGTGCGTGAGAGTCCCACGTCGGAGAGCCAGACACTCCGGTCGGGGTCAAGCAGGATGTTCTCGGGTGTCAGGTCGCCGTGGATCATCGCCATGGCGCCGGTCTGCCGGTCCACGCTGTGGAGTGCGGCCAGCGCGGCGGCGATCTGTACGGACCATCCGAATGCCTCCTGCGGCGAGAGGGGTTGCTGGCCGCTGTGCGCTCGACGCAGGGCGGTGCGGAGGTTGCCGTGCGGCGCATAGTCGAAGAGCAGGGCCGGCGTATCGTCGAGCAGCGGCAGGCGGACAAGCTGCGGCGGTGAGTTTCGAGGCGTACGGCGCCAGGCCGCACACCAGGCGACGATTGCTTCGCGGTACGCATCGGCCATCGCGGAGACGGCCCGAAACGTGGGGCGCAACAGCTTCAACGCACGCCGGTGGCCTGGCTGGAGAGCGTCGCGCCCCCACGCGAGCACAGCAAGCTCACCTTCCGCCACGCCCTCTACCGTGATGTCGCAAAAATGGTAGTCGGTCAGACGCATACCAGGGGTAATCGCCACCGGATGGTGCGAGCGCACCGTCGCGCGCCAGTTGCGGGTGGTTTCCAGTCCCTTCGACCCTGAATTCGCCGGGCCTCGTAGTGCCTCCGCGCCGCGCTCGCCCTTGGTCGGCACGGCTGTGTCCTCATTGGCGGCGGCGATCGCGATTCGCCGCTTGAGGCGCTTTGCGAGTCGCGCGGAGTAGGCGAGCTGAAGCTGCGCTTCGCACCGTTCGCAGCGCGCGATATGGCGAACGACCTCTGGGTGGGCGCTAGCCGCTGGGAGCGAGCCGAGCCCGGCGTGCCGATCCATGCCACGTGACCGCGAGTGCGAGCTGGCAGCGGAGCCGTCACCCTCATCCGTGGTAACGGGTGATGTGCTCCTCAGCCAATCCTCCAGATAGCGCTCGTAGACATCAGGATCATCCTCGATATGCGGCCCGCGCACGAGACTGGCGAGGTCTTCTAGCAGATTGGAGAGGTGGTCTCGCTGCTCAGGGCTAAGTTCCGCGGAGTGGGAGCCGGCGTCCAGCAGCAGCGCGAGCGCGATCTGGTAGCTCGCGTTCTCTTCGATCTGGCCGGCAAGCTCGGTCAGTTGCTCGTCATCGCCGTGCCACTGGCCAGTAGTCAGGCGAATGATGTCTTGTATCACTGCATCATCCATCCTGCTGGCGCCAATGGGTTGCATGTCGGCGCCCGGAATGCCGGGCGGTGGAGCGGTGCCGTGTACAGATAACCAATCCGCGGCGGGTAACTCCGACAACTTATCTTCGCGATCGCGTGGATCTGGAGGGCGTGGCATGCGGAACCTCCCGCTAGCTGTATGGGCAGACGACGGTCAAGGTGGCAACACACGCGAGGGGCGACTCACTTGCCCGCCGGAGAGTCGTCCGGGCAGGACGCGGCCAGTGCGCTGGCCAGCGCGCGAACCTGCGCGACCTCGACCCCCAGCCGCTGCGCGATTCCAGCGGCCCGCTCGGCAGATACGACCACCTGAGGGATGCCGGGTCCCGCGGCGAGTGCTCGCAAGAGGGCCAGGATGGCGTTTTTGGTGCGGTCAGCATCAGCCTCAGCACCTGGACCTTGCGTACCGTTGGCGTCCGCTTCGAGGCTGGGGTCGTCATGCCCATGCATACGTTCTCCTCTGGCGGCACTTGCGCATTGGCGGCCGCCGAAACGCCGAACATCCGCAAGGTGGTCGCGTGTGTGCCTACCCACTCAGACGCGAGTGCGGATCCATATCTCTGAAAGTGTGCCGCGTAATGCGCGGCAAGATCGGACGTGGCTGGCGCTGCCGCGGGCACAATGCCGCACGGTCCTCTCTCGCGAATGATACGAGTATATGACAGCGAAAGTTGTGAACGTATGAGAATTTCGTACTACTGTACCAGTAGCTACTGTGCCGAAGGCAGGGTGGCGGAGTAGCAAATCCGCAACGATCCGCAAAGACAATGCCATTCACGTGCAATGCAAGCGGCCGTCGGCTCGCGTCTGGTGACTTCAAGGACGAATAGAGTTGTGGCACTGTCGTCGGGGTATCTACGCTTGCTGTCGCCGACTGTGCCGCAACGCCGAACTGCCGCGAGGCGACCATGCATCATGCCCGGCGCCCATCAATTACGCAGACTTCAGTACAAGGAGGCGCGCCTCCCATCGCCCGGCCAAGTGGCTGCCGTGCGCTGACATGATCGGCACGCGCACATGCTGTATCTGCCCGCAAATCCCCAGGGTGCGCACCCGCCACGCCCCTCACATCTCACACAGCAAGACGGGCCTCACCGGCATCCTTGCCGGCTCGCCGCCGGTGCCGTCCTGGCGCGGGTCCGCCATCCATGGCGCAGTGCCTGATGCCGTCCTGGCGGACACCCCCTGAAGCATCACAATAACGCAAGATGCGTGCCTCCTTCGTCGCGGACAGGTGGCTGGCGCGTAGGCGAGCGGGGGATTGCGCGACATGTTCTGCGTAGTGGGCGCCGGCCTGGTGCGCTTCCTCGCGATCCGCGCGCCGGCAGGCGGATACTCTTGACCAGCGCCAAAAAACTGGTACAATGCTGCTTGCACGGGGCGCGGTTGTCGCGTGGCGGGGGTCGGCGGTGGCGGAAGCGCCGCGTTTTACCCCCGTTGCGCGCCGCGCCCCGTTGGCGTCGGCGCCAGAGCACAGCGCGCGCAACTGGAGCGGAGGTCAGCCGGCGGATGGACGAGCCGAATGCTGGACGACCGGGAGGCGCCGTACAACCGGAGACTGAGCCGACGAATCCGGCCGGGCAGGCGCAAAGTGCGGACCAGACGCCGGAAACGCCCTCTGCGGGCTCGTCAGATCCCGCCACCGTGAAGAGCGACCGCCCGCGTGGCATGGAGGCTGATGCACCGCTTGCGCCCACCGCGCAGGCCGACCCGGCACCGGAGCGCGGCACGGTGCTGGTGGCCGAGAACGAAGAGAACAACCGCTTGCTGATGGAGCAGATTCTGAGCCTGGCCGGCTTCCAATGCGTCTCGGCGACCAACGGCCTCGAAGTGTTGGAGGTGCTCGACCAGCTGCGCGTAGATGTCGTGCTGCTGGACCTCTCGATGCCCGTCATGGATGGCTATCGCACCGCGCAGATGATTCGTCAGCGGCCGGACGGGGCGCGGCTGCCAGTGGTGGCGGTGACGGGCTATGCCCTCGCTGAAGATCGCGCCCAGGCGCTCGATGTCGGCTGCACCGACTATCTGGCCAAGCCGTTTCGTCCGCATGAGCTGCTCGCCGTGGTCGAGCGCATGCTGGACCTGCGCGGCGAAGAGGCCTAGCCGGCCGACGCGCGCAGCGCGGCGATACCCGCCGCAACACCCTCGGCATGGCCGTACACCGCGGAACCCGCCACCAGTACGTTCGCCCCAGCGCGCACTACAAGTGGCGCCGTCTGGGCCGAGATGCCACCGTCTACTTCGAGATCGCAGTGGGCAACATGCTGTTCGATCATGGCACGCAGCCGCTCGATCTTCGGCAGCATGCTCGCGATGAACTCCTGCCCGCCGAAGCCGGGATCTACCGTCATGCATAGCACCAGATCTACGTCACTCAGGATCTCTTGCAGCATCGCCAGCGGCGTTGCCGGGTTGATCGCGACACCGGCACGCTTCTCCAGCGTCTTGATCTGCTCGACGGTGCGGTGCAGGTGCGGCGAGGCCTCCTGGTGCACAATGATCAGGTCTGCTCCCGCCGCCGCGAAGTCGCCCAGGTAGCGCTCAGGCTCGACGATCATCAGGTGCACTTCGAGTGGCAGTGTGCAGTGGCGCCGCACTGCCTCTACGATCAACGGCCCGACGGTGATATTCGGCACGAACTTGCCATCCATCACGTCAATCTGGATGCGGTCCGCGCCGCCGGCCGCGGCCGCCTGCACCTGCTCGCCCAGGCGCGAGAAATCCGCTGAGAGGATCGAGGGGACGATCAGCGCCATCGCGGCGGCTCCTTCATCTTGTCGCTCTCGCACATGACCTTTCGGCCCAGCATCCGCCTGCCGCTCGTCAGGGACGGGTGGCCGTTAGGCTGCTGGCTGCCGCGCGATCTACGAACCACCACAGCTCGCCGTTGGTCGGCGCGATCATCTGGGATGGATACCGCTCAGGGTCGCGGGGCCCTTCGCGCACGGCTGCCAGCGCGGGCGCTTTGTCTGGCCCTGCCACCAGGAACGCCACCTGCGCGGCGCTATTGAGCACCGACACTGTTAGCGTGATGCGGTTCACGCCCAGCGTGGGAACGAAATTCGCCACTACCAGACGATCGGTGACGGCGAGCGCCTCCGTCTGCGGGAATAGCGATGCGGTGTGGCCATCGTCGCCCATGCCCAGATACACCAGATCGAAGCGCGGCAGTTGCCCTGGCTGCACGTTGAGCTCGTCGCGCAGCTCCTGCTCGTAGAGCGCGGCGGCCTCGGCAGGGTCCGCCAACTCAGTCCTGATCCGGTGCACCTGCGCGGGGCTGATCGGCAGCTTGTCGAGCAGCGTCTCGCGCGCCATGCGGTAATTGCTCTCGGGTGAATCAGGCGCCACGCAGCGGTCGTCGCCCCAGTAGAAGCGCACGGTCGCCCAGTCTACCTCGTCGCGCAGGGGCGGAGCCACTAGCAGCGCGTGCATTGCGCGCGGTGTGCTGCCGCCCGAGAGCACGACACTGAAGCGCCCCCGTGACGCGGCGGCGCGTGCCAGCCGCACGAAGAGCTGGGCGCCATTGCGAGCCACGCCGGCCAGATCATCCGCGATGACCAGATGCGTATGCTCAGAGTGAGGAGCGGTCATCAGAGGCCCTTTCTGCCGCTGGCGCCGATCATCAGCGCGCCCGCCTGGAGCGCCTCTTCATAGATCGGGTCATGTCCCAGGGTGGCGAGCTGCTGGGCCAGCGCCCCACTCTCGCCCAACGACTGCAAATGCACGGTCTGGCTCGGCAGTGCGATCCCCGGCACCTGGCAGGCCGTCGTGGCGTGCGCCAGGTCACGCTCGCGGGCGACGGCGAATGTGGCGAGCTGGCCCTCGTTGCGCGACGCGATGTAGACCGACATCAAGGCCCCCGGCCGGACCGCTTGCGCATTCTGTTGCTGTGCCGTGCCTTCCTCCGGCAGCATGTGCTGCTGAGTGAGGCTACTCAGCAGCGGCACCCCGTAGCGCGCATTGATTTCCAGCGTCACTACGCGGCCAGATGCGTCGCGCAGGTTGTGCTGGCGGTTGCCGTCAATGCCCACGGGCTGCGCGAGATTGATGCGCCAGCCGAGCCGCGAGGCCAGCCAGCCGGCGAAGAGGTAGGCCTGGCTGGAGATGCTGAGTTGATCCTCGTCGCCGGCGGCGTACTCTATCGTGAGCCGATCCACCGTCTCCAGATAGACGAGCACGTCGGCCGGGTCAAAGAATTGGGCGACGATATCGCGCCAGGGCGCCTGCACCGTCCAGCAGACATCGCCAATCGCACAGCGCGCCGCCTTGCGCCGCAAGAGGTCTTCGAGTGCGCGCATGCTACGGTCTGGATGCTCCATCGCCGAGGTATCTACGACGAAGCGATCGCAGCCGTCCACCAGCGCTTCCAGCATCTCGCTACCCCACGGCGGCTCGCCGGTCCACCACAAGAACGAAGGCAGCCCAGAAAGGATCAGCGGCAGCACGACCCCGGGCAGGTGCCGAATCGCATCGCCGTGCGCCAGCAGCACGATGTCTTCGCCATAACAACTATTTGGCCCGACGTAGGTGGCCGCGAACGCCTCGATGCCCGCCGTGCCGGGCGGTGGCGAATCATGCTGCTCGTGGTCGCCGGCAGGCGCGAGCACGATCGCTCGCGAGGGGTGCTCCGCGTTGAGCTGATGGACGATATCGAGCGCCTCGCGCGCCTCGTCAGGATTGCGCGTGACGACCACCAGCGTCATCACGGTATTGCGTGCGACCGCATGGCCCGATGCGGCGGAGACACCCGCATTGGCTTCGCGCCAGAGATTGTCAAGTTGTTGCTCGATGCCCTCGATGGCCACCGGGTGCATCTCGGCGAAGCTCGATTGCGTTCCGCTGGTCATAGTCTCCTCCACGTCCGGCCGTCGCGCTCGATCAGCGCGTCCGCCTCCTGGGGTCCCCACGTGCCTGGTTCATATTGATGGATGGCGCTGGCCGGCAGGCGTGCCCAGGCGCGCTCGACGGCGTCAATCAGCCGCCAGGAGTACTCCGTCTCGTCAATGCGCGTAAAGAGCGTCGAGTCCCCGAGCATACACTCGAGCAGCAGGCGCTCATATGCCTCCGGCGGCTCCATGCCAAACGAGCTGCCGTACAGGAAGTCCATATTCACCCCTCGCAGCCGCATCTCCTGCCCGGGCACCTTCGCATCGAAGATCAGCGAGATGCCCTCGTTGGGCTGGATGCGCAGCGAGAGTACATTGGGCTGCATCTGGTCGGCGCCCGTCCCGCGAAAGAGCAGGTACGGCGGGCGCTTGAACTGAATCGCGATCTCCGTGATGCGCTTGGTCAGGCGCTTGCCATGCCTCAGATAGAAGGGTACACCGGCCCAGCGCCAGTTATCAATCGTCAGCTTCAGCGCGACGAACGTCTCGGTGCGCGAATGTGCCTTGACGCCTGGCTCCTCGCAGTAACCCTGCACCACATCGCCGCCGATCATGCCAGGGCCGTACTGCCCGCGCACGGTATCCTCGACAATCTCGCCGTCCGCCAACGGCGGAATCGCCCGCAGCACCTTCACCTTCTCGTCGCGCACGGCATCGGCGTCGAAGTTGACCGGCGGCTCCATTGCCACCAGCGTCAGCAGCTGCATCATGTGATTCTGCACCATGTCGCGCAGCGCGCCGGCCTCTTCGTAGTAGTCCACTCGGCCGCCCACACCCAGGCTCTCTGCCACCGTGATCTGCACGTTGTCCACGTAGCGCCGGTTCCAGATCGGCTCGAAGATGCCGTTGGCAAAGCGCAGCACCATGATATTTTGGACCGTCTCTTTGCCGAGATAGTGGTCTATGCGGTAGATCTGCCGCTCAGTGAAGCCCTTGTTCAGCTCGCGATTGAGCGCCATCGCCGATTGCAGGTCATGGCCGAAGGGCTTTTCGACGATGATACGCGCCCAGCCCTGCGCCGTATCTCGCTCGCGGCTGCTGAGGCCGGCGGCCGTCAGGTTATCGGCGATCGTCGCATAGAAGCTGGGCGGCGTGGCCAGATAGAAGAGATAGTTGCCCTGGGTGCCGCGCTCCTGATCGAGCTGCTTGAGCCGCTCCGCCAGCGTGAGGTATTCGTCGGCGTCATCAAAGCTCACCTGCTGGTAGTAGAGGCCCTTCGAGAAGCTCTCCCACACCGATTGGTTGACGGGCTGCGTGCGCGAGAAGCTGCTGACCGATTCGAGCGCCTGCTGGCGGAACTGCTCGTCGGTGAACGGCCGCCGCGCGCAGCCGACGACAGTGAACTGCGGCGGCAGTGGATGCTCCAGCGCCAGGTTGTAGAGCCCTGGCAGCAGCTTGCGGTGTGTCAGGTCGCCAGTCGCCCCGAAGATCACCAGGATGCACGGCTGCACGGTGCGCGCCTGGCGCATGCCCACTCGCAGCGGATTGGGCGTGTTGGATGGCAGCTCCATGGATCGCTCCTCACTCGCTCCTCACTCGCGCCTGCGCCGTGCCCCTCGTCGGACCTATGCGCCGCCGCTCTCCGGCTCGTGCTTCACGCCGCCGAGCTGGCCGCTCTCGAACTTGACCGCGTGGCCCCCGAACTGATTGCGCAGCGCCGCGATGACCTTGGCCGAGAACGATTCGTCCTGGCGCGAGGCGAAGCGCATCAGCAGCGACAGCGTAATCACCGGCGCCGGCACGTCCTCGTCAATCGCCGCCTGCACCGTCCAGCGCCCCTCGCCTGAGTCTTCGACGTAGCCGCGAATATTGGCCAGCGACGGGTCCTCCGCAAACGCCAGCGCAGCGAGATCCAGCAACCATGAGCGTACCACACTGCCATGCTGCCAGACGCGCGTGACGTTACGCAGGTCGAGATTGAACTGCGACTTCTCCAGAATCTCGAATCCCTCGCCATAGGCCTGCAGCATGCCGTACTCGACGCCGTTGTGGACCATCTTGACGAAGTGGCCCGCGCCGCTACCGCCCATATAGCCGTAGCCGTCGGGCGGGGCCAGCGTCTTGAAGATTGGCTCGCAGTGCTCGAAGACGCTCCGCTCGCCGCCGATCATCAGACTGTAGCCCTCTTTGAGGCCCCAGATGCCGCCGCTGGTCCCAACATCCAGGAAGTGCATCCCTTTGGCCGTCACTTCCTCGCCGTGGCGCACACTGTCGTGCCAGTTCGAGTTGCCGCCGTCTATGATGATGTCGCCGGGCCGCAGCAGCGTGAGGACGTGCTGTATGGTCTGGTCGGTTACCGCGCCGGCCGGGACCATCAGCCAGACGATCTTCGGGCTGCTGGTCAGCTTCTGGACCATCTCTTCCAGCGAGAACGCGGGAATGGCACCCACCGCCGCTGCTTCTTGCACCGGCCCAGGGCTGCGGTTGGACGCGACCACCGTGTGCCCGCCTTGAACCAGGCGCACGACCATGTTCGCCCCCATCCGTCCGAGCCCGTAGATCGCCAGTTCCATGGTACTTCCTCCATCGCAATGCCGGCGCGCCATAGCTCGCTGCAGCGCGTCGTCTGTCGTATCAAGCTCGCCGCGGTATGCCGAGCTGCCGCGGTGCGTGTCCTACGCCATATTGGCGGCGTCAAGCGCGCGCTGCACTTCGGCCAGTCCCGCCGCCACGTCAGCGCCCAGCGCCAGCCGGATCACCCGGCGGCCGTGCGCCTCCAGCGAGCGCAGATCGCCGAGCGCCTGCGCCTGCTTCAGAACGCCGAAGGTGTACGGCTCGTCGGGGATCGGCGCGTCCACCTCGTCATCGGCGACGAACTGCACGAAGACGCCGGTGTTCGGTCCCCCTTTGTGGAGTTGCCCTGTCGAGTGCTGGAAGCGCGGCCCATAGCCGAGGGTCGTCGCGGCTTTGGTGAGATCGCGCAGCCGTGCCCGAATCGCCTCCAGGCTATCCTCAGTCATCCCCGACTTCTGCACGTATGCCAGCAGCGCTACGTAGTCGCCCGGCCGCACTCGCCGGAAGTACGCTTCCAGTGCCGCCTGCAGCGAGACTGCATCCACGAGCTCGCGCGCCTCGCGCTCGCCGGCGACGATCGCCACGTGGTCGGTGCGCAAGATCGGCTGCGGCTGAAGCAGCGTCTTCGAGACGGCATACTCGGCCAGGATACGGTCAGTGTTGTCCTTGGACTCCTGGACGTTGGGCTGGTTGAAAGCGTTGATGCCGAGCAGGATTCCGGCAATAGCGGTGGCGAACTCCCAGCGGAAGAACTCCATGCCCAGATCGTAGGCGTCCTCCAGCGCGATGCGCACCACTGGCTGGCCAGCCTCTTCGAGCGCGCGCACTTTGGTATCGGTCACGTCGTCGTAGCCCTGATCGGTGCGCAGGTACACAAACAATCGGTCGTCGCCATAGACCGCCGGCGAGCCCAGCGGCTCACCCTCCACCGGCAGGATGCCTTTGCCCTCTTTGCCGGTGCTTTCGGCAATCAACTGCTCGATCCAGTAGCCAAACGTGCTGATGGGTGGCGACATCACCAGCGTGACTTTGTCGCGGCCCGCCTTGGCCAGTGTGCCCATCACCGCGCCCAGATACAGCCCCGGATTCTGCCGCGCCTCGCCGCTGCCATGGCAGGCCTGCTGCATCGTCTGCGCGCGGTCCAGCAGCCGTTCCACATCCACGCCGATGATCGCCGCCGGCACCAGCCCAAAGAACGAGAGCGCCGAGTAGCGCCCCCCGATATCGGGCGGATTGCGGAAGATGGCGCGGAATTTCTGGTCCTTGGCGAGTGTTTCCAGCTTGGTGCCAGGATCGGTGATCGCGATAAACTGGCTGCCAGCCTGGTCGCCAGCCAGCTCGTGGATCTTTGCATAAAAGTAGCGATACTGCGAGAGCGTCTCCAGCGTGCCGCCCGATTTCGAGGCGACGATGAACAGCGTGTGGCGCAGGTCCACCGCCTGCTGATCGTCGAGAATGGTGGCGGGATCGGTCGAGTCGAGCACAATCAGATCTGGCTGGCCGGTCGCTATCCCTAAGGTCTCGCGCAGCACCTCCGGCGCCAGGCTACTGCCGCCCATCCCCAGCAGCACCGCGTGCGTGAAGCCTGCCTTGCGCACGTCGTCGCGCAGGTCGTTGAGCCGCGGCAGCATCTCGCCCATCTGCTCAGCAACCGTCAGCCAGCCTAGCCGATCCACGATCTCGCTCTGGTCCTGCCCCGCCGGCTTCCACAGCGTTGGATCCTTCTCCCACACGCGCCGCGCGAAGTGCTCGGTGTCCGACCGGTCGAGCGCCGTATCCACCGCTTGCTGGTAGCCGCCCAGCTTCGCCGTCACTCGTCCGGCGAGCGTTGGCGCCACGCTATCGCCGGTGCCCCCTGCCGCCACGGCCTCTGGCGGGGCGCCGGCGGATTGCCGCTGCCCTTGGAGCCGAGCAATCTTCTCCTCGGTCGCCGCCAGCAGCTTCTGATACGAATCGGCGAATGTCTTGACGCCCTCGACCTCGAGCTGGTGCGTGACGTCATCCATGTTGATTCCGGCGTCTGCCAGGCGACCCATGATCGCATGCATGCCGGCGATGTCGTCGGCCAGCGTCTCCTTAACGGTGCCGTGGCCCTGGAAAGCGACGATGGTCTGCGGCGGCACGGTATCCACTGTCTCGGGGCCGATCAGCGCGTCAACGTAGTAGGTGTCGGGATAGGCGGGATTCTTGGTGCTGGTGCTGGCCCATAGGCAGCGCTGGCGCTGCGCATGCTCGATCTCGAGCGCCGCAAAGCGCTTGCCGTGGAAGATGCCGCGATATTTCTCGTAGGCCAGCCGCGCGTTGGCAATCGCTGCCTTGCCTTGCAGCGTCCGCAGCGTCTCCTGCTGTGTCTCGTCCTCGGTGGCGCCGATGCGCTCGTCGAGCAGCTTGTCCACCAGTGTGTCCACCCGGCTGACGAAGAAGCTGGCGACGGAGGCGATGTCGGAGACGCCCTGCCCTTCGCGGCGGCGATGCTCCAGGCCGCGAATGAATGCCTCGGTGACGGCCTCGTAGCGGTCGAGCGAGAAGATGAGCGTGACATTGATATTGACGCCCTCGTAGATCATCTGCTCGATGGCCGGCAGGCCCTCTTCGGTCGCCGGAATCTTGACCATTACGTTGGGACGCTCGACGAGCTGGAAGAGCCGCCGCGCCTCGGCGATCGTCTGCTTGGTGTCGCGCGCGAGCGCCGGCGCAACCTCGATGCTGACATAGCCGTCGGTGTGGTTGGTCCGCTCGAAGATTGGTCGGAAGATGTCGGCGGCAAGCTGGATGTCGCGGATCATCAGCGCCTCGACCACTTGCTGCGCGCTTGTCACGCCCTGGTCAATCAGCTCGCAGATCGCTTCGTCGTAGTCGTCGCTGCCGTCAATTGCCTTCTCGAAGATGGTTGGATTGGAGGTGACGCCGACCACCGCGTCGTCGTCAATCAGCTTCTGCAGATCGCCCGAAGTGATCAGCCCGCGGCGGATATTGTCATACCAGATGCTCTGGCCGAGCTGGTAAACCTGTTCAAGTCGGTTGGTAGCCATCCCAGGCCCTCCCCTCAAGTGCGATCAAGTTGTCCGCAAGATGTATATATACTGCGCGCCCGCGTTGTGCGCATCATCCCCGCGTTGTGCGCATCGCCTCTGAGTGAGAGGCGCGGACTGCGGGGCATGTCAGCAACAGCGCTGTTCGCACAGGCCGGGCCAGCCACAGCCACTACCCATGCACTCATCGTGGGCGCAAAAAGGGCGCCGCCTCAGGAGTGGACTCCGCCGGCACGGCGCCGTTGTGCAGCTTGCCCCCAAGGCATGGTTGTGGTGTCCCATCAAGATGTTACAGTCGCGGGCACGGTATATGCCGACTGGTGCTGTCTCTTTACCGCTCCGTCAGTGTAGCAGCGGGCAGCGTGCGGGGGCAAGCTCAACAGTAGGAGACGCACCGCCCGCTAGGCAAGACGGCTTCTAGCGTGTTAGAGTACGCGCGTAGCGAGGCGCGTGCGTCTCGCCGTCTCGCAAGCTTCGGGGGGAGCAGGTGGGAAAATCTTGGTATGGCGCGGTCCGCGGATTGGCGCATGCGCTGATCCCACTGCAGGCGCGCTTCACGTTCAGTCATCCCGAACGTGTGCCGGCAACCGGCGGTGTGCTGTTAGTCAGCAACCACCTGGGGCCGGCCGATCCGGTCTTCGTCGGTGTGCGCCTCGGCCGCCACATGCGCATCCTGGCGAAGGCGGAGCTCTTCGAGTGGCCGCTGCTCGGCTGGCTGGCTCGACGTTGTGGCGCCGTGCCCATCCGCCGCGGTGCCTCCGACCGCGACGCGCTGCTGATGGCGCGCGATCTGCTTGCGCAGCAGCAGTGTGTGCTCGTCTTCCCTGAGGGCACCTACGCCGATCCGCCCGACCCAGCCGCCATGCTACCCGTCAAGACCGGCGCCGCCTGGCTGGCGCTGCGTACCGGCATGCCCGTCGTGCCCGTCGCTCTCTCGGGCAGTGAGCGTGTCTGGACGCTGTCACGTGGCTGGCGTATCTGGCATCATCCGCACGTCCATGTCGCATTCGGAGAGCCGTATCATCCCACGATCCCGCGCGGTGTCTCGATGCGTGGCGTACTGCAGAGTGTGGCCGATGAGATGGGGCGCCGCATCGCCGAGCTACTGCCCGACGCCTATCGCGGCTGGTACGCTGGCGGCGCACCGGGCGACCTGGCGGAAGCGCACCAGCCCGCCGATGCCGCACTTGCTCACATCGGGGCCCAGCTCCTACCCTAGGTAGCGGCAGGGCGCCTTCGCCGTGTACCCGGCCATGCTGGCGCTGCTCTGCGCGCTGTTCGCACTGCTGCCGTCGCGGAGGCCGAGCGGCGGCCGCTCACGGCCAGCCATGACGACCGGCGAGTAGCCGTGATGTGCAGTCAGCGCCGTTGATCTCTGCTTTTCGCGGCGACAGAGCCGTGACTCCGTAGTGCGTCCATAGCCAACCAGACACCGCCCACATCCATGTGCAGTGTCTCTGCATGTCTGCCAGCGGGGTGGCATGTGTTCCGCGCTCCCTACGCGTTGCACACTCCGCTACGCCGCCGCCAAGCCCAGCACATGTCGCGTATTGGCGCCCTATACGCCCTATACATGGTAGAATGGCGCCAATCGAGGCTTACCCGCGCCACGTCGGCATGCCGCCCGCACGGGGCACCATTCGAGGGAGCTAAACCAATGGCGGACTCGACCCATGTGGCAACGCAGGCGCAGACCGGCAATGGCACACCCTATGAGTACCCAGAGTTCTATCGCCCGCCGCTGATCTATCCCGACGTGGCGTTTCACGAGATGCTCGCGCGCACGGCGATGCGCTTTCCCGAGCGCCCGGCGATCTTCTGGCGCGATGTCACGCTGACCTACCGCGAGCTGTACGCGCTAGCGCGCTCCGCCGCCGCCGGCTTACACGCACTCGGTCTGCGCAAGGGCGACCGCGTGGCGCTGCTGATGATGAACCGGCCCGAATACTCGGTCGCCTGGATGGCTGGTAGCATGCTCGGCCTGGTGCTCAGCCCGATGAATCCGTCCTATCGCGAGCGCGAGGTCGCCTATCAGCTCGAAAACAGCGATGCGAAGGCGATCCTCGTCCAGCGCGAGCTGCTGCCGCTGGTCCAATCCGTGCGCTCCCAGGCGCCAGAGCTGCGCCATGTGCTCGTTACAGGCGGCGAGCCGGTGGGGGGCGACGCGAGCGTGGTGCCGTTCGGCCGGCTGATCCGCGAGCACTCGCCCGAGCGCGTGCCGATCGTCGAGGTGCGCGGCGACGATCTGCTGGCGCTGCCCTACTCCTCCGGCACCACCGGCCTGCCCAAGGGCGTCATGCTGACCCACCGCAATCTCGTCATCAACTTTCACCAGTTCATCTCATCCGCGCGCGTCACCGAGCAAGATGTCTTCCTGGTCTTCCTGCCGCTCTATCACATCTACGGCGTCGCGCTGATGGGCCAGGCCACCTTCTCCGGCTCGGCGCTGGTGATGATGGAGCGCTTCGTGCCCGACGAGGCGCTCGCGCTCATTCGGAACCGCGGGGTGACGATCCTGCCGGTGGCGCCGCCGGTCCTGCTGGCGCTGGCGAACATGCCCACGCTCGGCCCCAACACGCTGCCGAAGGTGCGCCACATCCTCTGCGCCGCCGCGCCGATGGCGCTCGCCCCAGCCAAGGCCGTCGCCGAGAAGACCGGCATCCCCGTCCTGCAAGCCTACGGCATGACCGAGGCTTCGCCGCTCACCCACCACAGTCCAATCGAGCCGGCGCTGATCAAGCTCGCCTCTGGCGGCACGCCCGTCAGCGATACCGAGCAGAAGGTGGTGGATCTTGAAAGCGGCGAGCGCGTGCTGGCGCCGGGCGAGGTCGGCGAAATCTGCCTCCGCGGGCCGCAGATCATGCGCGGCTACTGGAAGGCCGATGCCGAGACGGCGCGCGTGATTCGCAACGGCTGGTACTACTCCGGCGATGTGGGCTATGTGGACGAGCAGGGCTACGTCTTCATCGTGGACCGCGCCAAGGAGATGATCAAATCCAGCGCGTGGAGCATCGCCCCGGCCGAGCTCGAGGCCGTGCTGCTGGAGCACCCGGCCGTGCGGGACGCGGCGGTGATCGGCGTGCCCGACGCCGAGCGCGGGGAGGCCCCGCGCGCGTACGTCGCGCTGCAGCCCGGCCAGAGCGTGACCGCCGAGGAGCTGATGGCCTACGCCAACGGCCAGCTCGCCAAGTATAAGGCGATCCAGCAGGTCGTCTTCGTCGAGGCGATCCCGAAGACACCCTCTGGCAAGATTCTGCGCCGTGAGCTCAAGGCGCAAGCCGCCGCCGGGGCGTGACTCCCCCTTGTCCGCACACAAACTCTTGCACCGCCGCGTTCCACGCCTCGGTCGCCTCGATATGTGCCATGTGCCCGGCGTGTGGGATGACCACGAGCTTCGAGCGCGTGACGGCAGCGTGCAGCCGTTTGGCCACCGACACCGGGAAGCACATGTCCTTCTCGCCATGCAGAACCAGCACCGGCAGACCGAGCTCGGACAGGCGGGAGCCGTAGTCCGCATGGCGGACTCCCGCCAGCTTGCCGGCCTTTAGCGCCGCCATCCACTCGCCCGAGAACCTCACGCGGTCAAGTACCTCCCGATAGCGCGGCAGCAGCGCGAGATCATAGAGGTTGAGCGGCGCGCTGGCAGCGGCCCAGCGGCGTGTCTGCTCCTCGTTGGAGCACGTGTTGTCGTCCGTAATGCGCTCGATCTCCGCGTTGATCCCTGCAGCTTCGCGGCGCTGGTACTCGTCCCAGCGCTCCAAATCCGCCGCATAGTCCTCATAGGCCGTTGTCGAGGCCAGCACCAGCCTACTGACCAATTCGGGATGCCGGTCCGTGAAGCGCAGCGCCACCCGCCCTCCATAGGAGAATCCGAGCAGATTGACTGGCGCCAGGTCCAGCGCCCCTATCAATGCTGTGAGGTCAGCAACAGCGAGGTCAATGTGATAGGCGCTCGGGTCGCCGAGCTTCTGCGAGCGCCCGCATCCCCGCAGATCGAAAAGCGTCAGCCGGCAGTGCGCTGCCAATGGCAGCACGAACGGCAGGAAATAGGTGTGGTCCCAATCTGGCCCGCCATGCACAATGACGACTCGCGGCCCGCTCCGCCCATACTGCCGCACGAACAGTTGGATCTCTGGCAACTGCACCAGACCCTCAAACACGGGTCGTTGCTCCCGCCGCATGCCCCCTCGTTTCTCTCTGCTCGTCAGGAATGCAGGATGCGCTGCGGTGCGTCAGGCCACCTCTTGCCGTCCCGCTCTGCTTCGTACGCGGGACAGCGCTGCTCCGGTGCACTCGCTCACTCGCTTGCCGCCAGCTTGCGCCCCAGCAGCATCAGCCGCAGCGCTCGCGCCGCCGCCATGCGCACCAGCTCCGCAGCGCGGGCCATGCTCTCGTCGAGCGACATCGGCCCGGTCGGCAGCGGCACCGCCGCGTCAATCCCCAGCGCGTCCAGCGCATCGGGCGGCGAGACTACCGAGCCAGCCAGGGCGACGACCGCCGCGCCGGCTTGTTTTGCCGCCGCCGCCACTGCCGCCGGTGCCTTGCCGTATGCCGTCTGCTCGTCCAACTGCCCCTCGGCGGTGATCACCAGCGCCGCGCCCGCCACGCGCTCGGCGAAGTGGAGCGCATCGAGCACGAGCCGCGCCCCCGGCACCAGCTCGGCATGCGCGAACGCCATCATCCCCGCGCCCAGGCCACCCGCCGCGCCCGCCCCCGGCACCCCGGCGACGTCTGCGCCCAAGTCACGCCGCAGAACGGCGACATAGTGGGCCAGCGCCGCGTCGAGCTGCGCCACCATCGCAGGCGTCGCCCCCTTCTGCGGTCCATACACCGCCGACGCGCCTCGTGGCCCACAGAGGGGATTGTTCACGTCGCAGGCAACTCTGACCTCGGCCGCTTGCAGGCGGGCATCGAGACCGCTCACGTCAATGTGCGCCAGCTCGGCGAGCGCCGCCCCGCCCGGCGGCAGCTCCCGGCCGGCAGCATCCAGCAGGTGCGCGCCGAGTGCCTGGGCCATGCCTGCGCCACCGTCGTTGGTCGCGCTGCCGCCGATGCCGATCAGCAGCCGCCGCGCGCCCGCATCGAGCGCCGCGCGCATGAGCTCGCCTGTGCCGCGGGTCGTCGTCACCAGCGGATTGCGGCGCTCCAGCGGCACTAGCGGCAATCCTGATGCCGCCGCCATCTCGATCACCGCCGCTCGCTCTTCGCCCGGCGCGGCTCCCAGCAGGCCATACTCCGCCTCTACCGGATCGCCCGTCGGCCCTGTGACCGTCGCGCGGCGCAACTCGCCGCCGGTTGCCGCCACCAGCGCGCGGACCGTCCCCTCGCCGCCGTCGGCCACCGGCACCACCACCACCTCAGCCGCCGGCAGCACATCGCGCACACCCGCCGCTATGGCCGCGCCGACCTCCGCCGCGTCCAGGCTGCCCTTGAGCGCTTGCGGCGCCGCGACGATGCGCTGTCCCGCGCCAGCCGCCATATCCGCGTTGGCCACAGCTAGCGGTTCACCCAGTCACGCGCGCGCGCGCCGCGGCTCCACGTCCGGTCTGCGATGTCGGTCAGCGTGGTGACCGCCAGATCAAAACCGGCCACCATGCCCGCGTAAAGCATGGCCTCGGGGCCTTCCTGCGCACGGTCCCAGGCTGCCAGCACACCGTTACGGTCGGCGACGATCTGCCGCCAGACGCTGTCGTCGTCGAGAGAGGCGCCGGCGCCGGTCAGGTACATGGCGACGCCGTTGAGTACCTGCGCCTGGCCCTGCCAGTTCAGGATGTCTTGCTGGGTGTCGGCCATTTGCGCCTCGCGCTGTGCATGCGCCGCCCAGATGCGCAGCCGCTCGATGATCTGCTGACGGTCCACGCGGTGTCCCTCTCCTTCTCCATCTCGCCTCGCAGCCCGCCGCTGCTCGCCGCTGCTCGCCAACGGCTATCTCGCTAACTATAGCATGGGTGCGGGCGCCTACTCCCATTTGAAGAAGTATGCCGCCGCGGCATCTAGTACGAGTGCCCAGATTGCTAGCAGCACGAGGCTCCCCGCGTGGAACGGCCCGCCGCCCAGCGTCGCGCGGAGTGCGTCGCTCAGCAGCGCCGGGGGCAGCACTGCGGCAATCTGCGCGATGCCTGGCGGCAGGTGATCCACCGGCAGGAAGACACCGCCAATTGCCAGGAACACGACGTACAGCCCGTTGGCCCCCGCCAAAGTCGCCTCGGCGCGCAGCGTGCCTGCCATCAGCATCCCCAACCCGGCGAATGCCGCTGTGCCCAGCAGGATAATCGGGATCGCGGCCCAGACCGGCCCCGCCGGGCGCCAGCCGTAAAAGATCGCGGCCAGTCCTACCAGCAGCACGATCTGCACGGCCTCTAACGCTAGCACTGACGTCCCCTTGGCTGTCAATAGTCCCCAGCGCGGCAGCGGCGATGCGCCCAGGCGCTTCAAGACGCCGTAATAGCGCTCGTAGGCGGTGGCGATCCCCAGGCTGACCATCGCCGTCGAGATGACGGCGATGGCGACGATGCCCGGCAGCAGGAAGTTGATCGGTTTGCCCGCCACGCTAGGAATCGGCAGAATCTGCCCGAAAAAGACCAGGAACAGCACCGGCAGGATGATCGTCACCAGCAGCGACTCGCCGCGCCGCAGCGTCATCGTCACCTCGGCCGCCGTCTGCGCGGCGATCAGGCGCCCGGTCGGAGCCGGTCCGCTGGCGGGAGTGCTCGCTGCCGCTGTTCCTTTGCTGGACGTCTGTGCGCTCACTCGCGCATCTCCTTCCCCGTCAGCCGCAGGAACACGTCCTCCAGCGAAGAGCGGCCCACCCGCAGCTCGGCCAGATCATGCCCGCCGTCACGCAGATAGGTTGTCAGCTCGACCAGCAGCGCCCGCGGCTCGCCCGTCTCGACGACGTACCGCCCCGGCGTCTCGGCCCGCGCCGCCCGCGCCGAGGGCAGCGCCCCCAGCGCCGCCAGATCTAGCCCGGCCGCGGCAGTGAAGGCCACCTCGGTACCTGTCGTGGATTGCCCGCGGGTCAGCCCGGCCGGCGTATCGAGCGCGATCATCTCGCCAGTGTCTATGATGGCCACTCGGTCGGCCAGCCGCTCCGCCTCGTCCATGAAGTGCGTCGTCAGCAGGATCGTCGCGCCGCGCTCCTTCAGCCCCAGCAGAATATCCCACGTGGCGCGCCGGGCCTGCGGGTCCATGCCGGTCGTCGGCTCATCCAGAAAGAGCAGCCGCGGTCGCCCCACCAGCGCCACCGCTAGCGCTAGCCGCCGCTTCTGGCCGCCGGAAAGCTGCCGGCAGCGCGTCGCCGCCGCGTCCGTCAGTCCCACCAGCCGCAGCAGCGCATCGGGGTCCTCCGGCTCGGCGAAGAAGCGCGCGTAGAGTCGCAGCACCTCCGCCGCCCGCAGGCTGGGATACAACCCATCCTGCTGCAGCATCACGCCGATCTGCGGCTTCAGCACCGCCGCGTCGCGCCGCGGCTCCAGCCCCAGCACGCGCACCGTCCCAGCATCAGGACGCCGGTAGCCCTCCAGGATCTCGATGGTGGTTGTCTTGCCGGCGCCGTTCGGCCCCAACAGTGCGAAAATCTCTCCCGGCCGCACCTCAAACGAGAGCTCGCGCAGGGCGACACGCTCGCCGTAACTCTTCCGCAGTCCTTCGACGCGCACCGCGGCGGCTCCGCGCTCGGCAGCGTCTGCCTTGCCGCTGTTGCCGGCATGCGGGCCTTTGGCGGCGCGCGTATTGGTCATGCCCATGCGATGTCCAGTCCTCAAGCTGCTTCAGGCTGGCGGCCCGATGCGCGCCGAGCGCATCAGCCTCATGTGTACCATAGCCGCGCTGATCGCCACGCGCAAGCCCGCCAGTCTCCGGCGCGCAGGCGAGCCGTGCGGCGCGGTATAATGCGGGAGCGGCGCCACCCGTACGGCGCCGCGGTTGTCTGCTGAGGAACCGCACTTCATGTACTCTCGCGCCACGCTGCCGAATGGCATCCGTATTCTCACCGCACCTATGCCGCATGTCCGCTCGGTCAGCCTGGGTTACTTCTTCACCGTTGGCTCGCGCTATGAGAGTGACGTGGAGGCCGGCGTCTCTCACCTGATCGAGCACATGCTCTTCAAGGGCAGCGAGCGCTTCCCTACCGCCCAGTTGATCTCCGAGACCATCGAGGGTGTCGGCGGACTGCTCGACGCTGGCACCGACAAAGAGCTGACCGTCTATTCCGCGCGGCTTGCCAGCCAGCACTTCGACCTGGCCATGGGTCTGATCTCCGATATGGTGCGACATCCGCGCTTCGAGGCGCCGGAATTGGAGAAAGAGCGCCGTGTCATCATCGAAGAGCTGGGGATGTACCGCGACAGCCCGGCAGAATGGGTTGGCGTGCTCGGCGACGAGACCTTCTGGGCGGGGCGACCGCTGGGCCGCGAGGTGGCCGGCACACGCGAGAGCGTCGAGGCGCTGACCCGCACGGCGATGGAAGACTACTGGCAGCGCCACTATGTCCCCGGCGCGCTGGTGTTGACCGTCGGCGGCGATGTCACACACGAGCGAGTCGTCGAGACTGCCGAGCGTCTGCTCGGCGACTGGACCGGCGGCGCGTCGCCGCTCTGGACGCCGTCGCCGCCTTCGGCCGATGGCGCGCGCGTGCGGCTGGAGACGCGCCGCACCGAACAGACCAACTTCTGCCTGTTCGCCGCCGGCATTCCGCATCGCGACGACGACGACTACGCGATGTGGCTGATGAACATCATTCTGGGCGACGGCATGAGCTCGCGTCTCTTCCTGGAGGTCCGCGAGCGGCAGGGCCTGGCCTACGATGTCGGCACCTCGCCCGTGCATTTCCATGATACCGGCGCGTTCGTCGTCTCGGCGGGCGTGGAGCCGCGCCGCACCGAGGCAGCGCTGCGGGCAATCCTGACGGAGCTTGACCGCCTGCGCGATGAGCCGCCCGCAGAGGCGGAGCTGCGCCGCGCCAAGGAGTACGCCAAAGGCCGGCTGGTGCTGGGGTTGGAGGATTCGGGCCGCGTCGCCTCATGGCTGGGCACGCAGGAGGCGCTGCTCGGCGAGATTCGCGAGCTGGACGCTACCCTGGCGCGCCTCGACGCCGTCGCCGCCGCCGACATCCAGCGCCTCGCCCAGCGCATCTTCACCGACGATTCGCTGCGGCTGGCAGTGATCGGCCCGAACAAGGACACCGCGAAACTGGAACGCCTGCTGCATCTCTAGTCACGTATGATAGGCTGTGACTGAGCGGCCCGAACGCCGAGCACTGTGAACGTGGGGGCATAGATGGCTGTACTGCGGGACCCCGAGGGAAACGAGACGCGAGCTCTCCACCAGCTCGTCAGCTTCACCAGCAAAGACGTGCTGGAGATCGGCTGTGGCGATGGCCGCCTGACCTGGCGCTATGCGGACGTGGCGCGCTCGGCCCTCGGCCTCGATCCAAGCGCGTCCGCAGTCGAGTCGGCGTGGGCGGCGCTGCCGGCGCGTCTACGACCGACGGTGCGTTTCCAGGTGGCGGACGTCATCACCGCCGAACTGCCCGCGGAAGCCTTCGACGTGGCTCTGCTGGCGTGGAGCTTGTGATGAATCGTGCCTGAGGGTGCCGTGCGTGCCCTACGCTCCATCCACGCCGCGCTGCGCCCCGGCGGTGTCCTGCTCGACATCCAGCCGGCCCGCCATGACTCATGGGTCGAGATTCAGCACGGCGACCGCACGCTGCGCGTTGCTGAGCTGGACGAGTCACCGGGATATGATGCCGAGCGAGCTGCTCAGACTGCGCTGCAGACCGTCGTGGACGACAAGCTCTTTGCCCCCGAGGCCGATCTCTTCTTCACGTACCGCTATCACTTCGACAGTTTCGATGCGTGGGTCGAGCAGATGAACGGGTGGGAGCGCATCGTAATGAGCCCAGAGCTGCGCGAGCGCGTCCGGGAGGCGCTGGCGGCCACGCCGGGGAAGCTGAGTGTCGCACGCAACATGCACGCTGCGCGCTTCAGGCGCCTGTGATATCACACCTCATCCTGCGGGGGATCTCGCCTACACTCGCTGTGTCATAACGAGCGAAGAACGCGAGCCGGGTTGCCAACGGCGACCACGTTGGCTGGCACATCCTTGGTTACCACCGCGCCGGCTCCTACCACCGTGTTTTCCCCGATGGTGACCCCTGGCAGGATGATCGCCCCACCCCCAAGCCAGACATTGTCTCCGATGGTGATCGGCCTGGCCGATTCGAGCTTCGCACGGCGCGCTGCGGCCTCGACGGGGTGCGTGGCGGTCAGGAACAGCACATTGGGACCCACCTGCACGTCCTCGCCGATGGTGATCGCCGCGACGTCGAGAAATACCGCGCCGAAGTTGATGAATGTCCTCGCGCCGACGTGAATCTGGTAGCCATAGTCGCAGCGCAGTGGTGGACGAATCTCGGCGCCCGCTCCAAGCGAGCCTAGCAGCTTGCGCAGGACGGCGCGGCGCGACTCGGAATCCCCAGGATCACTGGTGTTGAACTGCTCTGTGAGCTTCGCCGCGCGCAGGCTCTCGGCGGCGAGCTCGGGGTCGTCGGCGATATACAGCTCACCGGCCAGCATCCGCTCGCGCTGGCTGCGTCCCTCGCGCGACCGCGAGCTCTTGTCGCTCATGGGGGTGGCTGTCTCCTGTGTCAAACTGGTGTCAAGCTTGCTCTGGTCCAGCTACCTGTTCCTGCGGTGGACTACTACTCTCGGCGGCCGGGACCGGCACGCTCTCGACGACCGTAGAGGTGGGGGGCGGAGCGGCGGCAGTGGATGGCGTGGCGGGCGGGGACGCGGTGAACGTGCGCGGCAGGTCGCGCAGCTCCGCCAGCGGATTCTTGCCGTCCTCGTCGGCCACCAGCGTGCTCCAGTTCATGTCTTTGACCGCTTCGCGCAGCTCGCGCAGCATCTTGCCAGCCACCGATCCCATCTCGATCACGCGCTTGGGGCCGAAGATCAGCAGGCCGACCACCAGCACCACCATCAGCTCAGGTATGTGGCCGAACATGATGTCCTCCCAGCAGGGCAGCAGTGGTTGGGGCAACCAGCGGTGTCGCCTCCACCGCCTCTCTTAATCCCTATCCCAATCCTACCATCAGGGACGAAGACCGCGTCTTCCCACACAGCACGAGATGTCCGGCGGCTGTCACCATCGCGACCAGGGGGAGCCGCCTCGCAGGTCGCGGTGCGCGGGCCAGGCGGGATATGTCGTCTGATAGGCCGGTGACTTGAGGATCCGGCGCAGCAGCAGAGCGATCACCAATCCAGCCACGAAGCCGCCGATGTGCGCAAAGTAGGCTACACCGCCCTGCTGCACGGCGCCAAGGCTGCCGAGCCCGCTCACGAGCTGCAGGACGAACCACACTCCGATCACGATCAGTGCCGAGAGGTCGGTCATGGTTACGAAGAAGCCGAGGAAGACCAGCGTGCGCACGCGCGAGCCGGGGTAGAAGACGAGGTACGCCGCCAGCACCCCCGCAATCGCGCCGCTCGCGCCGAGATTGGGCACCGTGGAAGACGGATCAATGGCGATCTGTGCCGCGTCCGCCGCAAGCCCACAGAAGAGGTAGAAGATGAGATAGCCCAGGTGCCCCAGCCGATCTTCGACGTTGTCGCCGAAGATCCACAGGTACAGCATATTGCCCCCGATGTGCAGCAAGCTGGCATGCATGAACATCGAGGTGAACAGCGTTACCCACACCGGCGAGGGCTGCCCGTAGGGACACCCCTGAATCTGCGCAGGCTGCCCGGAGAGCAGAGCCGCGGGAATTTGGGAGTAGGCGACCTGGAAGCAGGGCCCCTCGACCACCTCCAGGATGAAGACCACCACGTTGATGGCAATCAGCGCGTAGTTGACGTAGGGAATGCGACGCCTGGGGCCGGGATTGTCGCCGATCGGCAGCATGCGCGCCTCTCCTTCTGCTGGGTGTTGGCCGCCGGATATGCAGATTCCGGGCCGGGCCAGCGCGGGTGTCGCGTTGTCGTGGCGCTATCGCGTATACTCTGTGCCGACCGGCGACACCCACCCATTATAGGACGCAGACTGAGACCAATGGCTTGTCGCACCCAGGCGTCAGGAGAATAGGGATGCGCGTGCGCGATGCTCAGATCCGCGAGCTGCTCGACGAAGGCGAGCTGGACGAGGCTGCGCTGCGCCGCAATCTGCGCGACATCCGGCGTATCAACGCGCTGCTGGGGTGGCGCACCTCGGCGGTGCGCGCGGTGAAGCGCGAGGTCCGTGCGGCTGGCGCGAGCGCGTTCTCGCTGCTCGACGTGGCCTCTGGCTCGGCCGATATCCCGCTCGCCATCGCCGGTTGGGCGGCGCGCACCGGCATCCCCGCGCAGATCGTCGCCAGCGACCTCAGCCCGCAGATGGTCGCCATTGCGCGTGAGCAGTGCGCTGGCGCTGTTGGGTTGAGCGTCGAGCGCCAGGACGCGCTCGCGCTCACGTATCCCGCGGACAGCTTCGATATCGCGCTCTGCACACTCGCCCTGCATCACTTCGCCCCTGACGCCGCCGTTGCCATCTTGCGCGAGCTAGCGCGCGTCGGCCGTCGTGTGCTCGTCTTCGATGCCGCCCGCGCCCATCTGGCCCACGCCAGTGTGATCGCGCTCACACGTCTGTTGGCAATGGACGCCATTACCCGCCACGACGCGCCCGCCTCTGTGCGGCGGGCATACACGACATCTGAGCTGCGCGCGCTCGCCCAGCGCGCTGGCCTGCATGACGCACGCGTGCGTATGCTGTTTCCCTATCGCCTCGCGCTCGTCGCCTCCGGCTTCGCGTAGTCCGCACCAGTGATACACGCGCGCCCGATTCTAACCATCGTCTCGTTCATGTTCCTACCCTCCCCAGGAGCACACCTATGCCGGCTGACGGCACGATCTACGACGCCGCGGTAGTCGGCGCCGGTCCCGCGGGTTCAGCCGCCGCGATCCATCTTGCGCGTGCCGGCTGCCGCGTTGTGCTGCTCGACAAAGCGGCGTTCCCGCGCGATAAGCCCTGCGCCGAATACCTCAGCCCCGCCGCCGAGCCGTTGCTGCGCGAGCTAGGTGTGCTCGACGAGATTGCCGCCGCTCATCCCGCCCGTCTGCGCGGCTTCCGCATCTACGCGCCCAACGGCCGCTGCTTTCAAGGTGACTTCGCGGCGACACGCGACTCCGCCGGCCAGCCGTACTTCGAGACCGGCCTCGCCGTGCCGCGTCTCGTGCTGGATGCCGCGCTTGTCCGTGGCGCGCAGGCCGCCGGCGCCGAGCTGCGCGAGCGCTGGCGTCTCGCCACCCTCGTGCGCGATGCTGGTATCTGGACGCTGACGCCTGTGCCCAGTGGTGAGCCGGTTCGTGCGCGGCTGCTGATCGCCGCCGACGGCGTCCACTCCACTGTCGCGCAGCGCCTTGGCCTGCGCGTCGGCGGCCGGCTGCGCAAGATCGCGCTGGTCGCCCACCTACGCGGCATCGCCAGCTTGGCGGACTACGGCGAAATGCACGTCGCCAGCCGCCGCTATGTCGGCCTTGCCCCGCTCGACCCACCCGCGCGCGGCGACCGCTGCAATGTCGCCATGGTCGTGGACGAGCGCCGCGACGGCCCCAGGCTCGCCGGCCGGCCGGAGGCGTTCCTGCGGGAGGCGCTGGAGACCTTCCCGCGTCTGCACGGCCGCCTGGATCACGCGCATGTCGTCCGTCCCACGCTTGCCGTCAGCCGCCTCAGCGTCCACGTACGGCGGCTCTCCGGCGATGGGCTGCTGTTGGCCGGCGATGCCGGCGGCTACTTCGATCCCTTTACTGGTGAGGGCATCTACCACGCGCTGCGCACCGCCCAGCTCGCCGCCAGGGTCGCCCACGACGCGCTCAGCCAGGGCACGCTCAATGCGGACACGCTCGCGCGCTACGACCGTCTCTGCCGCGCCGACTTTCGCGGCAAGCGTGCCGTCGAGTACCTCATCCAGTCCGCCGTGCAGGTTCCACCGCTGGCCAATCGCCTCGCCGCCGTGATGGCACGCAAGCCCGATCTCCCGCACACAGTAGTTGCCGTGACGGGCGACTTCCTGCCGCCGGCGGCTATCCTGCGCCCCGGCTTTCTGCTGCGCCTGCTCGTATGACGTTCGTGACATTGCGAGGGCGCCTCGTGTTCCCGGCGTGAGGGGCGTGCCATATCGTCCGATGTGAAGCGGCCTGCCGGCCCTGTCCGGAGTCGCGCCGCCGTGGTGGTCATGGCAGGGAGCATTGGGGACTCTGCACGGCCTGTGTGCTCTACGACGGCACCGTCTTTGCGCTGTCGAGTGCGCATAGAGAGGTGCCGTTGGCCGGAAGGTACGACCTACTCGACGTTATTCACTGAGGAAGGGCGAGAACGTGCTGATCCAGGATGCCAGCCTCACCGAGGTACGTGGGCTGACCTCGCAGCAGGTCGCGGAACGGCTGCGCCAGGAAGGCTATAACGAGCTGTCGTCCTCTCGCAAACGCGGAATTCTCGCGGTCGCCGCCGACGTTGCGCGCGAGCCGATGTTTCTCCTACTCATCGCGGCCGGCGCGGTCTACCTCGTGCTCGGCAGTCTCGGCGAGGCGCTTGCCCTGCTTGCCTCGATCTTCCTCATCATCGGCATCACCCTGTATCAGGAGCGCAAGACCGAGCGCGCCCTCGAAGCGCTGCGCGATCTCTCTAGTCCGCGCGCGCTCGTCATCCGCGACGGCACGCAGCAGCGCATCGCCGGACGCGACGTCGTGCGCGGAGACCTGATCGTGCTGGCCGAGGGCGATCGTGTTCCCGCCGATGGCGTGCTCCTCTCCGGCGCGAATGTCACGGCGGACGAGTCCCTGCTGACCGGCGAGTCGGTGCCGGTGCGCAAGCTGCCGCTGGCGCGGACCACTGGGGCGATGGCAGACGGCGGGCAGACGATGGCTCGGCCTGGCGGCGACGATCAACCGTTCGTCTACTCCGGCACGTTGATCGTCCAGGGGCGCGGCATCGCCGAGGTGCTCGCGACCGGCCCGAGGAGCGAGATAGGCAAGATCGGCCGCGCGCTGCAAGGGTTGCGAGTCGAGCGGACACCGTTACAGCGCGAGACCGGCCGCGTCGTCCGCTTCCTGGCAATCTGGGGCCTCTTGCTCTGCGTCGTGCTCGTGGTCGGCTACGGCCTGCTGCGCGGCCAGTGGCTCGACGGCATACTCGCCGGGATCGCGCTGGCGATGTCGGTGCTACCCGAAGAGTTCCCGGTCGTGCTCACCGTCTTCCTGGCTCTGGGCGCATGGCGACTCGCGCAGAAGCGTGTGCTGACGCGCCGCGTGCCGGCCGTCGAGACGCTTGGCGCGGCGACCGTGCTGTGCGTGGATAAGACCGGCACGCTCACGCAGAACCGCATGACCGTTCGGCAGCTGTTCTCCCATGGCGACACGTTCTCACTTGGGCAACACGCCGAGCAGCCGATCCCTCCGGCTTTTCGCGAGCTTGCCGAGTATAGCGTGCTGGCGAGCCAGAGCGATCCCTTTGATCCGATGGAGAAGGCGATCCATGCGTTCGCGGAGGCCGCGCTGCCGCCGGCTGACCGTTCACGCTCCGGCTGGATCCTCGTCCGCGAGTACCCCCTGACGCCGCACCTGCTGGCTGTCACGCGCGTGTGGGCGTCGCCTGAGAGCGCCGGACGCATGGTGGCGACCAAGGGCGCGCCAGAGGCCATCGCGGACCTGTGCCACCTCGAAGGGTCCGCGCGCGCAGCGCTCATGGAGCATGTCGCCGAGATGGTGAGGGATGGACTGCGCGTCCTCGGCGTGGCGCGGGCGCGTGCTATCTCGCCGAACCTGCCCGCGCAGCCCGATGGCTTCGACTTTGAGCTTATCGGCTTGATCGGGCTCGCCGATCCTATCCGCCCTGAGGTGCCGGCGGCGGTTCAGGAAGCGTACGGTGCCGGTATCCGCGTGGTGATGATCACCGGCGACTACCCTGGCACGGCCCAGGCGATTGCCAGGCGGATCGGCCTGCGCGATCCCGACCGCGTCATCACAGGTCCGATGTTGGATGCGATGGACGACGCCGCGCTGCGCGAACGCGTGGAGACCACCAACATCTTCGCCCGCGTCGTGCCGGAGCAAAAGCTGCGGCTCGTCGAGGCGCTCAAGGCGCGCGGCGAGATTGTGGCCATGACGGGCGACGGCGTCAACGATGCCCCCGCGCTCAAGGCGGCGAATATCGGCATCGCCATGGGCGGCCGCGGGACCGACGTCGCGCGCGAGGCGGCGGCGCTGGTGCTGCTCGACGACGACTTTTCCTCCATCGTGCGGGCGGTTCGTATGGGTCGGCGCATCTTCGACAATCTGCGTAAGGCGATGTCCTATGTGCTGGCCATCCACGTGCCGATCGCCGGCATGGCGCTGCTGCCGGTGCTCTTCGGCTGGCCGCTGGTGCTGATGCCGGTCCAGATCGTCTTTCTGGAGCTCATCATTGATCCGGCCAGCTCGGTTGTCTTCGAGGCCGAGCCCGAAGAGGCGGACGTCATGCGCCGGCCGCCGCGCGATCCCAGGGCACCACTCTTCACGCGCGCGATCGTCGGGCTCAGCCTCCTAGAGGGCGCGAGCATCTTCGCGATTGTGCTGGCCGTCTTCCGGCTTTCGCTCGCTCTCGGCTCATCAGAGAGCGAGGCCCGCGCGCTCACCTTCACCACACTGGTCATCGCCAATCTGGCGCTGGTGCTCACCACGCGCTCGCGAACGCGCGTCATCTTCGCCACGCTGCGCTCGCCCAACGCCGCTCTGTGGTGGATCATCGGCGGTGCGGTGGCGCTTCTGGCGCTGGTGTTGTACGTTCCCTTCTTGCGCGGCCTGTTCGGCTTCGCCTTCCTCCACCCAAATGATTTGCTGATCTGCCTGGCTGCCGGATTTGCCAGCATTCTCTGGTTCGAGGCCCTCAAGCTGGCCCGTGGCTGGTGGCTGTTGTCTCGCGCGCGGCGGGCCGCTAGATCGGGCAGTCCTGGCGCTGCGTCTTCGCCATAACGCGATTCGGCCACGCTGCGCGAGACCGAATCGAGGCAGAGTCCCCCACAATCAGTCTGGCCGCGCAGTATGGACGTGCTTACGTTGTGCGCCCCTCCTTGTGCCCCCCCTCGCTTTGGGCAGCGGGCGCGGCTCATGGTACGATGGCACGCAGAGGTCGTGTGTCCTCGCACCGTCCACCACTGAGGAGCATCGCTATGCCTCGCCGCTCCGCTCGCGACCGGCTCGACACGCTGCGCCGCCGCATGAGCTTCACGCTCTCGTACCTGCGGGGCCAGGCGCGCTGGGATACCGGGATCAGCCCGCCGGAGCTGGTCGAAACCATTGAGGGGCCACACGCCGCACCGCCAGGCCGTGCCCTCGATCTGGGCTGTGGCACCGGCACCAACGCGCTCTACCTCGCGCGCCACGGCTGGCATGCCACCGGCGTTGACTTCGCTGGCCCCGCCATTGCGCGGGCGAAGGCCAAGGCGGCCGCAGCGGCTACCCTGCCTGGATCTGTGCGCTTCTTGCGCGGCGATGTCACCGCGCTGGAGACCCTCGATCTCGGTGCCCCCTTCGATCTGCTCTTCGATGTCGGCTGCCTGCATGGTCTGCCGCCCGCTGACCGCGCTCGCTATGCCGCCGGGCTGTCGCGGGTCGCCGCTCCACAAGCCCTATTTCTGCTCTACACGTTCTCGCCGCGCGTCGTGCACGGCCGAACGGTCGGCATGACCCAGGACGAGGTGCGCGCGCTCCTCGCCGCTGACTTCACCGTTGAGCGTGTGCTGGGGGGCACTTTCCACGACCTGCCCTCCGCCTGGTTCTGGCTGCGCCGCTTGGATTCATCGAGCAAGCCGTGAGGGGCCGCGGCACGGCCATGTGCTCGACGCGCCAAGCCCCGCCACCTCTCCGCGTACATTTTGTTGGGGCGTGTTGCTGACACCCCTTCCGACTCGATGCGGACCCTTGACGGCTCGATTCCTGCGACCCGATCTGCGCTGGAGCATGCGACTGTTCCGTGGGGCAGACGGTCGGTGCTACGATATCGGCTACAGCAGCGCCGTATGCGATGCCCGCGTGGGCGTCTCAGTTCCTGAAGCGAGGCCCGGCATGGCGAGCACGCCCAACCAACTCCCGTTCCCCTACCGTGCCCGCGAAGCCTTCGACTACGAACACGATCCCACCTGGCGAATATTCCGCATCATGTCCGAATTCGTCGAGGGTTTCAGCTTCCTTGCCCACATCCAGCGCAGCGTCACTGTCTTCGGCTCCGCGCGCTTTGCCGAATCCAGCCCCTACTACGAGAAGGCCCGCCAGCTTGGCTGGCGGCTCGCCCAGGCTGGATACACCGTCGTCACTGGCGGTGGCCCGGGCATCATGCAGGCCGCCAATCAGGGCGCCTGCGAGGCGCACGGCACCTCCGTCGGCCTCAACATCCAGCTCCCGCACGAGCAGCGCACCAATCCCTTCGTCACGATGAGCGAAAGCTTTCACTACTTCTTCAGCCGCAAGGTGATGCTCGACTTCTCCGCCGAGGCCTATGTCTTCTTCCCCGGCGGCTACGGCACGCTCGACGAGTACTTTGAGCTGCTCACGCTGGTGCAGACCGGCAAGGTGGACCACATGGCGCCCATCATCATGGTCGGCACCGATTACTGGGGGCCGCTCGCCAACTGGATGCGCGAGATGCTGCTGGAGACGTTTCACACGATCTCGCCCGGCGATCTCTCCATCTGGACCCTCACCGACGACATCGAGCAGGTCATGCTGCTGATCGAGACGGGGGTGCAGCAGCAGGTCGAGCAACGTATCGCCGTCACCGGCCAGCAAGACGTGACACCCAATGAGAAGCTTGCCCAGGCCACCCGACCGATGACCGGCACCGAGCAATGACGGCGCACTTGCGGAGTTGACTTTGGGCGGCAACACACGGCACGATTGGGTGAAGAGAATCGGGCGGTAAGCGATTAGCGATTGGGTGGAGTGTATGAATGATGCGGCGAGCGGGCCAGGGGAGGCGCCCGCCAGCGCCATCGAGGTGCGGTTCCTGGCGGAGGGCGAGCAGACGGCGCAGAGTGTGGCCCAGCGATTGGCGGACTTCATCGCCAGCGCTCAGCAGAGTCTCGACATCGCGATCTACGACTTCCGCCTGAGCGATCCGCTCAAAGTGATCCTGGCCGGCGCGCTCGGCGCGCGCGCGCGGGCCGGCGTCCGCATCCGCATCGCCTTCGATGCCGACAAGCTCCCCGTCCCTCAACTGGTTGCTGGCATGGACCCCGCGCCCTCCGGTACTGATGGCTTCGTCCAGTCGCTCGGCTACCCCTTCCGGCGCATCGGCGGCATGAAGCTGATGCACCAGAAGTACATCGTTCGCGATGCCGGGCTGCAATCTGCCGCCGTTTGGACTGGCTCGACCAACTTCACCGATGACTCCTGGACGCTGCAAGAGAACAACATCCTCATCCTGCCCTCGCCGGTTCTCGCCCGTGCCTACACCCAGGATTTCGAGGCGCTGTGGCAATCCGGTGACATCGCCGACACTGGCGACATTGACACCGATCCCGTCGAGCTGCGCTACGAGGATGCGCCCGCGATGGTCCAGGTCTACTTCTCGCCGGGCTGCGGCCCGACCATTGACTACGACGTCGCGCGGATCGTCGCCGGCGCGACCCGCCGCGTGCGCATCTGCAGTATGCTGCTCAACTCCAGCGGCTTCATCTCCGCGCTGAGCGACCTGCTGCGCACAAATCAGGCGCCGGTCAGCGGTATCTACGATCGCACGCAGATGCAGCAGGTGCTGGTGGATTGGCAGGCCGTCCGCCACAACCGCTGGAAGATCCCGGCGGTCGAAGACATCGTCGCAGCCGCTGGCCTGGTGGGCAAGAACTCGACGCCCTTCGCTCCCAATGCGCGGCATGACTACATGCACAACAAGACGTTGGTGGTGGACGATACCGTCATCACCGGCTCGTACAACTTTTCGCGCAGCGCCGAGTTCAATGCCGAGAACATCCTGATCATTGACTCGCCGGCTCTCGCCGACGCCTATAGCGCCTACACCGATCACCTAATGCGCAAGTACGCTGGCGACAGCGTCGGGCGGCTGGAGTAGCGCGGCGGGCAGGGGCAGCCGGATCGCGCTAACTGGCCGCCGAGCCAACTGTGCGCGCGTTGCCGGCCATGCCGCCTTCGCCGAGGCCCCAACTGATGATACGAGCCGGCTGGATGCGGAACATCTCAGGATCGAAGCCTGGCCCGATCTGCTCGCCGCCGCTCTCATGCACCTTCGCCGTCCCGCGGATCTCAATTCCGCGCACTCGCCATGGCGTGACCGAGGCCAGGTCGTCAATCACGAACGCTACGCGCGGATTGCGCAGGACGTCGCGGTACTTCTTGCGGGCCGCGAAGCCGTGGCCGCCGACATCAATCGTGTCGTGGTCGGGATTGTAGCGGAAGCCAACAGGTACGACGTGCGGCTGGCTGTCGGGCCCCGCCGTGGCGATGCGACCCAGCCGCTGAGTCTGCAAATAGGCCAGCTCGGCCTGCGTAAAGACACTCATGTCCTCTTCTCCTCTCACACTCACGACCAGCCCAATACCACACTGGCTACCACAGAGTGATAGCAGCTTCCCGCGCGCCGGGTAATCGGCCGTTCGGCCAGACCGTACCTGGTCTTTCGGCGTGGGTTCCGTATGACGTGCGCGTGAGGGGATCGTGAGTTGGCGTGCTGGCATGGACTGTGCACTTGATGCTGCTTGAACGGGTGTTCTATCGAGAGGAGGGTTCAGATGAGCAATAGGCAGCAACAGCAGCGCCGCCACGCGGGCGAGCGCGGCGACAAGCGGAAGACATCAGGTCAGCGCGGCCAGGACAGCCAGCTTAGTGACTCACCGATGATGCGACATCTGCTCGACGGCCTTGAGGCCGGCACGGACATTGGCCATTACGGGCGGTTGACGTTTGTCATGGTGGCGCGTTTCTTTATGAGGGAGGATGAGCTCGTCGGCCTGCTCGAACGTCAGCCCGACGTCTCGCACGAGGACGCGCTCGCCCTCGTCACCGAGGTCGCCGAGCGGGATTACAGCCCGCCGCAGCGCGACACCATCCTGCGCTGGCAGCAGCGCCAGGACTTCCCGATCTGCCTGGAGGTTGACGACCCACGGGGCTGCGACGTCTACCGCGATTTGCAGTTTCCCGAGCAGGTTTACAATCATATCCAGCAGTTCTATCTCGACCAAGCCGAGGCTGAAGGAGCCGAAGGCGAGGAAAGCGTACGCCAGCCATAGCGCTGGCCGTTAGAAAGTGAGCAAGGTGCCGCCGTGACGCTTGATTTGCAGCATCGCCCGGTGACAATGGCGACCCACGGCGTCGTGGCGGCGCCCCACTATCTCGCCGCGCAGGCGGGTCTCGATCTCCTGCGTGCCGGAGGCAACGCGGTGGATGCCGCGATCGCCGCCAACGCTACCCTCCAGGTGGTGTATCCCCAACTCTGCGGCCTGGGGGGCGATCTCTTCGCCATCGTCTGGGATGCCGCAAGCCGACGGCTCTACGGCCTCAACGCTAGCGGGCGCGCCCCCGCCGCCGCGACCATCGAGCGCTACCGAGAGCTGGGCCACGAGGAGATGCCGCCTTTTGGCATCCACACCGTCACTGTTCCCGGCTGCCCGGATGGCTGGCGCCACCTCTCCGAGCGTTTCGGCCGCGCGGGACTCGACCGCTCCCTCGCGCCGGCCATCGCGTACGCCGAGGAGGGCTTCTCCGTCGGCCCGGGCCTGCATGCCTCATTGGCGCGGATGGATACGATGCCCTTCATCCACCGCTCCTTCCGTGACCACTTCATGCCGGGCGGGCAGATTCCAGCGGCCGGCAGCATCTTCCGCCGGCCAGATCTGGCCGCCAGCCTACGCCGTCTCGCCGAGCGCGGCACGGACGACTACTATCGCGGTGAGCTGGCCGGCCGCATCGCCGACTTTTTCGCCTCCAACGGAGGCCTCATCGCCGGGGAGGACCTCGCGGCGCATACCAGCGAGTGGGTCGAGCCGCTGTCTGTGCGCTTCGGCGACCTTGACGTGTACGAGCTGCCGCCCAACACACAGGGTGTCACCGCCCTCCAAATGCTCGGCATGGTCAACGATCTCGCGCTGGGCGACAATCCGCTCTCGCCGGAGACGGTGCATCTCGAGGTCGAGGCCAAGAAGCTCGCATTCGCCGACCGCAACGCGTATCTGACCGATCTCGCCCACATGCGCATGGACCCTGCCGCGCTGATCACACCGGACTATCTTGCCTCGCGTGCCGCGCTCATCTCGCGCGACCGAGCGGGCACCTCCGTCGCGCCTGGCGGCACGACCGGCGACACCATCTATCTCTGCGCCGCCGACGGCGAAGGCAACGCTATCTCGCTGATCCAGAGCAACTATCGCGGCTTTGGCAGTGGCTATGTCGTGGACGGCACGGGCATCGCGCTGCAGAATCGGGGCGCGTACTTCTCGCTCGACCCAGAGTCCGCTAATGCGCTCGCCCCTGGCAAGCGCACGCTGCACACGCTGATTCCCTCCATGGCGCTGCGTGGCGGCAAGCCGGCGGTGGTCTTCGGCGCGATGGGGGGTGACGGCCAGCCGCAGACCCACCTGCAGGTCTATGCCGCGCTCGCCCGCTACGGCTACAACATTCAGGCAGCCATCGAGCTGCCGCGCTGGCTCGACGGCCAGGCCGCCATGGGCACGCCGGAGCGCGTCTGGCTGGAGGCGCGCTACCCGGAGGAGACCGCTGAGGCGCTGCGCCGGCTCGGCCACACTGTCGAGCGGCTCGGGCGCTGGGATTCGCAGGTCGGCCACGCCAACGGCATCGTCATTGACCAGGCCACTGGCGTGCTGCACGGCGGCTCGGATCCCCGCTCCGAGGGCGCCGCCATCGGCTGGTAAGCGCCTACTGGAGGTTTTTCGCCCGCACTGCCGCGCATTGACCAGCCATCCAGCAGTACGCCGCGGCCCTGTCGCGGCACGGCAATCAGTCGTGTTGCTTGATAGCCATCTGGTCGGCTGGCGGGCGCTCGGCATGGGCCACAGGCGCCATCGCCGCTCGCCCACGCCGGCCGCGTCTGCCGATGCGCAGGGGCAGCCGCCGGTGGGTGCCTGGCGCATGAACGGGCGCACTCGTCGCCGGTGGCAGTGAATCCGCGGCGCCGCTTCGTGACGGCGCCCCAGCGGGCGAGGTGGCGGTGGGTCGTGGCAGGCGCAGCGCCAGCACACGCAAGCCGGCGACGGCGGCAAGCCCCACCGCGCAGAAGGTTAGCCAGGGCAGTGCCGGCATTCCCGACTTCCGGCCGAGGTCGTAGAGCAGCCCGCCGCTAAAGTTGCCCAGGCCCCCGCCGAAGGCCAGCGCCAGCGAGTTGATGCCGAAGTACGAGCCGAGCGCGGTGGGGTTGGCAAGCGAGGCCGTGACGGTCTGCTGGCTGGGCGCGGCGAGCAGCGTGCCCGCCGAGACCAGCACGATGCAGCCGAGCAGGGCTGCCGTGCCCCCGGCAAAGCCGACACCTCCCAGGCCGAGCGCCATCAGCGTCAGGCCGAGCATCAAGATCGTCAGCGGCCGCAGCCAGCGCCCGGCCAGCCGAATCAGCGGATAGCCAAGCAGGATCGTCATGCCGGAGTTGATGCCGTAGAGCCAGCTGATCGAGCTGGTGGTGCCGGTGATGGCCTCCGCGGCGAGCGGCAGCGAGATGGTGAACTGGACCCACAAGAACCAGTAGCCCATCAATAGCAGCGTGAAGGCTACGAATGGCCAGTCGCGCAGCGCCATGCCCAGTCCCTGAGTCAACGCGCCGCCGCTCTGTCCATCGCCGACGCTGATATTGGGCAGGAAGGCGAGCGTGATGAAGAAGTCCAGAAAGAAGCAGGCCCCGCTGACCAGCGCCACCAGCGCGAAGTCGGCCGAGAGTAGCAGCGCGCCAATCTGAGTGCCGAGCGCGATGCCGATGCTGCCGATCACGCCGGCCAGCGAATAGAAGCGCTGGCGATTCTGCGGGCCGGTCAGCGCGGCAATGGCGGCCGACTTGGGCGACTCGAAGAGGCTGCCGCCCAACGCCGCAAGGATGGCCGAGAGCAGCAGCAGCGGAAACGTCGTCGCGATAGCCATCGCGGCGAAGCCGATGGCGCGCAGCAGCACCCCGGCGCAGATCAGCCCCTTCGGTCCGAAGCGGTCGGCTAGCACACCGCTGACCGGTGTCAACCCCTGCTGCAGGAGCTGGCGCAGCGCGAGCACAAGCCCAATGGAGGCCGCGGCCCAGCCGAGTCGGTCCACGTAATGCACGGCGATCAGCGGGATTACCATGAAGAAGCCGCCGTACACCAGAAACGTATCGGCAAGGATGGTCGCCAGTCCCCGGCGGCGGGCGGCGGGACTGAGCGGCGAGGAGCGAGCGGTTGCGAGCGCGGTCATAATCCTACTTCGACGAGGCTGCTTCCCCGAGCAGCGAGCGGGCGACGACGAGCCGCTGAATCTGGTTGGTGCCCTCGAAGATCTGGGCGACCTTCACGTCGCGCATGTAGCGCTCGACCGGCCAATCGCGCACGTAGCCCGCGCCGCCGAGCACCTGCACGGCATTCGTCGTCACCTCCATCGCGGCGTCGGTGGCGAAGCACTTGGCCATCGCGGCAGCTTGCGTCGCCGTGCCGGCCTCATCCATCGTCGCCCCTGCCTTATAGACGAGCAGTCGCGCCGCCTCGACCTTCATCGCCATATCGGCCAGCATGAACTGGATGCCCTCGAAGGCGCCGATGGGCTTGCCGAACGCCAGTCGCTCCTGGGCGTAGCGCGTGGCGACGTCGAGCGCGGCCTGCGCGACGCCGGTGGCAATCGCGCCGATGTTGATGCGGCCGCCGTCCAGCGCGGAGAGCGCGATCTTGAGGCCGTCGCCTTCGGCGCCCAGGCGATTGCCGGCAGGCACACGGCAGTGCTCGAAGATCAGCTCGCCGGTTGGGCTGGAGTGCAGCCCCATCTTGCGCTCGATCTTGCCAATGCTGAAGCCAGGTGTATCCTGCTCGACCACGAAGGCACTGATGCCCCGCGCGCCGGTGTCGGCAGTGCGCAAGAAGACGACGTAGACATCGGCCACGCCAGCGCTGGTGACCCAGTATTTGGCGCCGTTGAGGATGTACGCGTCGCCTTCGCGCGTGGCGCTAGCGCGGACGTTGGCGGAGTCGGAGCCGGCGTGCGCCTCGCTCAACGCGAAGGCGCCCAGCAGCTCGCCGCCTGCCAGGTGCGACACCCAGCGGGAACGCTGCTTGTCGTCGCCGTAGTGGGCGATCAGGCCGGTGACCATGTTGTGGACGGCGAGCCAGACGGCGGTTGACATGTCGGCGGCGCCGATCTGTTCGTAGATCAGCGCACCGGTCAGCCGCGAGAGGTCGGATCCGCCGAGGCTCTCAGGTGCCAGCAGTCCGGCGAGTCCCATCTCGGC
>DASUBU010000115.1:0-10856 GCA_035763125.1 Ktedonobacterales bacterium
GCGCAGCCGGCGAGATGCTCACGCACGGCGACCTCTTCGGCGGGATCGAGCGCGCCGGTATCGCGCAGGGCCAGCAGCGGCGCGAGTGCGGCGCAGGCAGGGCTGCGCGCCGGACTATTCGTGGACATGGGCGGATGGCTCCTCCTGCTGGTAGCGCGCGAGGCGGGCCGCGGCGTCCGGATTCTGGGCGAGATAGGCGGCGCGCAGGCGCTGCTTGGCGCGCGAGAGGCGCTTCTTGGCGGCAGCGGGCGAGACGTCGCAGATGCGCGCGATCTCGGCCGCGCTGAAGCCATGCACGACGTTGAGCAGAAGGCAGGCGGCATCGTCACGCGTGAGGCTGGCGAGCGCCGCGCGCACGGCATGATCCTCCGCGAGCTGATCGTCGAAGGGCGGCGCGACCAGCAGGATGGCGGGGTCAGAGGCCGCGGCATCGTCGGCATCGAGCGAGCGCCAGCGCAGCAGACGCGCGCGGCGGCGAGCAGAGACGGCCCGGCAGTAGGCGACATGGAAGAGCCAGCTCCGCTGGGTGGCATCGGCGTCTACGTTCGTGGCTGGCCCAGGGCTGAAGGGCAGCGCAGCGCGCAGGATTGCTCGCCAGGCATCGCAGAAGACGTCCTGCAGCAGGTCGCGGGCATGCTCGGGATCGGCGACGAGGCCGCGCAGGAAAGCATAGAGCGGCGGCGAGAACCGCACGATCAACGCGCCGAGCTCCGCTCTGGCCGGCTCGCCATCAGATACCCCTGCCATCGTTCCCCGCTTCCCTCGGCGCATCCGACCGCTCATGCCCGCGCATCGGCCTCTGTAGGAAGAACCGCACGAGGCGGGCAAAAGGGGACAACGGCGGCAGGAAATCCGTCAGACACGACGATAGGGCGGGTGCTGCCGCACCCACCCTATCCGTTGCGCGCCGCCTACGCCACAAAGTACTGCGGGCGAGCGGAGCGCCGCCGAGCGACCGATACCCAAAGCGCAGTACGCGCCATTCGGCGACACGCTCGACGCGTGCTTCCGTCCGTGTTAGGACGCCTGGAAGCGCATGGCGACTTTGCCGAGGCGGATCTCATCGCCGTCCTTAATGGGGGCGGGAGTCTTGGCGCTCAGCTTCTGCCGGTTGACGAAGGTGGAGTTGGTGCTGTTCTGGTCTTCGATGCTGAACTGGCTGCCGTCGTAGTAAATCCTGGCATGCGCACGCGAGACACCACCCTCCTCGCCGCCGTGCTCGGTCAGGTCGAGGTCGGGATAGATCTCGCTGAGTGGATCCTCGCGCCCTATCAGGATCTCGGACTTGTTCGGCAGATCCCAGGTGTAGTTGTCGGCGAGGATGGTGAGCGTAGCAGCCGGTGCGGCGCTCACCGGCGCGGATGCACCCGGCGCGGACGCACCCGGCGCGGACGCACCCGGCTCGGCGGCCGGTTCCGCTGGCGCGGGCGCGACGGCGACCTGCGGTGCGGTGCTGGCGTCGAGGCGCTCGCCGCACTCGTCGCAGAAGGCCGAACCCTCCGGATTCTCGTGGCCCTGAGAGCAGCGCATGGTGTGAAGTCCCTTCTCAGCGCGCGAACTCGCGCGTAACGTGTTGTGTCAAGTATGCCATGTTTGAGGCGTTCGCGCTACCATTGTGGGGCCATAAGGCCTCTGCCTTCCGGCATAGGGGGATGAAGAGCCCCTTGCCGTCAAGCAACACCGCCTGCTCCGATGGCGGGTGAATGGCATGGCGGGGGCAGCGCCAGCGCGTACATGATCGGTTCTCGCGGGTGGATACCGTTCTCCGCTACCCGCGCCGAGAGGGGCGTCCTCGACAGGGTGCCAGGTCGCGGGAAGCCCCAGCCTTCCTCATAGGCCAGGGGAGTTGTCACCAAATGGCTATCGTGGCCCACTCGGATGCCAAGCGGACAGTCGGGTGGGCACGTCCAGGCGCCGGGACGTCCACCTGACGCTCCTGCTGAGATTGCTCGCGCTCCATGGGCAGACGCAACCCCTATTCGATGGCCTGTGTCAGCTTGCGGGTCTTGTTGCCGATCGTCTTGACATCCTCCTTGGAGAGCGCGCCGCCGGCCGCCGCCTGATCGAGCAGGCGCTGTGTCTCGGGATCGAGGATGCGCGTGACAGTCGGGTGCAGCTTGGTCGTGACCCTGCCCGTCTGCTTGAATTCGTCGAGCACCTTGGTGACGAGGCGGTGCGCGTTAGCCTTCTCGACATAGTTCATGACGACAGGATTGGCCTCTTCGGCGGGGACGACCTCGTTGGTGAAGGTGATCACTGCATCGGCCCGCACGCGCTCCGTACCGTGGCCAGGCACGTCGTAGCTCAGCTCGGCCTGCGCGACGCGGAAGGTGCCGGCTGGCTTGGGCTCGACAGTCAGCTCGTAGAGTACGGCCTGGGGTGTGTCGCGCTCGACATCGCCTAGCGACAGGACCACTTCGCGGTCGGCGAGCGCCTGCGCGTTCTGCTCGGCGATCAGCGGCAGCACCTTGATCGCGCGCCGCGGGGTGACGCCGGCGGGCAGGCGCAGCGTGAGCTGCGCATTGCGCACGCTGACCGAGGCGGCGCTCTGGAAGAGACGCTGGAAGATGCCGAGGGCATCGTCGGGGCGGCGGATAAAGTCGGCGGGAACGCCACTACTGCGCTGGCCGACGTTGTCGAGCAGATCCTCGTCCCAATCCGCGCCGATGCCCAGCGGGTAGATGCCGATGCCCGCGGCGCCCGCGTCGTCGGCGATGCGGCGGCAGCGGTCGGCGTCGCCATAGGTCACGCCATCGGTGAGCAAAATCATGCGATTGACGCTGATAGGCTGGGCGTGCTTGCGCAGCTCCGTCAGGCCGACGCTCATGCCAAGCGACATCGAGGTACCGCCGCCATCCTTGATGGCGTCAACCGCGGCCCCCAGCGCCATCTTGCTGGTGGCGGCCTGGGCCGGCACCACCACGCGCACGTTGTCGTCGAAGATGACCACCGAGACGATGTCGTTGGGATCCATGTGGTCAATGACGAGCTTGACGGCATCCTTGACGGCGCGCAGCTTGGCGCCCTTCATCGAGCCGGAATGGTCAATGACGAGGGCGAGATTGAGCGGCATGCGCGCGGCGGCAGTGGCGACGGCGGCACTGGGCCGCGCCTCGGCCAGCACGTAAGCAAGCTGGGTGCCGCCGGTGGTGGTGACGCGCTCGCGACCCACCTGACAGATCAGCGAGACTTCTCCGGACATAGCGATTGCGGCTCCTCTCATCCAGCCTCAAGGGGTGCGTGAGGCGTGCGAGCATGGGATGGTGTGAGTCTGGAAGGGATGCGCCGCGCCATGCTGGGTCCGCGTGGATCGCATCTAACGAGGGTTACGAATCGCCCGCGGGCGAGGTTGCGCGGCGGTGCGATCGCTATGCGCGGACCTCGACCACGATAGCGGTGATGTTATCCTCGCCGCCGTTCTCGTTCGCGGCGAGGATGAGGGCATCGGCGGCGGCCTGCGGGTGCGGCGCCTCAGACAGAATGCGCGCGATCTCGGGATCGCGCACCATCTCCCACAGGCCGTCGGAGCAGAGCAACAGGCGCAAGCCAGGGGCGAGGCGCTGCTCGAAGAGGTCGAAGCGCAGCTCCGGATCGTCGCCGAGGCTGCGGATGATCTGATTGCGCTGGGGGTGACTGTAGCGATCCTCCGGGGCCACCAGCCCGCCGGCAATCAACCCTTCGATCAGCGAATGGTCAATCGTCAGGCGCGTGAGCGTGCCGTCGGCGAACACGTACGCGCGGCTGTCGCCAGCGTTGACGACGTAGGCAGTGTCGTCCCAGATCAGCGCGGCCACCAGTGTCGAGCCGCTGTCGGCCTCGGCGGCGGCGTTGGCGGCCAGCAGTGCCTCGTTGGCGGCGCGCGCTCCGTCGAGCAAAGCACGCTGGAGGTCTTCAGGCGCGGGTTGCACGTCGCCGGCTGCGCGTGCTTCCGTCGGGCTATTCGAGTCGGCGCCGAGCAGCGACAGGCCAAGCGTGCGCAATACGGCGCCGGCGAGCGTGCGGATGGTGGTGCGACTGGCATCCTGGCCGCTGACATGGCCGCCGAGGCCGTCGGCGACGGCGAGGAGGCCGAGCGTGCGGCGGCGCGAGTCGGCGCTGAGGGTGAGCAGCGTTACGCCGAAGCTGTCTTCGTTTTGAGCAGAGCGGGCCTGGCGCGACAGGCCAACGTCGCTGGCCGCGCCGATGACCAGCGCTGGTCCAGCGGGGAACGCCCGCGGCTCAGAGACTCTGGGCGCGACGCGATACTCGCGGCCGACGTCAAGGAAGCGGAGCTCAGCGCCAGCGGGCGGCGGGGGCGCGGTGGCGAGATCGTCGGACGCGGCCAGGCGGCGCTCGGTCAGTGTCAGCTCGCGGGCGAGCATATCCGCGCCGCAACGCGGGCAGAAGCGCTCGCCGGCAGCGGCTTCGCCGTGTTCCGCACCGCACGACCAGCAGAGCAGGTAGCCACGGGCATCGGTGGCCAGATAGACGTTTTCGGCGTCGGGGGAGTCGTCGCCCTCGGACGCAGTGGCCAGCGCGGACTCGACACGGTAGCGGCCGGCGACGAGGAAGCCGGAGGGTAGCGGCCACGGGCGCTCGGCGGGCGGTTCAGGCGCCACCTCTGACGCCTGCGGCATAACCTCCAGCGCTGGGGCCGTCGTGGCGTCAACCAGCCAGCCGGCATCCGAAGGCTCAGCAGACTCAGCAGGCTCAGCAGGCTCAGCGGCTTCGGCTGGCCCGGGGAGTGCGACAATCTCGGCTGGCTCTTCCCGCGCGGCAGGCGTGGCGGATGCGCTTAGCTCAGCAGGCGCACTGGACTCAGCAGCGACTCCATCGCCGGGTGGTTCGCCAGGCGCGGCCTCCAATTCAGGCGACGAGGGCGATACCGGCGCGACCGTCTCATCTGTCGCGGGTGCCTCGGCAGCTGCCTCCGTGATCGCTGGCTCCTCGCCCCGCAGTATGGCCTGCTCGGCCGGCTGGTCGAGGCCGTTGCCAGCATGAGGCGATGGAGGTGTGCCCTCAACGGCACGATGAGCGGTGACTTCAGCCAGGGGAGGCAAAGCGGTCTCCGGCTGGACCGCCACGGACGGAGGTGTTGGCATCTCGGCGGGAGCCGCGGCTAGGGGCTGTGGCTCGCCGGGTATGCCGCCTGGGATGGTATCCGCCGCCGCCGCCATGCGACCATCGCCGGCAACGGCGACAGCGGCCGGTGGCTCGGCTGTCACGGATTCCCGCGCGGTATCCTCGCCTTCGCGCTCGTCGGCGTCCTCGTCGGCGTCCTCGTCTTCAGCACGGACGGGCCGCGGTGGGCGCTTCACCAGCGCGGGCAGCTCGCCCGCGGCCGGCGGCTGCTCGCCAGCCATCGGGCTGGGAGGGGTAACGGGCTGGACGGCTCCGCACGTATTGCAGAACCGCGCGCCGGGGCGCAGGGTCGCGCCGCACTGGATGCACTCCACAGGACTATCCCTCCATATCGTTCTCAGTCAGAGCGGGACATCGTCGTTGCGAGCTCTGGCCCTTACGGGACGGCTCGCACAGAGATACGTTGACGGCCAAGCGAGGTTGGGTTCGCATGTCAGGCGCTACCGTGCGATGGCGCACGCGAGCGATTGGCGGCCGCCGCACGCACGTCGGTCAGTGCCCGCGCGATCTGCTGGTCGCCGGGACGCAGGGCGAGGGCCATCTCGAGCTCACCTTCCGCCTGGGCGAGCTGGCCGAGGGCGCGGCAGACGAGGCCAAGCTGGTAGCAGAGATCGGGGTCGCGCGGATCGAGCTGCCTAGCGCGGGTGAGGGCCAGCAGCGCGCGCGAATCGTCGCCGGTGGCCCGGGCGGCCTGGGCTTCGAGCGCGTACGCTTCGGCGGTGGTCCGCAGCCGCGCGGCGGCGCCGAAGGCGTTCACTGCCTCGCCGTGGCGGCCGAGCGCCTGGAGCGCGCGCCCTTGCAGCAGGTAGAGGTCGTAGTTGGCGGCGCCCTGCGAGATGGCGGTCTCGCAGTGACGCAGGGCAGCGGCGAGATGCCCGGTGGTATAGGCCTCGCGGGCGAGTTGGACCGTGGTGGCGGCCCGCGTGGCACGCGGCGTACCGCGCGGTGGGCGGGCGGTGGCAACCATGGAAGCGGCTGGCCGAGCGAGAGGGGGAGCGGCGGCAGCCTGCAGCGGCGTGCCATCACGGGCGCAGAAACGGGCGCTGGGGCGATTGGCGTGGCCGCAGCGTGGGCAGCGTGGGCCGGCGGCCGGCGGCCCCGTGGCTGCCTGCCCGCGTGCGGGAGCAGCCACCCGTGCGGCAGCTGGAACGGGACGCGTGGCGACCGGCGGGCGCGTCCTGGGCGCTGGCACGGGAGCGCGTGCTGCGGCGGGGTCAATCGCGGCCAGGCTATGTGCCAGCGCCTCGTGCATCTCGGCCGCGGACTGGAAGCGGCGGGCAGGGTCGAGCTGCATGGCGCGGATCACAGCGGCCTCGGTGGCGGCGCTGAGAGCTGGAACGTGGGCGCGTAGCGCGCCCGGCGGAGGTGTCTCCAGCGGCGTTGGCTCGACGTAGGTCAGCAGATGGTAGAGCGTCGCGCCCAGGCTATAGAGGTCGGAGCGCGGATCGGTCTGCGTCTGGCCGAGGTGCTCGGGCGAGGCATAGGTCATCGTACCGAGGTTCTCGGTGTTGGAGAGCTGCCCCGGCTTGTAGGTGCGCGCGATGCCGAGGTCAATCAGGCGCACATCGCCGGAGGGGGTGAGCATGATGTTGCCCGGCTTGAGGTCGCGCACGATGATCGGCGGGCGCTGGCCGTGGAGGTAGGTCAGCGCATCGCAGACGGCGAGCGCCCAGCGCAGCACATCGCGCTCCGGCAGCGGAGCCCTTGCGGCAGCCAGCCGCTCATCGAGTGTGCCGCCGGGAATAAACTCCATCACGAAGTAGCGCGCGCCTCCCTCGTCGAAGCTCTCCACAAAGCGGGGTAGGCGGGGATGACGCAGCCGGCGCATGAGGGCAATCTCGGCGGTGAAGCGGGCGCGTGCCTGGGCGGCCTCGTCGGCGGGGAGGGTGCCGTCGTCGAGGAGCTGCTTGAGGGCCCAGACGGTGCCCGGCCGGCGCAGGTCTTCGACGAGATAGACGCTGCCCATCCCACCCGTGCCGAGCGGGCGAAGCAGACGGTAGCGGCCGTGGAGGACGGCGCCCGCTGTGAGAGCCATCGTCGTGCGGCCTCTACGCTTCGCCGCAGCGCAGCACGACGGCGGTGATGTTGTCCTCGCCGCCGTTCTCGTTGGCGCGTTCTATCAACAGGTCGCAGGCGGCGGCCGGGTCGGTCACCTCGGTGAGGATGCTAGCGAGCTGTTCGTCGCGCACCATCTCCCACAGGCCGTCAGAGCAGAGCAGCAGCGCGTCGCCCGGCCGCAGGCGCTCGACGAAGATATCCACGTCAACCTCAGCCCGCGTGGTGCCGCCGAGCGAGCGGTAGATCAGATTGCGGTGCGGATGCTCGTACACGTCTTCGCGCTCGATCTGGCCGGCCTCGACCAGCCGCTCGACCAGCGAATGATCGGTGGTCACACGGGTGAGCGCATCGCCGCGCAACAAGTATGTGCGGCTATCTCCCACGTTGGCGATGAAGGCCTGGTCGCCGACGACGAGCGCGGCGGTGACGGTCGAGCCTAGGCCGCGTGCCTCGGGATGCTCCTTGCCGTACTGGACGATCTTATCACTGGCCTCTTCGATGGCCTCGCGCAGTTTCTCGGTGTAATGCTCCATGACCACGGCCTCGCTCAGTGGCCGCGTCTCCGCGGCTGGCGGCGTCTGCTCGGCACCGTTGGCGCTCGCGGGCGAGGCGGACTCATCGCCCGCGGCGGCAGATGCGGCAGCCTCAGCATCTTCGGCCAGTGGGCGGGTAACCCGCGAGCTCTCCTGGCGCGCCTCGGCCTTGGCGGCTCGCCCCTTCTTCTTGTGCAGACGGATGGTGGGCTGGCTGCTGGTGGGGGCGAGCAGATTCTGCAGGGCAGCGCCGATGGCGTCCGCGGCGATCTTGCTGGCGATCTCCCCAGCGTGGTAGCCGCCCATGCCGTCCGCGACGACGAGGATGGCGCCGGTGCGGTCCTCCTGTGCGACGACGTGGGTATAGCAGGCGTCTTCGTTCTCTTCGCGCTGCTGACCGACGTCGGTCTTGCAGGCTGCAGTGAGGTGCAGCGACATGCCGCCCTCCCTCTCCCTCGGAAGTGCTGCGCAATGGCTGCGACGCCTTGCGCGGACGGTGATAGTCATGGTGGTGATGGTCGTTGGATTGCCCAGGCCCCTTCACAGAGCCAGTGTTTGGGGCAGTGTATCACTGGGTGAAGGTTGGCGCAACCGGGCGACCGGCATGCCAGCCGCCGGACGCCACGCACCAGGCAGTGGAGACCACGCCTCAATAGGCCTGCCAACCTCGCAACCCGCGATAGGCAGGCTGGGCCAGGCGAGCGGAAGAACAGACGCCTACACGCAGAGGCAGAGACGCCCTCTCGCGCCCCTGCCTCTGCTTACGTCGTGGCGGCTGTGCGGGTTAGGCGCCAGCCGTCGAAGTCGCGGTGGCTGGTGCGGTCGCGGCGGCCTTGGCCTCGACCGGGTACACGCTCACGCGCTTCTTGTCGCTGCGCTCCCACTCGAACTTGACCTTGCCATCGGTGGTGGCGAACAGTGTGTGATCGCGGCCGACGCCGACGTTGGTTCCGGGGTTGATGCGGGTGCCGCGCTGGCGGACGATGATCGTGCCGGAATGTACGAGCTGGCCGTCGTAGCGCTTGACGCCGAGCATCTTCGGCTTGCTGTCGCGGCCGTTGCGCGAGCTGCCGACGCCCTTTTTATGGGCCATGGGAGATCGTCCCTTCCTCTAGCGCACCGCACATGCGGCGCGGACTCACTCTCGGCCGCGCCGAGGCTTACTTCTTCTTGGCTTTGGGCGTCTTCTTGGGCTTGTCGGCGCCTGCGAGATCGGCGTCAGGGATGGAGAGCTCGCCGTCCAGCGCTTCCAGCTCGTCGGCGGCGGCCGCGGCGGCGGTGTCGCCGGTGGCTTCGGCCCGCGCGAGCAGATCAATCGCCTCGACGCCAAGCTGCTCGGCCACACGGCGCTGATAGCGCGCGGCGGCACGCAGGGCCAGCCGCTCGTAGCGCAGGCGCTCCTCCTCGGAGACGAGACTCTTGCCCTCGGCCTGGATGTCGGTGATCGTCAGATACGTATAGTCCTGGCGATGGCCCTGGGTGCGGCGGTAGCGCTTCTTGGACTTATACTTGAAGACGATGATCTTGCGGCCACGGCCCTCGCGGGCGATCGTGCCAACCACCTTGGCGCCGGGGACAACAGGTGTGCCGACCAGCGTGTTGCCATTGGCGGAGACCAGCAAGACACGATCAAGCGCGACCGGCGCGCCCGGCTCGGCTGCCAGCAGCTCCACCTCGACGGTCTGTCCGGGGCTGACGCGATACTGCTTGCCCCCCGTCTCGATCACTGCGTACATAGTAGGCGATACTCCTGCCGGCGCCGCCTCCCTCGCGGCCACGACGATCCACTCAGGTGTGCGGGTGCGCAGCCACGGCTGCGGGATCGCGGAGAGGGAGACACAGGCGCAACGATGCTCGTGTACAGTGCTAGTCTGCGGAACACAGCCAAAGAAGCATACCACTGCGCCGCTGGCGTGTCAACCGCGTTGGGCCGCCGAGGCGAGCGGGCGGTAATCAGCGGCCGCCACCGCCTCGTTCTCATTGAGCGACGAGGGGACAGCGGTGCCGGCCACACCGATACCCTCTCCGGCCTTGGGTGTGTACGATGCGTTACCACGTGTTGAGAGTGTATCGCGAGGCGAGGAGCACGGCCCGCTCCGGCGGGTAGGGCCGTGGGAATGATCTAGCGAACATGCGAAGACAGGATGCCGCGGGGCTGGAGCCGGCGCTAGCACTGTTGGGCCGTACCAGCCAGCAGAGCAGGCGTACCTGGCCAATGCCGCAGCGCGCACGCAACAGTATCTTCGGGCAACTCGCCTGCATGTCGTGGCTCGGCGGGTTGATCGGCGCGGGTCCGCTGGCCGAGCTGCTCGCTGTGCCGCCGCGCGTGGCCGGTGTGGGTGTGCTGGCGAGCTACCGAGCAGCCTTCCTGGTGATGGCCAGCCTGGCACTGGCGGGCTATCTGTTCGCGAATGTCTCGAAGGCGCCGCCATTTGAGATCGGCGGGCGTTCCTGTGCGGTCATGCATCTATGCTACACTCGCCGGGCAAGTCCGCCAGAACAGTCACTCGGCGCGCCACTGCAAGGGACGAGCGCCCTGCTGTTCTACGTGTTCTTCCGTCCTACGCCGCCTGAAGAGCGTACGCCGCGTAGAGCAGCACTGGCCTCGACAGAGCAGGCTGTCGAGACGGCTGCGCGCCGGGCGATTGGCGGCACAGAGGGTGACAGGGTCATTCAATTGTCCATTGTGACCCCAGTCCGCCTCTGCGGACTTGGCGGCCGACAGGCCATCCAGGCGCGGTTTCCAACCGCCAGCCCCGCACCCTTACGACGAGCATTGAATCACCCTGCACAGGGTGACAGGGATGCTTGACGCTGGCGCAGGGCGTGATGTATGCTGAGGGCGGCTCCTAGGTGGGTAGCTCAATTGGCAGAGCAGCGGTCTCCAAAACCGCAGGTTGCAGGTTCGATTCCTGTCCCACCTGCCCAGTGTTTAAGCGGGTTTGTGCTATCGTGCACGGCCCGCTTAAATCGTCTCTTTCCCCTGGCGCTCCTCTGTTGGCTCCAAAAGCCGCCAAGAAGTCGCTCCATCGCTCTCTACTCCATCGCTCTCTAGCTGTGAGACAGATCACTGCCAGCGGGCATGCGCAGATGCTATAACTCAGCATCCCAGCGCACCCGGACAACCACTGTTGGCGCTTTTGA
>DASUBU010000116.1:0-10102 GCA_035763125.1 Ktedonobacterales bacterium
AACCCCGCGCAACTTGGTGCCCGAACGCCATCTGATCCCACGCGGCTCGACGACAAGCCAGGGGCGACGCGTGAACAGACGAGTCAGACATTGCCACAGGCCGACGAGGCCGCACAGCCCGCAGAATCCAATGCCCACATATGCGAGCAGCACGTGAGTGAAATCGCCGCGGGCGGACGAAATGCTCAGCATCCAGAAGCCCACCGCGACGAAGGCGGCCGCACCGACCACCAGCAGCGCCATCTTCAGCACACTTGGATAGTAGCGCAGCACTCGACTGCTTTCCATCTCCGCACCTCTACCTGTGGCCGCATCCACATCTACATTGCATTGGCATGCTCGATGTCTGGGAAAATATCACAGTGCCAAGCATACACCTGGAAGCAAGCGACACATGGCGATTTGCATGTGTGGCGAAAGCGAGTATACTGCGCCGTGGAGGGCAATTCGTATGCTCGGTGGGCGGGCGGCGACTTTGTGCGCTCTGGCGGCGCTGCTCGTACTGGCACTGGCAGGCTGCGAGAGTACTGCACCAGTGAATCCCGGTGGGCCGCGACAGCCGGCGTTCCCGACGCCGAGTGGCACGGCGGTCGTCTGCGTCTCGCCAGCCTGCGCCGCGACGGATGTGCAGGTGTTCGTCGAGCCGGACGCCGGTGAGGCGCCGATCCTGCACGCCATCGAGTACGCCTCCCACTCGCTGACCGTCGAGGTCTACCTACTGACTGACCACACGATCACGCGGGCGCTGGAGGATGCGGCGCGGCGTGGGGTGGCCGTGCGCGTGCTGCTGGAGGCGCATCCCTTCGGCGGCGGGGATGTCTCGGCGGCGCGCACGATCGAGGAGCTGAGCGCGGCTGGTGTCCAGGCGCAGCCGGCCAATCCGGCCTATCACTTCACCCACGCCAAGTTCCTGATCGTGGACGGCGCGACGCTCTACGTCCTGACCGCCAATCTCAGCCGCTCCGCGCTCGGCGGCAGCTCGGCGCAGGCCAACCGCGAATACGGGCTGATAGACACGAACACCGCCGACGTGGCCGAGGCGCGGGCGATCTTCGATGCCGATTGGCGGCGCACGCCGACTCCGCCGCTGGCCGACTCGCGGCTCGTCGTCAGCCCCGTCAACGCCCGCCCGACCCTCGCCGCCCTGATCGCGTCCGCCCACACGTCACTGCGGGTCGAAGACGAAGAAATGTACGACACGGCCTCCGAGGACGCGCTGATCGCGGCGGCGAAACGCGGCGTCGAGGTGGACGTCATCCTACCAGCGCCCGCGGACGGCTTCGCGGCTACGACCGACGTGGCGCGGCTGCTGCGTGGCGGCGTCCACGTGCGCTACCTCGTCGCGCCGTACCTGCACGCCAAGCTGCTGGTTGCCGATGGTGTGCTCGCCTTCGCTGGCTCGGAGAACTTCTCCGCCACGTCGCTAGACGAGAACCGCGAGCTTGGTCTGATCGTCGCCGATCCGCACGCGCTCGCCGTTTTCGCGTCGGTCTTCGCCCAGGACTGGAGCCTCGCCCAGCCACCCTGAGCCCCTGGCGCATGCCTTGCTCCTCCGGTTGCTCCGCGCACGTGCCGGATCTCGGCATCTCTCTTCCATGCCCATGCAGCATCCTGGAAGTGATTGCCCGGTAGCCCTTGACCTGGAGTGAACTCCAGGTTCTATGCTTGCGGCATGGACACAGGATTCACGATCCAACAGGTCGCGCAGCGGTCCGGGCTGAGCATAGACACGCTGCGCTATTACGAGCGCATCGGGCTGCTCGCGCCCGTTGCCAGGGCGTCAAGCGGCCACCGCCGCTACATGGAGCACGATCTGGCCTGGATCGAGCTGCTCATTCGCCTGCGCGATACCGGCATGCCGCTCGCGCAGATGGTGCGCTTCGCTCAATTGCGCCGCCAGGGAGACGCCACAATCGCCGAGCGCCGCTTGTTACTCGAAGAGCACCAGCGCGCCCTGGAGGAGCACATGCGGGTGCTGGAGCGGCATACGGTGGCGTTACAGCAGAAGATTGCCCGCTTGAGAGAGTGCGAACGGCGGCTCGCACCTGCATCTATCCCCGCCAGGGCGACGGCCCACGGAGAAACGGGTGCCACGGCAGGCGATCTTGGCGCAAGCAGCGCAAGCAAGTAGCAGGAGGAGGGGGCCCACAGCCATGGACGTTGAGATCACCCTGCACGTAAATGGGGCAACGCATCGGCTCGTCATCGATACGCGAACGACACTGCTGGACGCGTTGCGTGAACGACTTGGCCTTACTGGAGCCAAGAAGGGCTGCGACCATGGGCAGTGCGGCGCGTGTACGGTCCTGCTGGCGGGCCGGCGTATCAACAGTTGTCTCGCGCTCGCCGTCGCTCACCGGGATGCCGATATCGTCACAGTCGAGGGGCTTGCGGCCGACGCCACCGGCGGCGAGCAGCTACACCCCCTCCAGCGGGCGTTCATTGCGCACGACGCATTTCAGTGTGGGTACTGCACGCCCGGCCAGATCTGCTCGGCGATCGGCATGCTGCGCGAGGCGGCGGACGGCTGGCCGAGCGCGGTGACGGCCGCACTCGACGCCGATCACATCACGCTCGATGCCGACGAGATCCGCGAGCGCGTGAGCGGCAATCTCTGCCGTTGCGCCGCGTACGCCAACATCGTCCAGGCGATTGCCGACGTGGCAGCGTCAGCCCAGCAAACGCGGCCGGCGCGCGAGGAGGTCCGCTCATGACACCCTTCCGCTACGAGCGCGTGAATGACGTGGCCAGCGCCGTTGCGCTGCTAGCACAGTCGCCAGTGGGCGTCTTTCTCGCCGGCGGAACGAACCTCGTGGACCACATGAAGCTCGGCGTCGCGCAGCCTGAGCTGTTGGTAGACATCACCGGCCTGCCCTACGATCGCATCGAGCCACTTCCCGATGGTGGAGTCCGCATCGGCGCGCTGGTTCGCAATGCCGATCTCGCCGCCGACCGCACCATTCGGGCGCGCTATCCCATGCTGGCGCAGGCGTTGCTCGCGGGCGCGTCGGGCCAGCTACGCAACCTCGCCACCACCGGTGGGAACCTGCTGCAGCGGACACGCTGCGTGTACTTCCAGGATGTCACCAAGCCATGCAATAAGCGCGTGCCCGGCAGCGGCTGTCCCGCGCGCGAAGGCTACCATCGCGAGCTGGCCATCCTAGGTGCCTCGGAGGCCTGTATCGCCACTCATCCGTCGGATATGGCCGTCGCGCTGGCAGCGCTTGACGCGGTCGTGCGCGTCGTCGGGCCGGACGGCGAGCGCGCCATCCCGCTGGTCGGCTTCCATCGCCTGCCGGGTGACGAGCCACAGCGCGATACCGTGCTCGCACACGGCGAGCTGATTACCGCCGTAGACCTGCCACCGCTGGCCTTCGCGGCGCACTCGCGCTATCGCAAGGTCCGCGACCGCGCTTCGTACGCCTTCGCGCTCGTCTCGGTGGCGGCCGCGCTCGATCTAGCCGATGGCATCGTGCGCGACGCGCGCATCGCCCTGGGCGGTGTCGCGCACATCCCGTGGCGGGCGACGGCAGCCGAAGGTGTGCTGCGCGGCGCTCCGGCTACCGAGGAGACGTTCCGGCGGGCGGCTGATGCCGCGCTGGCCGAGGCGCAACCGTTGCCTGGCAATGCGTTCAAGGTGCCGCTCGCGCGCAACGTCGTGGTGCGGACGCTACTCGACCTGACCGCGGAAGCGGAGGACCACGTATGAAGCTGACCCCACGCGTGATTGGCGCGCCGCTCGACCGCGTTGACGGACCGCAAAAGGTCACTGGCGGTGCGCGCTACGCCTATGAATATCCCGTCGCGGACGTGCTGTACGCCTCTTCGGTCCAAAGCACCATCGCCAGAGGGCTCATCACCGGGATTGATGCCAGCGCTGCGCGAGCCCTTCCTGGGGTGGTCCAGGTGCTCTCACACCAGAACGCTCCACGGCTCGCGTGGCTTGATGATGCTGAGCTGGCAGTGCTGCAATCCCCGGCCGTCGCCTATCACGGGCAGATCGTCGCGGTCGTCGTCGCCGAGACGCCCGAGATCGCGCGTTGGGCCGCGGGGCTGCTGGTCGTGCGCTATGAGGAGCAGTCGCATGATGTCGTGCTGCGCGGCGACCGCGGCGACCTCTACAAGCCCGTTCAGGTCAACGCCGGCAACGCTACTGACACGGCCAGCGGTGATGTCGAGGCTGCCATGGCATCGGCGGCCGTCTCGGTGGACCAGACCTACACCACGCCGACCTACCACAACAACCCCCTGGAGCCCCACGCAACGATTGCCATCTGGAGCGACGATGGCGAACGGCTCACCCTCTACGACGCCAATCAAGGCGCGTACGGGATCAGCGATACCGTAGCGCGGGTGTTTGGCATGCCCCAGGAGCACGTCCGCGTCATCGCACCGTACGTCGGCGGCGCGTTCGGCTCCAAGCTCTTCGTCCACCCACATGTGATCGTCACGGCGCTGGCGGCACGGGCCGCGGGCCGCCCCGTGAAGTTCGCGCTCACCCGGCAGCAGATGTTCGCGCTAGTCGGGTACCGCACGCCGACGATTCAGCGTCTGCGCCTGGGCGCTGACCAAGACGGCCATCTCAGCGCGATTGCGCATGATGTCATCGAGCAGACGGCGACGATCAAGGAGTTTGCCGAGCAGACCGCCATTGCCACGCGCATGCTGTATGCCGCGCCGAATCGTCTGACAACGCACCGGCTGGCGCGGCTCGACGTGCCGGTGCCGACCATCATGCGCGCGCCGGGAGAGTGCCCTGGCATGTTCGCGCTGGAGTCGGCCATGGACGAGCTGGCGGTCGCCTGCGGCATTGATCCAATAGAGCTGCGCATTCGCAACGAGCCGGAGCATGATCCTGCAACGGGACGCCCGTTCAGCAGCCGCGGCCTCGTCGCTTGCCTGCGGGAAGGCGCGCGGCGCTTCGGCTGGCAGCGGCGCGACCCCCATCCCAGGATGCGTTCAGATGGCCGCTGGCTGATCGGAACGGGCGTCGCCGCCTCCACCTATCCCGCTCGCCGCAGCGCGTCCACCGCCATCGCACGCGTTGATGCACAAGAGCGCTATCGCCTCCTCATCGCCGCCTCGGATATCGGCACGGGCGCCTGGACGGCGCTCACGCAGATCGCGGCGGATGCGCTGGAGGTGCCGGTGGAGCTGGTACGGCTCGAGATTGGCGACACCGCGCTGCCGCGCGCACGAGGCGCTGGCGGCTCGATGGGCACCGCCTCCTGGGGAACGGCCATCGTGAATGCCGGACGGAAGCTCTGCCAGGTGCTGCGGGACGAGTACGGCGGGGTGATTCCGGCCGAGGGGCTAGAAGCGATCGGCGAGGCGGGAGACAACCCAGACGCGCAGCGCTTCTCGATGCACGCCTTTGGGGCGCAGTTCGCCGAGGTGCGGGTCAATCGCGATACGGGTGAGGTGCGCGTCCCGCGGCTGCTCGGCGTCTTCGCTGCCGGCCGCATCATCAATGCAAAGACGGCTCGCTCTCAGCTCCTGGGTGGGATGACGATGGGCCTCTCAATGGCCTTGCACGAGGAGAGCGTGCTGGATCCGCGCTTCGGCGACTACGTGAACCACGACTTTGCGGCGTACCATATCGCGACCAATGCCGACGTCGGCGCCGTCGAGATCGCCTGGATCGAAGAAGACGATCCGCACGTCAACCCAATGGGCGCGAAGGGAATCGGCGAGATTGGCATCGTCGGCACGGCGGCCGCCATCGCCAACGCCGTCTATCACGCGACGGGCGTCCGCGTCCGCGATCTGCCTATCACCCTGGATAAGCTCCTGGTGTGAGGGAGTGCCTGTTTCTTGCCCCCGGCCGCAGCGGGCGCCTATAATACCGGGGTCCGCTGCGGGCCAAGGTTGGGTGCTGCGGCTTCGGGCCGAGGCACGGCGGCGGGCGTGCCCGCAAGCAATCAGATACCCAGCGAATTACCCTCAGGAGAGGTGCGTCGTTCGTGATCAATAGTCTGGCAGAAAATCCTCGTACCGGCATCAACTGGCGCCACTTCCGCACTGGCTGCCCGAACTATCGTGTGCGCTGGTTTCTGGACGGCGACCGCGAGGAGGGTGGCCCCATCTATCAGGTCTACTGCCTGCTCAATACCCCGCCTGAGACCCTCGACGAGCAGGAGAAGTGCCTCAGCAGCCGCGCCGAATGCTGGCGCATCGCCGAGCGCCGCCGAGCCGGCGAGGCCGACATCCCGCTCGAGCGCGTCCGGCGCCGCAAGCCCGCCTAGTCGCTTCGCTTCTGCATCATTCCCCCCACTCGACCATCTTCACCCACGCCCGCTGCCGATTGGCGGAACTCGGCCGCCAGGACCGGCTTGATCGCCCACGGGGAGAATCCTCATCAGCAGGGGAAGGTGTGTGTGGCCGGGCACCTGACTCGATACCCTTGCGTGGGTGCCGGAGCAGCGGGAGGAAATGCATGTTATCGGCGGATGTCGGTCATAAGCGCTTGCTGAACCAACACATTGCTGGCGAGCGATTCCACCGGCCCAGCGACGTGGTGCGCTGGATGGGCGCCATGCAGGCGCAGGACTATCAGCAGGTGCTCTGGGCAATTGGCTTGCGTACACAGAGCGCGACGCTAGAGGAGGTCGAGCAGGCCATCGCCAATCGCGAGATCGTGCAGACCTGGCCGATGCGCGGCACGCTGCACTTCGTCGCCGCCGAGAATGCGAAATGGATGCTGGAGCATCTGGCACGCCGCAGACTCGCGGCGGACCGGGCGCGGCATCAGCAGTTGGAGCTGGATGAAAGCATCCTGGGACGCAGCGCGGAGGTATTTCAAGACGCGCTACAGGGAGGTGGGCGGCTGACCCGCCGCGGCATGCTGCAGTTGCTGGAGGACGCGCGCATCAATCCCGCGGGCCAGCGCGGCTATCACATCCTGGCGTATCTTGCGCAGACCGGCCTCATTTGCCTGGGGCCGATGCAGGGGAAAGAGCAGACCTTCGCGCTGCTGGACGACTGGGTGCCCAATGCGCGGACGCTCTCCCGCGAAGATGCGCTGGCCGAGCTCGCCGCGCGCTATTTCGCGAGCCACGGGCCGGCAACCGTTGACGACTTCGCGCGCTGGGCCGGGTTGACACTCACCGATGCGCGCGCTGGCCTTGAGTCGGTGAAGCCGGGCCTTATCCCTGAGACGCAAGATGCCAAGCAGTATTGGAGTAGCACGGACGCGCCGGATCCCGCGCCGCACGACCTCTCCGGCGCGTACCTCCTGCCCGGCTTCGACGAGTATCTGCTTGGCTACAAAGATCGCGGCGACGTGCTGGGCGCGGAGCATGCGGGCAGAGTGGTTCCCGGCGGCAACGGGATGTTCCTGCCGATGATCGTCGCCGGCGGCCAGGTCGCTGGCACTTGGAAGCGCATCCGCAAGAAGAGCGGCGTTGCGGTGACGCTGAGCCCCTTCGCGCCCGGCAGTATCGCGGCGGAACAGGTTGCTGCGGCTGCCGAGCGGTTCAGCGCCTTTCTTGGCGTGCCGCTCTCATCGCTGGTGGTTTCGGAGGACAGGCAGGCATAGACGGGTTATCAGGATTCCAGCAGCGGCCCATCTACGCGGCCACGCGCTCCCCATAGCGGGCGGTGCACTGCCAGATACTCTTCCAGCGCCTCGCGCACGATCGTTGGCATGTCGTAGCGCGGCTGCAAGCCCCAGGCGTCCTCCGCGTAGCCGCCGTACGTGTCCAGCTCCCAGTCGGTAGCCGCCACACGATATGTGCGCTCGGCCTCGATCGGCATGCCGCCCACCAGCAGGCGCCCGCCGCGTACCTCGCCCCCGCTCAAGTGCATTAGTCCGCGCGCCTGCCCCCGCATCGGTCGCGGGCGATCCTGGGCGAACTCGGGATCGAGTCCGCGCCGCACCAGCGCCAGCAATTGCGTGCCGGTCATCGTCACCACGCCCGGGTTCGCGGGCGAGTTGCATACGTCCCACAGCGTCAGGCGCGACAGCGGTCCAGCCGGCAGCCCTCCCGCGAAGGCTTGCCCTGCAGTCACGAGGCCAACCTCGGCGCCCATACGCTCGCGCAGCATGTCGGCGGTCAGATTGCCTACCCCGCACTCGCGATCCTCGGCGAAATCCAGCGGCTCGGCCAGCTCGCCGATCACCACCGCCAGGAAGGCCTCCGCATCGCGCTCGATCGCCTCTATCTCGGTCAGCACGGCAGGTGACGGAGGAATCTCCTCGCCCAATGGCAGCACGCTCGCCCGCTCGATCAGCAGCCGCTCGCCGTCCCAGGCCAGATCAATGCGGCCAAGGTGCTCGCCGTACTGGCCGGCTTGTGCGATCATCACGTCGCCCACGCGCTCGCCCTCGGGCAGCAAATTGTGACTGTGCGCGCCCACGATCAGCTCGACGGTGCGCTGCAAGCCGTCCGCCAGCGCGCGGTCGGCCGCCAGTCCCATATGCGAGAGCACGATCACCGCGTCGGCGCCGTCCTGCCGTAGCTGCGCTGCCAGCTCGCGAATCACCGACAGTGCGTCCAGCGGCCGCAGGCCGAAGTAGCGCTCGTAGATGTCGGGCAGGTCGGCTGTCACGCCGATCAGCCCCAGCCGTGGGCCCTCACGCACCTCCAGCAGCGCCGCCGGCCGTGTGCCAGGAATCTGCGAGCCATCGGGCAGCTTGAGGTTGGCGAGCAGTAGTGGATAGTGCGCGGCCTCCGCCTGCTCGCGCAGCACATCGGCACCGTAGCGCGGCAGCACCGCGTTGCCTATCGAAGCCGCGTCGCAGCCGATCACCGAGAGCAGCCGGTGCAGCGCTACGCCTTTCGTCAGGTTGCTCAGGCGGAACGCGTTGTCCTCGCTATCACCCGCGTCGAAGAAGAGCACCGCCGCGTCCGGGTGTGCGTCGCGTGCCTGCTCGATGACGGTGGCTGCGCGGGCGAGCTGCTCGATGCGGGCGTGCAGGTCGTTGAGGTGAAAGACGATCAAGCGTTGCATGCGCGTCCTTTCTCACTGTGGGCGACGTCCAGCGTTGAATAACCATCCAGCCCGCGCATGCTACCATACAGGTGCAGTCCACAGCAAGGAACCGTTGGCGGTGAGGCAGCCAGTTGGGGAGGCCGCACGCCGAGGTACGCTACAGCCGCCGCGCGGCGCATCAGTCGCCACCTGATGCCTGGGAGCCCAGGCGGTGACTGATTGCCATGCCAGCTATTCGCCGCTGATCCATTTCTCAGCGGGACGCTGGTAGCCGAAGAGCTCGTCGGGGGTGAAATAGAGCGCGATCTCGCGCTGGGCCGACTCAGGGCCGTCCGATCCGTGGATGACGTTGAAGCTCATGCTGATTGCATAGTCACCGCGGATGGTGCCAGATACGGCATTGGCGGGGTTGGTGGCACCCATCATCGCGCGGACGAGCGCGATTGCCCCGGGCCCCTGAATCGCGCCAACTACCACTGGCCCAGACGTGATGAACTGGATCAGGCCAGGATAGAACGGTTTGCCCTGGTGCTCGGCGTAGTGGCGCGCGGCCAGCTCCGGGCTGATGCGGATCATCTTGAGGCCGGCGACTGTGAGGCCGCGCTGCTCGAAGCGGCGCAGCACCTCGCCGATCAGGCCGCGCTCGACGCCGTCAGGCTTTACGATAATGAGCGTACGCTCCACGGACATCTCCTTGACATGCGAATATCTCTACTCTATCCCACGCGGGACACCACAGCATATGCTACCCGACGCTAGCAAGCACGGCGGCGGCGAGCGTGACTGTAGCTCAAAGAGTGTTTGGAAATACGAGGCGCCGGTAGGCTGGTCTTAGACATCACAAAGAAGTACGTGGCTGACGCACGCGTGCCCACGCTGCACGAGCATGGCAATAGACAAGCAGACTGGACAGGTATGAGGCGGGGCTTGTCAGCATGGCCCCAGGAGCGGGCACTCGGCCTGCAAGCTTGCCAGACTCACCCTGCAGGCGACCCTGCAAGCTTGCCGAACGCTAGCCCACTCCCTTACTCGTGCCTGACGATATCGACCGAGATCTCCACCGCCGGAATCGTTCCTCTGTTCTCAAGCCAGTGCAAGGTGTTCTTATCCTCGGGCCAGCCCACTCCCGGCCCTTCATACTCCGTCGCGACTCCATTGCGATGGTCGG
>DASUBU010000117.1:0-30878 GCA_035763125.1 Ktedonobacterales bacterium
GACGCGCTCGTGTCCGCCATCGAGCGGCAGATCGAGCGGCTCGGCGAGTACCGCACGGCGCTGATCGCGGCGGCGGTGACGGGGCAGATTGACGTACGCGAAGGAGCGGCCCGCGCATGAGCGACCTCAAACTCTTCCACATGTCTGGCGACCGCCCGCAGGAGCTTATCGCCTCCTCGTTCGCCGTCGAGCGCACGCTGCAGACGCTGATCGAGCGCAACCTCGACGCGCTCTTTGGCGTACGCTTCCTGGCCTCCGAGCACAGCACCGGTCCCGTCCACGGCGGCCGCATAGACACGCTCGGCCTGGACGAGAACAACGCGCCCGTCATCATCGAATACAAGCGCGCCACCAACGAGAACGTCATCAATCAAGGGCTGTTCTATCTCGACTGGCTGGTGGATCACCACGGCGACTTCTGGCAGCTCGTGGTCAATCAGCTCGGCCAGGAGGCCGCGAACGCGATTGACTGGCGCTATCCGCGGCTGCTCTGCATCGCGGGCGACTTCACGCGCTACGACGAGCACGCCGTCCAGCAGATCCGGCGCAACATCCAGCTCATTCGCTACCGCCGCTATGGCGACGATCTGCTGCTCTTCGAGCTCGTCAATACGCCCGCCTCCCAGCCGGTCGAAGAGGCCAGCGGCACCGCCTCGTCCGGTGTGCCATCCAACGGCCGCACCCGACCGGCATCCTCCGCGCACTCCACACCGACTAGCGCGAGTGACCTGCTGGCCGCCGCCGGTCCCGAGCTGCGCGACCTCTACGAGGCGCTGAAAGCCTATCTGCTCGCCCTGGGCGATGACGTCCAGTTCAACCCGCTCCGCTACTACCTGGCCTTCCGCCGCATCAAGAACTTCGCCTGCGTGGAGGTGCATCCCCAGGCCCGGCACATCCTCGTCTATGTCAAGGTCAACCCCGACAGCTTCACGCTTGAGCCGGGCTTTACGCGCGATGTGCGCAAGATCGGCCACTTCGGCACCGGCGAGCTGGAGATCACCATCCGCAACGCCGCCGATTTCGAGCGCGCGCAGCCGTTGTTACTGCAGAGTTATGAGGCGTCGTAGAGAGTGCCGGTTTCTTTGACGAGAGTGGGAGCGCGAGAGGGAGAGGACCTACACACATGACCGTTCAGGCACGCGTCGCCGTCGAGATCAAGGGCGAGCAACGCCCCGTCGGCCACATCTTCAGCCCGGCCTTCACCTTCTCCATTCCACCCTACCAGCGCCCGTATGCCTGGGAGAAGGAGCATGCGGAGGCGCTGCTCGACGATCTGCTCGGCGCGCTCGGCGAGGATGACCGTGCGGACGTGCGCGCCATCAATCCCTACTTCCTCGGCAGCATTGTGCTGATCGCCGGCGAGCGCGGCCACGCCGAGGTCGTGGACGGGCAGCAGCGCCTGATCACGCTCACCATCCTGCTCTCCGCGCTGCGCGCCTCGGTGCAGGCTGAGTACGCCCAAGACATCACGCCGATGCTCTATGACCCCGAAAAGAAGCTGCTCAATCAGCCCGCCCGCTTCCGCCTGCGGCCGCGCCAGCAGGATGTCGCGTTCTTCGAGCAGCATATCCAGCGCGAGGGCGGCATCGAGGGCCTGCGCAGCGTGACGACCGCCGGCCTCTCCGACAGCCAGCGCAACCTGCGCGACAATGCCGTGCTCTACCTCGACCGGCTGGCGGCGCTGCATCCCCAGGAGCGCGTCCAGCTGGCGCAGTTCATCGTCCAGCGCACGCTGCTGATCGTCGTCTCGACGCAGGACCTGGATTCCGCCTACCGCATCTTCTCCGTCCTCAACGATCGCGGCCTCGACCTCTCCTATGCCGACATCCTCAAAGCCCAGATCATCGGCAACGTTGCGCCAGCCGAGCAGCAGACCTTTACGGCCAAGTGGGAAGGGGCCGAGGACGATCTCGGGCGCGAGGAGTTTGAGGAGATGCTCGGCTACATCCGCATGGTCATTCGCAAGCAGAAGGCGCGCGACACAATCCTCAAGGAGTTCCGCGAGTACGTCATGACGGAGGTGCCAGATGCGCGGCGGCTGGTTGATGACGTCGTGCTGCCCTATGCGGACGCCTACGGAACGCTCCTGGACCAGGACTACCGGCATACGCGTGGCGCCGAGCTCGTCAATAATCGCCTGCGCTGGCTAAACCGCATCCCTGATACGGATTGGGTGCCGCCGGCCATGCTCTATCTGGCCCGGTATCGCAGCGAGCCCGAGCAGCTCGCCAAGTTTCTCACCGATCTGGAGCGGCTGGCCGCTACCCTGATGATCCGGCGCGCCAGCTTGAATCGCCGCATCGAGCGCTACGCGAAGGTGCTCGATGCCATCGAGCGCGGCGAAGACCTCTATACCGGTCAATCTCCGCTGCAGCTCACGGCGGATGAGCGTGGCGAGGTGGTGCAGGCGCTGGACGGCGATCTGTATCTGCACAACGCGCGCACGCGCCAGTACGTGCTGCTGCGGCTCGATTCGGACCTCAGCGGTGGCGGCGCCGTCTACGACTACCCCATCATCAGCATCGAGCACGTGCTGCCGCAGAATCCCAGGGGCGACAGCATGTGGGTGCGCTGGTTTCCGAGCCAGCAGCTGCGCGAGCAGTGGGTACACCGGCTTGGCAACCTGGTGCTGCTCTCGCGCCGCAAGAACACCGCCGCCAGCAACTACGATTTCGACAAGAAGAAGAGCGTCTACTTCGCCACCAAAGACGGCATCGCGCCCTTTGTGCTCACCACGCAGGTCATCAAGGAGCACAAGTGGACGCCTGACGTCGTCGAGCGCCGCCAACAAGAGCTGATTGCCAGGCTCAAGCGGACCTGGCGCCTGTAGCTAGAGAGCGGTGGGAGCGGTAGCCCATGGACATCTCTGAACGCGACTTCGAGGCGACCATCGAGCGTGCGCTACTGTCGGGAGGCCCCGATTCAGCAGCCGAGTCAGGGCTTGTGCGTGACGCACGTGCGGCGTACGGCGCGTACCCCTCCGGCGGCTACCGCAAGCGTTCGCCCGACGACTACGACCGCGCACTCTGCCTCATCCCGCGCGACGTGCTCGACTTCGTCTACGCCACGCAGCCCAAAGAGTGGGAGAAGTTCGCTGCGCAGCATGGCGCCGACGCCAAGCCCCGGCTGCTCCAGCGTCTCCACGCGGAGGTCGCCGCACGTGGCACGCTCGACGTCCTGCGCGATGGCATCAAGGCGCACGGCTGCACGTTTCGACTCGCCTACTTCCCACCGTCTAGCGGACTCAACCCCGACCTGCAGACGCTCTACGCTGCCAACCAGTTCGCTGCGGTCCGCCAGCTCCACTACAGCGAGCGCGATGAGAAGAGCCTCGACCTCGCGCTCTTCCTCAACGGGCTACCTATCTTCACGGCCGAGCTCAAGAACCGCTTCACCGGCCAGTCCGTCGAGGAGGCTATCCGCCAGTACCAGCGCGATCGCGATCCTCGCGAGCCGCTCTTCGCCTTCGGGCGCTGCCTTGCCCACTTCGCGCTCGACTCCGAGCTGGTCTACATGACCACCCAGCTCGAAGGGCTCAAGACACGCTTCCTCCCCTTCAATCAGGGCCGCAACGGTGGCGCCGGCAATCCAGATGTCTCAATCACGCGCGGCGGCTACGCCACCGCCTACCTGTGGGAGCGCATTTGGGCGCCGGCGAGCGTCCTCAACCTCGTCCAGCACTTCATTCAGGTGGTGGAGGATGAGGACGAGACGGGCCGCAGGACTGGCAAGCGCAGGCTCCTCTTCCCCCGCTATCACCAACTCGACGCCGTCCGCCGTCTGGTCGTGGATGCACGCGACACCGGCACCGGCCGGCGCTACCTCATCCAGCACAGTGCTGGCAGCGGCAAGAGCAACTCCATAGCCTGGCTCGCCCACCAGCTCGCCATCCTGCACGATGCCGCCGATCAACGCGTCTTCGATTCGGTTATCGTCATCACTGACCGGCGCATCCTCGACCGTCAGCTCCAGCGCACCGTCCGCCAGTTCGAGCAGACCCTTGGCACCGTCGAGAACATCGACCAGACCTCGCGTCAGCTCAAGGAGGCGCTGCAGCACGGCAAGCACATCATCGTCACCACACTGCAGAAGTTCCCCCAGATTGTGCGCGACATCAACGCGCTGCCCGGCCAGCGCTTCGCGGTGATCATCGACGAGGCCCACTCCTCGCAGAGCGGCGAGAGCACCAAGAGCCTCAAGCTGGTACTCACCGCTGGCAGCCTGGAAGAGGCCGAGGAGGAGGACCGCGACTTCGGCGAGGACCTGGAAGATCGCATCGCCGACGAGATGCGCAAGCGCGGCCCTGTTCCCAACGTCAGCTTCTTCGCCTTCACGGCCACGCCCAAGCCACGGACACTCGAGCTCTTCGGCAGCAAGCGCGACGACGGCACCTATCGGGCATTCAGCGTGTACAGTATGCGCCAGGCCATCGAAGAGGGCTTCATCCTCGACGTGCTGGAGAACTACACGACCTATCGCACGTATTGGAGCCTGTTCAAGAAGATCGCCGACGACCCGCGCTACGATCGCGCCAAGGCTGAATACCTCCTGCGCTCGTACGTGGACCTGCACCCGCATGCCGTCGAGAAGAAAGTCGCCATCATGGCGGACCATTGCCTCGAGCACACGGTCAAGGAGGTCGGCGGCAGGGCCAAGGCAATGATCGTCACCCGCTCGCGCCTGCATGCCGTGCGCTACAAGCAGGCTGTGGACAAGTATCTCGCGGCGCGCGGCTGGCCGTTTCGCGCACTAGTCGCCTTCTCTGGCACAGTGCGCGATGAGGGTGTGGACTTCACCGAGGCCGGCATGAACGGCTTCCCTGAGACCCAGACCGCCGAGCAGTTCAAGCGCGATGAGTATCGCCTGCTGATCGCGGCCAACAAGTTCCAGACTGGCTTCGACCAGCCGCTGCTGCACACGATGTACGTTGACAAGAAGCTCGGCGGCGTCAACGCGGTGCAGACCCTCTCGCGCCTTAACCGGGTGTACCCTAGCAAGACCTCCACCCTCGTCCTCGACTTCGCCAACATTGCCGACGAGATCCGCAAGGCATTCGAGCCCTATTACGAGACCACGCTGCTCTCGGAGGGCACCGATCCCAACCTCCTCTATGATCTACAGACGCGGCTGCGAGGCTTCCGCTTCTACACTGAGGGCGAAGTGCAGCAGTTCGCGGCAATCTACTTTGACCCCAAGGCTACTCAGGACCGACTCCACGCCGCACTTGCCGCAGTCGTCGGCCGCTACCAGGACGCGACCCCAGAGGAGCAGACCGACTTCCGGGGCCAGCTCAACGATTACGTGCGCCTCTATGCGTTCCTCTCCCAGGTGCTGACCTTCGTGGATGCCGACCTGGAGAAGCTCTACGTCTTCGCCAGGCTCCTGCTGCGCAAGCTTCCCATTCGCTTCGATCACCTGCCCGTTGAGGTCCAGCGCAACATCGATGTCGAGTCGTACCGCATCCAGGAGACGAGCCAGGGCAAGATCACCCTCGCTCGTGGAGGGGCGGCGCTGGATCCGCAGGCCAGTGCCAAGGCCTACCGGCCCTATGAGGACGAGCTGGAGGCACTCTCGCAGATCATTCGCGAGCTCAACCAGCGCTTCGGCACCGACTTCACCGACGACGACAGGGTCTGCATTCGCGAGATCGAGGAGCGCCTCGCCGCCAGCGAAGCCCTGGAGGCCAGCATCCGCGCCAACTCGCCTGAAAACGCTCGTCTGACCTTCGATCACGTGGTGGGCGATCTCATGCAGGACATGATTGACGGCCACTTCAAGTTCTACAAGCAGGTCAACGACAGTCGCCCGTTCGCCAAGGCGTTCTTCGACTGGCTGTTCGAACGCTACGTGCAGCGCGCAAAGGCGCCGGCAGCCGTCCAGGCTCCAGACCCGTGAACGTCACCAGCGGTGGGCAATGTTGGGTTTGAGCGCCTGCCCCGCGAGCAGTCGGGCGCTCCAGTCCCGCCTATTCCTCCGTCGCGTTCGCGTCTGACGCGGCCTCATGCTCGCCGTGCCCTTCGTCGCCGCCCACAATCTCGTACACGTGACGCAGCTTGACGCGCGAGGCGGGTGAAACAATATAGGTGACCTCCAGCACGTTCTCGTCTCGGTCCAGCACCGTCCGCTCCACGGATACCACGGCGTCTACCTGCAGCATCCCATACTCTCGACGCTCCGCTGCCCGCAGCGCCCGCACCTCCACGTCATCGATGACGCGCCGGATCCGCTTCGCATACATGCGGTTGCGCCAGGCTTCTACCAGCGCGACGTCCAATGTCATGTAGGTGTGCTCGTCGATGCGAAATTGCTCCATGAGCGGCCTTCCTGGATAGTACGTCTCGACTATTCGGATAGACTCCCATTCCTCGTTGGTCAAGATCCGGCGCAGGCGAATGACAAGCTCACCGGGAGCAAGCTTCAGCGCTTCCGACACCTGGGGTGGTGCAGCCATGAACACCACTGGCTCTTCTACCTCGATGATGAGGCCTCGCACCCAATCGTCGGGTACGCCAGGTGCTGTTGTGTGGACCACGATACCAACGCGCTCAATAGCCGCTAACTCGGCGCGGCGTTTCCTTCCGGCATCGCGCAGCAATTGCCTAGCGGGCGCCGTATCACCATTTCCACGCATCGCAATCGTCACAAACGTGCCTGCAGTCCCGCGCTTTTCGACGACGCCTTCCGCTTCCAGCTCCTGCATGGCGCGCCGGATGGTGTCGCGGCTCGCTCGATACTTCAAGACAAGGTCTCGCTCGGATGGCAATCTCGTGCCAGCGGTATAGTCGCCCCTATCAATGGCCACGAGAAGGGCGGTCATAATCCGCTGCACCTTGTCTCGCTCAAACATTACGCTGCCGTACCCCTATGACTTGGACACGCTCGACCACCAGGCAGTACCACCGACTGCACGGCACGCATCTCTCGCGCCCGCCCTGCCCTATGCAACCGAGTCGGCGCGGACGAGAAGCTCCGTCCAGGACGTGGTCCGGCCCTGAGCCCCCTCGCTATGCGCCCGCTCGATCCACCTCCATGCCCTTTCTGTCCAGTGATGCCCATGGTTCTAGTTTCCCATGTCGCGTTTGCTCATGTTTTGGGCCTATGCCTTGGCGATGTCCGCCTGTCCATGCCACGTACCAACACTGATGGCGCACGCGCCATCTGCTCAGGCGAGGTACCGTAGCGCGTACTCTCAAGGGACAGTAGGGTAGACGGTAGCCTGCAGGCCGCAGAGGCGGAGCAGGACAAGGGCGTCTAGCATCAGCGCTCCTTACACTAACACGCTCCGGTTGATCAAACCCACGGCTAGGTGAAGTGGGTACTCGGCTGCTACTAGCGTGGCCGCTGTCCAGCTGATGCACGGTGATGCACAAGCTTAGCTTAGCGCGGGGGGTTCCCGCCCTCTCTGCTGCACGCCGGCAGAGCATGAGCTCGCACGTCCGCTGAGCACCCCGCGCAGGTCCCCACAGCCAGGGCAGCGCCCACCAGTATCGAGGTGCGCCTTGTATCGACAAGTTGCCCGCTGGGAGCTCATGGAGTGGCACACGAAAATGCCTCGATCGTGCCGAGGAGTCGGCGCCCCGGTACTGGTGGACTCGTGCCTACCAGTTGGCTGAGCGACGTCTGCTCCCGCGGTATGGTGCCAGCGGAGAGCGCGCATCGGCCAGACCCGTGTTGCCCAATAGTACCACATCATAGAAGACGGTTTGACAGGTACCCGCGCCGACCGCTACCATTGTGCTGGCGCGAATTGGACTTTGGACCTGACCAGTCCATCACTCGGGCGATCGCTAGGGACGGCTTTTCGCTCGGCATGTCGGCGAGGAAGAGAGAAACACCCATATGGAGATCGTCAAGGCAATCGAGGGGTTCCTGATCGATTGGAAGCTGCGCAGGCGAGCGGAAGGGACAGTGCGCGTCTACCGGTCCCACCTGATGACGTTGGCGCAGTGGCTCGCTGAGCAGGAGGAGGGTGTCAGCCAGGTCGAGGACGTCAGCATTCTCCATCTGCGAGCATTCATGGTGGCGCAGCAAAATCGTCCAGCGGGTTCCATCAATCCACGCCGGCCAGCGGCACCTGATGGGCATACACTCACCGCGTCAACTCTTGGCGCGTACGTCAAGGCGATCAAGGTGTTCTTCGGCTGGCTTGTCGAGGAGGAGATCATCGGCCGCAATCCAACGCTCCGGCTGGCGAAGCCCGCTGGTGGCAAACGACTGCGCCAGTCACTGCCGCACAAACACGTCGAGGCGCTCTTGAACGTCTGCGACACGAGCACATCGCTTGGCTTTCGGAACTTCGTGCTGACGCTCATGCTGCTGGATACCGGCCTCCGCGTGAGTGAGCTGTGCGGGCTGAGGCTCGACAATGTGCATGAGCAATACGTGAAAGTCCTCGGCAAAGGCAAAAAGGAGCGCGAGGTCGGCATCAGCCCAGCCACGACGCAACACCTATGGAAATACATCCACCAGTATCGAGCAGCAGCCGATGAGGGCATCGCAGCGCTGTTCACGAATGTTGCCGGCAAGCGCCTGACGTCTTCCGGGGTCTATCAGGTGGTCCACCGCATTCGGGAGGCTGCTGGTGTCACTGATATTAACGTGACGCCACACACCTTCCGGCATACATTTTCGAGGGTATGGCTGGAGAGCGGCGGCGACGTGATGAGTTTGAGTCGCGTGCTGGGACATAGCAGTGTGAAGGTCACTGAGATCTACCTGGAGGACTTCCAGAGCCGCCAGGCGCGCTCGCAGCATGCCAAATTCTCGCCCGTGAACGGGCTGCGCATTCGGCAACCACGACGTGGGGCGACGCGGCACCGCCTGCTCATCGAGCCGTCCGGTGATGCAACAGAATCGTAGCCCGTACGCTCTACGAAGGCGCAGGCAATTACCACCTGGTAACAGCTCATAGTGTGCTGTCTAAACGACGTTTGAGAGCTGTTAACCTGCCGAATTTCGACACATTTGGAGGGAGGGTAGCACCATGTGACACCAACGAAAAACCCAGGCGCGAAGCGGAACTTCGGCCTGGGTGGCGTGGTGGGGAGCGGCTCCTCGGACAGGATTCGAACCTGTAACCTTGCGGTTAACAGCCGCCTGCTCTACCGTTGAGCTACCGAGGAACACGATGGGTCGCGAAACGCGCCGCGCTGCTGGCGCGACCTCCAGCCAGTGTACACCGCCCGCGGGGTGGGCGTCAAGAGCAACGGCTGAGCCAGCCGTGGCGGATGCGCTGCGCATTCACGCTGAGGCATCCGCCATGTGCGGCATACGCCCGCTATGACCGCGTTCCAGCCAGCGAACGCGACCGTGCCGGCTGCGCCTTGGCCGGCGGGCCGCGGCGGAACCAGGTGCGGTACTCACGGTTCTCCCACACGCTCAGAATCATGCTCGCGTTGAAGATCGAGGAGTACGTTCCCGACGCGATGCCAATCAGCAGCGCCAGCACAAATTCACGGATACTTGCTCCACCGAAGAGCGTCTCGGCGGCCAGCACGATCAGCACGGTCAGCGACGTGTTCAGCGAACGCGACATCGTCTGGATCAGACTGGTGTTGACCACGGAGTCGAACGACTCCGCCGTGCGGCGGCTCAAGTTCTCGCGAATACGGTCGAAGACCACAATCGTGTCGTGCACCGAGAAGCCGATCACCGTCAGCACGGCAGTCAGGAATAGCGTGTCCACCTTGAAGTTGAAGAGCCGCCCAAAGATCGCCCACAACCCGAGCACCACCAGCGCATCGTGCAGCAGCGCGATCACCGCGGAGGCGCCGAAGCGGACCGACTGCCATCCGCTGCCCACCTTGCGGAAGGCGATGCCGATATAGGCCAGGATTGCCAGGGAGGCCACGATAACCGCCAGGACGGCGCTATTGGTCGTCTCGGTGGCGACTGCGGGGCCGACACTCTGCTTATCCTGCACGTAGACCGGGCCAAACTGGGCCTGGAGCTCGCCGAGCACCTTGGGAAGCTGAACCGACTTGCCAGCCGCCTCCGGCGTGTTGACCAGATCGGTCTGCGTGTTGACCTGATACACCAGATCGTTTCCGCCGAGCGTCACGCTTCCCACCGACACCGGGAAGGCCTGCCCACTGGTCGCGGGTGCCGCGGTGGCCGTGCCTGTCGCGGTGGGCGCCGCGGTGGCCGTTGGGGCGGTGGTGGCCGAAGCAGCGGCGGTTGGGCTGGCTGTGCCAGGCTCACCGGTGGCGCCTGCATCAGGCGGCGCGTCGGTCTGCGGCAGTGTCGCCAGCGCAGCTTTCACCGCGTCCACCGTCACTGGGCTCTCGAAGCGATAGACGAGCTGGCCGATCTCTTTCCCATTGACGGCCAGCGTGTAGTCCGGCGTAATCAGTGTCGAGGCAGGCAGCTTGTATTTCGGATCGGAGAGCTGCGCGCTGATCTTGCCCGTGAAGTCGGTGCCAATGGGCCGGCTGAACTGGAGGAAGACGAACTGTGACGACTTGTACTTCGAGTTCAGGTTCGTCGAAGCGTAGACGTTCACGTCCTGGGCGCCGGCTTTGCTGAACACGCTGGCGACCTGTTGGGTCGTGATGTTGTTGCGCTGGAAGACGAGGTCAACGCTTGTGCCGTTGGTGAAATCAATGCCCAGGTTGAGGTGCCAGAAGATCAGCGCCAGCAGGCCCGGCACAATGATCAGCCCTGAGATGGCGAAGAACACGTAGCGATATCGCGTCAGGTGGAACACGTCTTACTCCTCCACGCCACCGGCGGTTCCGGCCGCACCGCGCTGGGCGGCGGCGGGCGTCTTGCCATTGCGCACATTGCCCGATGGCTCCAGCGCCTCCTCGTCTTCATCGTCGGCTTCGTCCGCTTCCGCGGCTGCGCCTGGCCGTCCCGCCGCCACCATCGCCACCTGCGTTGTACGACCCGCAAGCCGCGATGCCGGACGCTGATAGCGTGCCACGGGCAGCGCGTTGCGCGGCAGCCCGTACCAGGCGGGATGACCAGCCACGCCGGAGAACACCAGCACGTTGAGGAAGTTGCGGGTGACGGTGACGGCGGTAAAGAGACTGATCAGCACGCCGAGCGCCAGGTTGATGGCGAACCCGATGATGAGTGTCGCGCCGAAGTTGCTGCCGAACAGATAGAGGATCACACACGTGATCAAGGTCGAGGCGTTGGAGTCGCGAATCGAGGGCCAGGCGCGCTTGAAGCCGATGTCAATCGCCGACGACATCATTCTTCCGCTGCGCAGCTCCTCTTTGATACGCTCGAAGATCAGCACGTTGGCGTCAACCGCCATTCCGATGGTCAGGATGGTGGCGGCGATGCTAGGCAGCGAGAGCGTGACGCCCAGTATCTTGAAGACCGCGAAGAGCATGCCGGCGTAGAGCGCGAGTGCGACGTCGGCGAGCAGGCCGGGCAGCCGGTAGTAGATCAGCATGAACAGCATGACCAGCCCCAGCCCAATGAAGGCGGCGCGCTTGCTGTCCTCCAGCGCCTGCTGGCCGAGCGTCGGCGCCAACTGGCTCTCACTCGCCACGTGTAGTGGCAGCGGGAGCGCGCCATACTTGAGGAACGAGGCGAGGTTCTGCGCTTCCTGGATAGATGGCAGTCCCGTGATCTGGCCGTTGCCGGTGATCTGGCTCTGAATCGTGGCCGACTCGATCACCTTGTTATCGAGCGTGATCGTCAGAAAGTTGCCCACGTTCTTCTGCGTGTAGTCGGCGAAGCGTGTGCGAGCCGAGCCCTGCATGGCGAAGGTGACGATCGGTCCACCGGTCTGCTGGTCAATCTGGGCGGCAATCGAGCCGGCATCCAGATCGCGGCCGGTGAAGACGATCTTGAACTGGCCCTGCTGGCAGTTGAGTGTGCAGGTCTGCCCCGTGACGTCAGTGCCGACCGGCGCCTGCTGCGTGCCGGTGTCAATGATGTTCATCTGGCCGGTCTTGCCGAGCAGCGCCAGGGCTTGCTGGTCGCTCTTGAGGCCCGGCAGCTCCACTGAGACGCGGTTAGTGCCCTGCTGGCGGACCACCGCGTCGTTGAGGCCGAGACCGCCCGACACACGCCGATTGACGTTGTCAATCACCGCGCTCATGTACTGGCTGTAGTCACACTTCGGCTTATCTTGCGGGCACGATGCCTCCAGCACGACCTGGATGCCGCCCTGCAGGTCGAGGCCCTGCTTGACGGCCAGCGGGTTCGTGTAGCCGCCCACGCTGATGGTCGAGAGTTTCCCGCCCCAACCGACATCCACCCAGTATGTGCCGACGCCGAGCGCGACAATGAACAGGAGGAACAAAATGGTCCGACGACGCATCGAAGCTGTCTCCCTCGCTATTCGTCCCGGGTATCGGCGGTGTCCAGCCCCTCCGCCCTTGCCGGCCCCGGCCAATGCGCCGCGCACGCCTCTGGTATTGCGTGCCGCCGCGTATCAAGGTTTCGTACGGACAATATCAGGCGCAGTATAGCCGAGGCGGGGGACCGTGTCAACGCGCACACCGGGCCGTCATGCCGCTTGGCATCCGGACTAGCGGGCTACGTAGGACCCCTCGCGGACGCGGTTCGCGCGGCCAGCACTTCTCCTCGATCCCGACACCCATGGCTACGCGGCGCGGTTGCGAACCCTCTGCCGATCCCGACGCTGATCGCGGGCCTGCACCATGCCACATCCCTCCAAGACGACTGGGTATAGCCTCCGGCAACAGCCTGGTCCCGATGCGTCCCCACACACCCTGCGCGCGGCATCGTGCGCCGGCATTTCAAGGCGACCTCCGCGTTGACACCTTGAAGCGCCCAGTGGTATGCTAGTGTGGCTTGTTTCCATGAGCTCCGCAGACGTGGCGACCGGCGCGATGTATCCCCGGCACCCGGTATGGACGCCCACACGCATCCTGCTGGCGAGCGAAGTGTTTCGATAGCCGACGACAAACGGAGGTTTCCTCTCCCCATGGTGAAGATTCGCCTCATGCGCATGGGCATGAAGGGCGCGCCCAGCTACCGCGTGGTGGTGGCCGACGCGCGCTCGCCGCGCGACGGCCGATTCATCGAGAATATCGGGTGGTACAACCCACTCACCGAGCCGTCCACCATCAAGATTGACGCCGATCGTGCACGCCACTGGCTGCAGGTCGGTGCCCAGCCCACCGACTCGGTGCGCTCGCTGCTGATCCGCACCGGCATCGTCGAGCGGCCGGCGCCCGCCGTCAGCAGGAAGAAGTAGCACCGAGTCGTGAGCCGCCTCGTGGCACATGGAGCGCACCGATGGAAGGTCTGATCGAGTTTCTCGGGCGCAATCTGGTTGATAATCCAGACGCGGTGAGCGTCCAGGGATTGCGCAACGATCGCTATGCGACCGTTGTGCGGCTTTCTGTCGGGCCGGACGACCTGGGCAAGGTGATTGGGCGGCAAGGCCGCGTGGCAAAGGCAATGCGCACGCTGATGCGTGCCAGCGCCAGCATGCAAGGCAAGCGACATATAGGGTTGGAGCTGGATGAAGCGACAGTTGCCACCTCGGAGCAAGCGCCCGAGCTCGAAGCCGAGCCAGAGGCCGAGTACGCCGAGGCTGCCGAGGCCGAATCTGAAGAGGACGAGTAGCCCGGCGATGGCCGCGCCGCCGTCAGCAGGAGACGGGCAGGAGTGGATCCTCATCGGCGAGGTGGTGGCCGCTTTCGGCGTACACGGCGAGGTCAAGGTCCGCCCGCTCACCGATTTTCCTGAGCGGTTCGCGCATACCCCCGCCGTCTACCTGGGCGATGATCGCAAGCGTATGGCGGTGGAGGCCGCGCGACAGCATGGACGGCTGGTGGTGCTGCGGCTAGATGACGTGGTGGATGTGTCGGCCGCGGAGCGCCTGCGCGGCACGCGCCTGTGGATCCCGGCTGAAGAGCTGCTGCCGCTGCCTGAGGGACGGTACTACCTGCACGATCTGGTCGGCCTGCGCGTACGCCACATTGACGGCACCGAGCTAGGCACCGTCGCGGACGTACTCACCGGAGCCGGCAACGATCTGCTCGTCATTCGCAACGCGAAAACAGGCGAGGAGCGGCTGCTGCCAGCGGTGAAGGAGTTCGTCAAGGCGGTGGATGTGGCTGGCGGCGAGCTCACCGTCGCCCCGATTCCCGGCCTGCTCGACGACACCGCCGTGGAGGCCGAGGACGCTGACTAGCGGTCAGATTCGGCTGTATGCCTGACATTTCGCCCACACTCCTTGACCGGCCGATTTCTCCGTGCTATCCTGACCCTGGTCGCTCGCCAAGCGAACCGCGCAGTGGTGTAGCCGAGGAGGGGCTTGAGGTGCGTCAACAAGCGTCGCAAATGGCGCTCCCTCCCGGTGCCGTGCTGGCGCGTCGCTATCGTGTTGACGAGCTGATTGGCAGCGGCGGCTATGCCAACGTCTACCGCGCCACCGACATGAAACTTGGCTATGAGCGCGCAATCAAGGAGGTCGCCGACGGCGACAAAGGCGTGCGCGAGCAGTTTCGTCTCGAAGCCGAGCTGCTGATCAACTCCAAGCATCCTAACATCCCGGCGGGGTATCACGTCCTCGAAGAGAATAGCCGGCTGTACGTTGTCATGGACTATGTCCGTGGGCCGGACCTCGAGGAGCTGCTAAATCAGAGCCTGACGAAACGACAGCGGCCGCTCGACGAGGCCGAAGTGTTACGCTGGGCCATTGATATCAGTGGCGCGCTTGAGGAAATGCACAACCTTAGCATGCCCGTCATCCACCGTGATATCAAGCCGGCAAATATCAAGATCGCCCCTGGGGGCCAGCCGATCCTGATTGACTTTGGCCTCGCCAAGTTGCACGCCAAGAACAATCCTACCCAGACGGCGGCGCAGGGCGTCTCGCCAGGCTTCGCGCCTCCAGAGCAATATATGGCCAAGGGGCGCACCGACGCGCGGACCGATGTGTACGGCCTGGGCGCAACGCTCTACGCCTGCCTGACCGGCAAAGACCCGCCCGAGGCTCCTGGCCGGCTGCTGGCGCAGGCGGGCGCTGGCAGCACGCAAGGTATGCAGCTTGTCGCGCCTCGCAAGCTGAATCCACGCATTAGCGAGGCCACCGAGCGTCTGGTCATGAAGGCGCTCGAGCTCTCGCCGGGTGCCCGCCAGCAGACGGCGCGTCAGATACGCGACGAGTTGACTGCTGCCTACAAGCGGCTCACCGGCGCCGCCGAGCAGACGCTGACGATGGGCGCGGTCGTGTGTGGGCAGTGCGGCGCGCGGAATCATCCAGAGAGTCTCCGCTGCTCCAAATGCGGGGCGCCGCTGGGCCTTGGCGGCACCGCTGTGCGACCCGCTGCGCCACCCGCCGATGCGTTCGGAACGGGCAAGCGCGGCGCCGTATCGCCCGACGCTTCTGGTAAGCGTGCCGCGGTGCCGGCAGGCATGCGTTCCAGTGCCAAGGTGGCGGTGCCACCGGCTGGGCGTGCCGCGGAGCCCGCCGAGCAACGCAGCGGACGGCAGGTGGCCGTAGCGCCGACATCTACGGCCAAGCGGACGGTTGTCTCCGCTGACGACCGCAAGACGGGCAAACAAGCTGCGGCCGCTCGGCGCTCCTCCGGACCTGGCGCGGTGCCGGCTCTCTCGGGAACCGCCGCCGTCGCCGCGCTGCCTGCCAAGCCGGGCCGCGCGGCCGGCGCCGCGCTCGCCACCAAAGCGAAGGCAAAGCCGGCCGCACGCGGAGCGAGCGACGCCCGCGACACGAAGGCATGGATCCGTTTGGGCAGCGTACCAGTCAGCGGCTTCGGCAAGTTCATGCTCGCCGCGGCCGGCATCGAAGCGCTATGGGGCGCGCTGGTGGTCACCCTGACCGGCGTGGAGCTTGTCTACGGCGCCAGTCCGCCGGTGCCGCAGCTCGTGATCGGCTGGCTCGTGCTCATCGGGCTGACCAGTGTGGTAGGTGGCCAGGCGCTCACCCGCCCCGTCTATCGCCGAGACAAGATGGCGCGGGGGCGGCGCTGGCTGCAGGGCGCCGTCCTGATCGTCTATTCGCTGGCCGTGCAGGGCGCCGGCGTGTGGGCCGTCTACGTCTTCCGTACGCAGCAGGCAAGCCCCACACTGGCGCTGGCGGCATATGTGCTCTTCGGCATCTGCTCGCTGCTTGGGGGGATGCTGGGGATAAGCACAGTGCTCGGCTGATCGCTAGGACCACCGCTATGCCGCGGCTGAAGACGCTGCTGGCAGGGCAGCCGCCCAACCCCATGTATCGCATTGGCGAGCTCGTGCACGGGCGCGGCCATATCGTGCATCTTGAATTCGGTGAACCGGATTTCCCCACCCCCGCGCACATCGTCGAGGCTGGCATGCGCTCGCTGCGCGACGAACGCCAGGGCTACGGGCCGGGCGCGGGGCTGCCCGATCTGCGGGCGGCGATTGCCGAGCGCGTCCGGCGGGTGGACGCGATCGAAGCGGCGCCGGAGCGGGTGATTGTCAGCGCGGGCGGTACAGGCGGCCTGCTGGCGGCGCTGCTCTGCCTCTGTGCGCCAGGCGACGAGGTGTTGGTGCCCGATCCCGCCTGGGCTGGGTACGATGCGATGCTGGCGGCCGCCGGCGCCCGCATGGTGCGCTATCCGCTGCGGCCTGAGCTGGGCTGGCGGCCCGATCTCGCCGCGCTCGAAGCCGCGATCACGCCGCGCACGAGTGTGCTGCTGCTCAACTCGCCCTCCAACCCGGGCGGCGCGGTCTTCGCGCGAGCGACAGTCGAGCGGCTGGTGGAGATCGCGGCACAGCACGATCTCTGGATTCTTTCCGATGAGTGCTACGACCAGTTCGTCTATGCTGGCGAGCACGTGAGCCCAGCACGCTTCGACGCCGACGGCCGCGTCATCACGGTTGGCACGTTCTCCAAGACCTATGCGATGACGGGCTGGCGCATCGGCTGGGTCGTCTGCCCCGCCACTGTGACGGAAAGCATCGCCCTGGCCGTCACCGCCGCCGTCAACAATCTGCCGCTCTTCGTGCAGCGCGCCGCGCAGGCCGCGCTTGCCGGCTCACAAGAGTGCGTGGCTGAGATGGCGGCCGCCTATCGCGCCCGGCGTGATGTGGCGGTGGAGTTGCTGCGAGAGCGCGGCGCGCTGGAGTACGTCCCTGAGGGCGCGTTCTATCTGCTCGTGCCGCTGGTGCCCGCGGGAAGCTCGCCGCTCGATGGCGTCGCCTTTGCCGAGGCGCTGATCGCCGAGCGCGGCATCGCCATCGCGCCAGGAATTGCCTTTGGCCCCGCGACGGCACGCTACGTCCGGCTCTCGCTTGCCAGCGGCGAAGCCGCCCTGCGCACGGGCATCGCCGGGATGCTCGACTTCGCGCGGGACCGGCGGAGTTGAGCGCAGCGGTTCCCTATGGCTCGGGCGTCGGATAGGAGTACGGCACCGGCTTCGGAGCAGGAGGGATGCCCTCCTGGGCGAAACCCCAATCGAGCAGCTTGCGCATGTCGTCTAGGCGTATGTTCCAGTCCGGCTCGCCCAGCACGACGCCCACGATCAGATGGCCGTGCCGGATGGCGGCGAAGGCCTGGCAGTAGCCCGCGTCGCCGGTGAAGCCGGGCTTGACACCGATCGCACCGGGATAGGGCGAGCGCGCCCCCGCGATGAGGTCGTCGCCGGAGTCGAGTGTGAACGCCTTGTGGGTGGATGTCTTGGGGATGACGTACCTGTGGGTGGAGGTGATCTTCACCAGCACGGGATTGCGCATGGCGACGGCCGCAAGCTCGGCCAGCTCGCGCGCAGTGGTGTGGTGGCCCGAGGCGTCCAGGCCATGGGGATTGGCGAAGTGTGTGTGGGTGAGGCCAAGCTGCTGGGCGCGCTGGTTCATCAGCGCGACAAACTTCGGTACGCTGCCGCCGATGGCGTCGGCAATCGCGACCGCGGCATCGTTGCCTGAGGGCAGCATCAAGCCGTAGAGCAGGTCATGTAGCGAGATGCGCTCGCCCGCGCTGACCCCCATGCGGCTGTTGCCGGGCGCGCCAAGCGCCGCCGCATCGCTGCCGATGGTCACCATCTGATCCAGATTGCCGCGCTCGACGGCCAGCAGCGCCGTCATGATCTTGGTGCAGCTCGCCATCGGCAGCTCGATGTCGGCGTTCTTCGAGTAGTAGGCAAGGCCGAGCTCGGGATCGAAGACGAAAGCGGCATGCGCCGTAACACTGGGCTGCGGACCTGTCTGGTAAGCGACCGCGCCGCTCAGCGCCCGTAGCCCTGCCGGTGGCGGTGCGCTGGTGTGCGAGCCGCCACCGGTGATCTGAGCCAACGTGTAGAGCATCAGGCCAAGCGATAGCAGCAGCACACCGCCCCACGACAGCGATCGCAGCGCCTCGCGGCGGAGGGCCGGCCCTGATGCAGGCCGCTTGCCCTCGATGACCTCCACACGCTGTTCCCGGATCGCCACCCCTCGCCTCCTCGCTCTCGCTCGTCCTCGCTCATGCCCATCCACGGGTCAGGCACGCCGGGTCCTTCGCATCGGGCGCGCAAGCGCTCGCACGCCTCGGCCACAGTCTAGGCCCGAACCTACGCGAGCGTCAAACGCATGGGCTGTAGCTCCCAGGACGAGGGACTTTTGGCGGGAAAATTGGGGAGGGGTAGGCACGAGACCAGAAGGCAATGCACGGTCCGCCGGCAACACCGGCCAGTTTGCCAGCCATCTGCGCATAGGCCAATCGGCGGCGTCAACGCCTGCGGAGGGGCGCCATGCGGTGCAGAGTGGCAGCCAGGTCTGAAGAATCCACACGCGTCTTGGGCCGGCGCGTGGGCAATGCATCTCCCTCGGTGCTCAGCACACGGGCCATCCGCCACGTTGCGAGGCATAAAAAGGTGCCAAGGGGCGGAATCGAACCGCCGACACTGCGATTTTCAGTCGCATGCTCTACCGACTGAGCTACCTTGGCATGGCCCGCCGTTTGGCTGACGCAGCCTAGTGTATCATCCAGCGAGCGCGCCTGTCAACGTTCGCACCGCCCGCTCGCTCACCCGTCCGCAGCATTGCGGCGTGTGCTATGGTATAGGCGGAATGGCCTGGCTCAAATGCCAGAGAAGTATGAAGTGGGTAGGCCAATGACATCCGCTCGCACCGTGGATCTGCTGTTGCCGCTGGACCGCGCTAGGAGCGCGCCGGACGGGCTGACGCGCCAAATCTACGCCGGCATCCGCGCGGCAATCGTCGCCGGGCGGTTGCGTGCGGGCGAGCGATTGCCGCCGACGCGCGACCTCGCCCGGCAGCTCGGCGTTGCGCGGCTGACCGTCGCCACGGCCTACGATTGGCTGCGCGCTGAGGGCTATGTGTACGGGCGGGTGGGCGCCGGCACCTTCGTCGCTCCTGTCTTCGCCGATGGCCCGTCAGCAAGCGAAGGAGGCCGCAAGGACTTCGGCGAGCTAGGCACCACCGCTGCGCCACTTGCCACCGAGCAAGTCGCCTCGACATCCACCTCGCAGGCGAACGGCCGTGTCGTCGCCTACCGACCGCTGACCGCGTGGGCGCGCCGCGTCGCCACCATTCCAGTGCCTGGCGCCGATAATGGCGAGCCGGCGGCCTATGATTTTCGCCCCGGCATCGGCGCGGCGGATGCCTTTCCCTGGCCGCGCTGGCGGCGCGCGGTGGGCTGGCAAGATCCCGCTGACTGGCAGGCTGAGGGGCGCGAGCAGGCACGCGAGCGCGCGGCACGAACGGGGCGCTGGGATGCGTTGCTCGGGCCGCTGGAGACGCGCGCCGCGGTCGCCGCATGGCTGCGCCGCTCGCGCGCGGTGCGGTGCGAGCCGGAGCAGGTGCTGATCGCCGGAAGTATTCAGCAGGTGCTTGCGCTGCTCGCCCGCCTGCTGGTAGAGCCGGGCCACGACCTGATCGTTGAGGACCCAAGCTACATCGGCTTCCACGCCGCCTTCCTGGCCGAGGGAGCAGAGCTACGCGGCGTGCCCGTGGATGGCTCCGGCCTACGCGTGGATGCGCTGCCCGGGCCCGAGCACGCGGCCCATCTGGCGGTGGTGACGCCTTCGCACCAGTACCCTACCGGCGTCACTCTGGCCCTGGAGCGCCGTGTCGCGTTGCTCGAGTGGGCACGCAGAGCCGGGGCGGTGGTGGTCGAGGACGACTACGACGGCGATCTGCGCCTCGAGGGCCAGCCGCTCGAAGCCTTGCGCGGACTGGACGACCGCGACGAGGTGATCTACCTGGGCACCTTCTCGAAGGCGCTCTACCCCGCCCTCCGTCTGGGCTATGCGGTGCTGCCGCGCTGGCTCGTCGAGCCAGTGGCGCGCGCTCGCGCTGCGAGCGACCGGCATCCCACCTGGCGCGACGCGCAGGCGGTGGCACGCTTCATCGAGGCGGGCGAGCTGGACCGGCACCTGGCGCGGGTTCGGCGTCTCTATCGTGCGCGACGCGACGCACTGGTGGCCGCGCTGCGGGCCGAGCTTGGCGGCGAGCTCGCCATCGGGCCGGCCGAGGCGGGCATGCACTTGCTTGCGGGGCTACCCGCTGGGGTAGATGATATCGCGCTGGCTGAGACTGCCCGCGCCGATGGAATCGCTGTACAGCCGCTCAGCCCACACTACCGCGCGCAGCCGCAGCCGGGCCTCTTGCTCGGCTTTGGTGCCATGGACGAAGAACGCCTGGCCGAGGGTGTCCGCCGTCTGGCGCCGCTGGTGCGTGCCGCGCTGGCCGCTGCCCCGGCTCAGTGGCCGGAGCCGTAGGTCTTTTCGCCGGCCACTATGGGCACCGTCAGGGTATTCTCCGGCGGCGGCAGCGTGCAGCTATACCCCACGTCGTAGGCGCAGTAGGGGTTGTAGGCCAGATTGAAGTCCACCGCCACGGTGCGCGGACCCATCCCGCTGCCGGTGTCGTGTGGCTCGACGTAGCGTCCCGCGCCGTACGTTTGGTGGCCGGTGGTACCATCACGGAACGGCACGAACATCTCCGCGCCGTCCGGGTCGCCGACATCCTTGAAAGCGATCAGGCGGCACTCCACGCCGCCGAGCCGAAACGCCAGCTCGCCGTAGCGCAGTTGCTCGCGCAGATCGCCCTTGGTCGAGCCGAGCCGCACGACCTGCGGCTCACGAAACGGCGTCAGCGTTGCCTCCACTCGGAACGCGGCATTAGGCGAGAAGTACGCCAGGCCGCTGAACGTGTCGCGCTCGTCTTCGGGGATCGGCGAGTCCGCTGCGTCACGAAACCCTTCATCCCTGCGACGGCGGTACTCCTCCATCGCGGCCACGTACTCCTGCTGGTCGTGCTGGCTCATGGCGTATTGCTCCATTCCCGATGTCGTTGTGTTGTATGTGGTGATGCGTATCTCGTTGTGTATATACGGTGCGCTTCAGCGTTACAGAGATGTGGCGTGGATGACGCTTCGCACCACCAGGGATTGTAGCGGGCCGCGCCAAAGCACTTCGGTTGCCGGCGGGGCCACGGTGATACAATGCAAGGCAATGGCCGGGCTGACGCGCCCCTCGAGGAGCGAGTCGCCGCGCACAAGGGAGAGGTGGTGAGCCGTGGAGCGCCCGAAGGAGCACACATTCGCTGGTGACGGCGACCGGCAAGCCGATTGGACAGGCCAACGGCCTGTTGATCCCTCCGCTCCCCCGCCCGCGCATGCCCAGCCAGGCGGCCGCCATCCGCAGCCCTCGGCGTCCGCCGGCCCGTATCCCAGCTATTCCCCTCCTGGCTCCGTCCCGCCGGGCGTTGCCCCGCCAGGCTACGCTCCCTACTATCCGCCCCCGGCATACCCGCAGCCTGATTACACGCCTCCAGTGTATCCATATCCGTCTCCCGGCTATCCTCCGCCGGGCTATCCTCCGCCCGGCTATGGTCCGCCTGGCTATGAGGTGCCGGTACGCGGCTACGGCGGCGCGCTGCCTCGGCCCTGGCCCCCGGCCCCTGCGCCCTCCGCGCCCTCCGCCCCTGCGCCAGACTCGCCGCCAGCTTCCGCCCAGCGTGGTACATCGCGCGGCGCGGCGACCGGCCTGGCAACGGGGTCGGCACTCGCGGCACTGCTGGCGAAGTTCGGCATCCTGCTCAAGCTGCTGCTGCCGCTTGCCAGCGCCATCGTCAGTTTTGGCGCTTACGCGCTGCTCTTCGGCTGGCAATTCGCCGCGGGTATCCTGCTGCTGCTCTTCATTCACGAGATGGGCCACTACGTGGTCATCCGCGCCAAGGGTCTGCCAGCTGGCTTGCCGGTCTTTATCCCGCTGCTGGGCGCGTACGTCGCGATGCGCAAGATGCCTCTCAACGTCCGCGATGAAGCCGAGATCGCGATTGCTGGTCCGCTGGCGGGTGCGCTGGCGGGGATGGCCTGTGTGGCACTCTACGAGCAGACCGATCTGCGTCTCTTGCTCGTGCTGGCCTACTTCAACTTCTTTATCAACCTGGTCAATCTGATTCCCGTCTCGCCGCTCGACGGCGGCCGGATCGTCGGCGCCATATCGCGCTGGTTCTGGCCGCTGGGACTGATCGCGCTGGTGGCCGGCTTCATCTATACGCAGAGTCTGCTCCTGCTGATCCTGGCATGGCTCGGCTTCGGGCAGACCGTCTCGCGCTTCCGCAGCGCGGGGCACGCCAGCTACTATCAGATGTCGTGGCTGTCGCGCGCCTACGTCACGCTGGCGTACTTCGGGCTGGCGGCGGGCCTCGCGCTCGGTATGTTCGGCGCGCAGCACGCGCTCGGCATGTTCGGCGGCGGCTTCTTCGGCTAAGCCGCGTCGCCATCGCATCGGCGAGGGTGCGCCACTGCTCGCCCCTACACGCGATCGTTCGCGCGGGCCGAGCAGGTGCGGCAAGCAATCTGCGCCCCATCAGTGCGGCGAGTGAGGCGTACCGCGCGGCATTCAGCGCGCTCGCCGCCGGCGAAGCAGGTGCAGCGCGAGATCGCCCCAGCTCAGGAAGCCGGCGGTCATAAAGCCGTGAATGAGAATCGTCGGCAGCAGCGAACGGCGCTCGCGAGTGGCCAGGAAGGCGCCGCCGAAGAGGGCGCCAGCCGCCGTAACACCCGCGATCGAGCGCCAGCTCCAGTTGCCCAGGCGGTGATAGGCGCCAAAGACGGCGGTCGTCGCCGCCCAGCCCAGACCTGGTGCGACCCGCTGCAGCCCCGGCACCCGGCACAGTCCTTCAATGGCTAGCTGCTGCACAGTCCCACGCCAGAACAGTTCTTCCACTGGCGCATTGAGTCCCAGGTAGAACGCTGTCTGCACGGCCTGATCGGCTGGCGTAGGTAGGCGGTATCCTGGCGCGACCCAGCGACGGAACGCGATGGCCGCCGCCGCCGTCGGCACGCCCACCGCACTGCCTATCAGCACATCGCGCCGCCAGCCCTCAGCCGTGAGGCCCAGCCCACGGGCACCCCGGCCGCTAAACCGTCCATACGCCGCGGCGGCCAGCGCGAACGGCAGCAGCCGCCCCGCAGTATCCTTCCAGAGCCAGGCCCAGGTGTCGCGCACGGTGTTCAGCGGCACGGGCGGTGCCGAGTGCGCGGCGGGGGATGTCTGACCCTGAAGCGTGGGGTCAGGCGGAAGCGCATCTGCCATCGAGCGAACCTCCACCTGCGAACGTACTGCTGAGATACTACCCGCGGCCGACCGTGCGCGCAAGCCAGGCGACACGCCTGGCTTCATGATACCCGATGCCGCCGCGGCACGGGCAGGTCGCCATTTTGGGGGACATAACACGCACGCGCGTTGACCGAGACGGTACAATGGGCGTGCGGGCGCCGTGTGGGTCGCCCAGAACGACGCGCGCTACCGCGGGGGTAGACGCCTCTCAGGGGGAACGGGCATGCAGTGTCCGCGCTGTGGGTTCCAGAATGACTACGCCGCGGCCTGGTGCGTACAGTGCGGGCTGACGTTGTCCTCCGCCGGCATGCACTCGGCGCCTGCCGGGGCGAGCGGGCCGATTGATGGCCGCTGGCGCGAGGAAGGCACCGGCTATGGCGAGCCCACTGATGAGGCGCCCTCGTGGCTGACGCAAGCCCTGCGCCAGAGCGCGGCCCCCCCCAACACAGCTGATGCGCCTTCCAACCAGCCATTTCCCAATCCGCCGTCTCCCATGGTGGATCCACAGACAGCGGCTAGTGGACCATCTGTGCCGTTCGGCCAGGGATGGCTGGGCGCAGGCCCTGGAGGATGGGCAGGTGGGGTGCCGCCAGCGCCAGCCGATGCTGGTGCCGGTGCCGGTGCGGGCGCACAGAGCGGCATCTGGTCTCAGGTGCCGCTCAGCCCCTCGATTGTAGATGCCTGGCCACCACTGCAGCCGCCACCAGGCGCCCCGAATGGGCCTACCGGCACCTCTGGCGGGCTATCGCTGGTTGTGGCTCCAGCGCTCGAGCCCGGCGCGCCGCTCAAGAACGGCCGCTATCGGGTGCTGCACCGCATGCACGCGAGCGGCTCCTATCATCCCCAGGCCAACGAGCCACCGCTCATGGTGGCCAGCGATATGCAGCTTGGCAACGAGCGTGTGCTGGTACAGGAGCTCCCGCTCGCGACCGCCAACCAGGCTGAGATGGATGGCTGGCGGCGCCTGCTAGGCGAGCGAATCACCATGCTGGCGCAATCGCTCGGCGCGCCTCGTTTGCTCGATCACTTCGCCGAGCGCGGGCGCCATTTCGTCGTCTACGAGCTGCCATCGGGCGATCTGCTGCTGGATCGTCTCCAGCGCAGCCGCGGACCGCTGGACGAGAAGGCCGCCATAGGCATCACGCTGCAGCTCCTCGACGCGCTCGATGCGTATGAGCGCCAGCGCCCGCAGTTTGTCCACGGCAATATCAGCCCTGCCAATATCGTGCTGCGGCCCGGCGGCCAGCTCGCGCTAATTGGCTTTTCGCCCACCGCGCTGATGCATCCAGGAGGGCGCGTGGAACAAGGGGCCGCGGGCGGGGTCGGCGGCTACGCGGCGCCAGAGCAGTTGCGGGGTCAACTTAGTCCGCGCTCGGACCTCTTCTCGGTCTGTGCGGTGCTCTACCATGCCGTCACCGGCGTCGCGCCCTCGCCGCGCTCGCGTGGCGTGTTCGCGCCTGCTCGCCAGCAAAATCCCAATGTCTCGCTGGAGCTCGAAGAGCTGCTGAGCCAGGGACTACGCATGGCCTCCGGCCAGCGCTTCCAGTCGGCGCGTGAGCTGCGCCGCGCCCTGGAGCCGCTGGCGCGGGGTCAGCTCACGCATGTGCCCGTGGAGCTGCGCGCCGACCCGCCGAGCGCGGAAGACGCGCTTATTCCCGTGCGCGACGCACACGGGCGCCTGGCGCTCCCGCGCCGTCGGGCGTGGCAGAATCCGCTGCTGCTGCTGGGGAGCATTGTGCTGCTGATCACGCTCATCGGCGGCAGCACGCTCTTCGTCTTCGCTCCGCGTTCGCCTTCGCTTGCTGGCATGGCGGCGACCGCCACGCCCAACGCCCTGGCGCAGCTCTTCCAGACGCAAGGTATTGGCCTGAGCGGCGGCGAGTACATCTTCGACACGGACGGCCCCAATAACGCGCTCAAGCAGCGCGGCGCGCAGGCGCTCAATGCAGGCGATCTCCCCACGGCCCAGCGCGACTTCGCCAATGCGATGGGCCTTGAGCCGCAGGACGCCGAGGGGGCCATCTACGCCGAAGACGTTGGCATACTGCAGGCAAAGGCGCCCTATGTGACGGTGGTCGCGGCCGTCACTTTCAGCTCCCAGGATAGCGCCTCCGCGCGCCAGGAGCTGCAAGGCGTCTATCTGGCTCAGCATCGCATTAACTCGCTCGACCTGTTGCCATTCCATCTGCGCGTGCGCGTGCTCGTGCTGAATTCTGGCCAGGCTGCGGGCGGCGCGGTGACCGCGGCGAATGTGCTGCTACAGCAGATCCAGCGTGGCAATGCCCAGCACCTGGCCGGCATCATCGGTTGGCCCGACTCTGATGAGACACGCGCCGCGCTCTCGGCCATCGCGCCAGCGGGTCTCGCAGTGCTCTCGCCGACCGCCACTGCCGATCGCCTCGGCGGTCGGGCGGCGGCGTTCTTTCCACTGGTGCCGTCCGATTCGCAGCAGGCGGCAGAGCTGGCGACCGCAGCCGCTACGCAGCTCAACGGCCAGCACGTGCTGGTGCTCCAGAATTCCGCGGACGCCGTCAGCGCGTCGCAGGCCAAGAGCTTCAGCACGACCCTCGAGCAGTTCCCCGCGGTGGCGAGTCACACCGCCACATACACGTCTGGTGATGCCCGCAGATTCGGCCAGGTCGCCCAAACAGCACAGCTCGCCGGAGACGACATCATCTTCCTGTCGTGTGGAGAGCAGAACTGCGATCAGGACAGCGCGTTGCTGGCGCAGGCGGTCGCCGGAGCCTATACCTTCGGCGGGACAGTGCCGCACATCTTGACGACGCACCAGGCCTATACGCCGGCCCTGCTTGGGCTCGGCAGCGGACCCGCGGCAACGCTGGCGCGCGGCGATCCCGGCTCGCTGAAGCTGCTCGACGTGACGCTGCTGACGACTCGCGACGAGTGGCAGGCGGTGGGCGTCTCGTCCGCGGCGCAGCCTACCTTCATCAGCGACTACCAGGCGCAGTATGGCCCACAAGCCTCAGCCGATGGATTGCCGGCGCCCGATGCGATCTCGATCCTCTCCTACGACGCGCTGCGCGTGCTGCTCGCGGCCACTGCCCGCGGCACAAGGCAGCAGGGCGACGCGATCCAGTACGCCACCCCCACGCAGGTGCGGCTGCGTCTGCTGCAGCTTGACGCCAAGCATGCGTTTCTCGGCGTCGGCGGCGCGATTGCCTACACTGACACTGGCGATTTGGTTGGCAAGTCGCTGGTCATCGCGCAGCTCTCCCCGCGCGCCAATGCCGGCCCAGACGCGCCTGTGGCACTACCGCAAATCGTCGCCGTGACCGGCGGGCAGAGCGAGTTCTGCGGCGGAGCGAGCTGCGTCCCCTCCTGAGGAGCAGCGACAGCGCACCTTCGCAGAAGCGGCCGGCTCAGTAGTGTTCTACCTGGACGGCGGCGAAGATCCCGCTTATCCGAATCTGGCGGCTGAAAGGCGCCGACGGTCGTCACCATTTCGTCGGCACCGATGGCCGCGTCTACGAGCTGAATCAAGTGCCGATCCGCCCGGGCACGCGCGTCATGCAGCCCTAAGCGCAGAAGAGAGCGCCGAGCCGAGCCTAGCCTAGCAAATAGCCCTGCGGAGACCTCCGGCCCTGGAGGTCCCTCGCGTTGTATGGTGGCACCACGCGAGCTTCAATCGCGCGTGCTACAATACGGCACACGGCATCCACTGCCGCGGCCGCTCGCAGCGGGCGCACGGCGAGGGCGCCGCACGTTTCGGCACACACCCGGCGGCGAGAGGGCTGGCGATGCGTCTATCCTGCGCCCGCCCGCTGCTCCGCCTCCTGTACGTCCAGCTCCGCCGTCCGCTCACCGGGCGCGGCCTGGTGAGACGCCTCATGCACGATCAGCAGAAGCTCCAGAACGACCACACGACTGCACCGCCCGCACCCAATGGCGCCACGCCGGCGCCCGCGCCGGAGAGCGCCCAGCAGCCAAACACGCATGCGAATCAGCCCGCGCAGCCCGAGCAGGCGCCGAAGCCTCCGCGCTTGCTGCTGCTGGTGCGCCACGGCCAGACGACCTTCAACGTCGAGAGCCGCCTGCCAGGCCAGATTCCGGGCGTGCCACTGACCGATGAGGGCCGCCGCCAGGCCCAGCGCGCCGCCGTCGCGCTCTCCGGCTTGCCGCTGAGCGCGGTAGTCTCCAGCCCGCTGGAACGCGCGCGCGAGACCGCCGAGATTCTGGCGCGCGGCTGGGCGCTGCCGGTACGCACCGATCCGCGCCTGGTGGACACCGATGTCGGCCCCTGGGCGGGCCAGAAGATCGCCGACCTGAAGAAGAGCGATCCGCGCTGGGAGCAGTTCGTCCAGAACCCCTTCGCCCCCCCGGAGGGCATCGAAGGCTTCGCCGCCGTACAGCAGCGGGTCGTCGCGGCCGTGCAGGACATCATCGCCGGACCTGAGCTTGGCAGCTACATCGTGCTCGTCGGGCATGCCGACGTCATCAAGCTCATCCTGGCGCACTATACCAGCATGGCCGGCGAGTGCGCCCGCTTCGTCACCGTCGCCAACGCCTCAATCAGCGTGCTGGCCTTTCCGCCGGATCAGCCGCCGCACCTGCTGGCGGTCAACTGGACCGTGCTGCCGGGCTGGCTGTCGCCGCCGCCGGTGCCCCAGCAGCCCGCGCCGGAGGTGGCCCAGGCCCAGGCGCCCAGCTCTGGCGTGCCGGAGCCGCCGGAGACACGCGAGGCGCCAGCTTCGGCCTCACCACTATCCGCGACGTCTTCTGGATCCTCGTAAGAACGTCCAGTTGGCGCCCGCCCCGCACCAACAGTGACTCGGTCCCCAATGAGCCGCCGTAGCCATAGGAGAGTGAGCGACTTTATGTTCGATCCGCGCAGCGCCTACTCCCGCCGCATGTGGCACTACGAGTCGTCCAATCCGCTCTCGGTTGCGCAGCTCGTCTCATTGGGCAGCCTGGACGCCCGCACCGCCGCGCTGCTGTGGCTGCTCGTCGAAGCGCACCAGTCGCTGATCGTCTCGGGGCCAACCGACCCAACGCCCGGCGTGGGCAAGACCACCACCCTCAACGCGCTGCTCGGCTTCGTCCCCAACGGCTCGACGCTGGTCTACACCGCCGGCATGTACGAGGATTTCGACTGGCTGGATCAGGTGCCGCCGGAGTCCACTTACGTGCTCGCCAATGAGGTGAGCGATCACCTGCCGATCTACATGTGGGGCCGCCACGCGCGCAAGCTGCTCACACTGCCCGAGCGCGACTTCGCCATTGCCACCTCGTGCCACGCCGATACAGTGGCCGACGTGCTGGAGATGCTTGGCGGGGACTTGCGGCTGCCCGGCGACGCTATCGCCCGGCTGGGCGTCATCGTCAACATCGGGCTTGTCGGTCGCATCTGGCCCCCGCGCCGCCGCTTCCTCAGCGTGCATCTGCTGCAGCCCATGGCGTCAGCCGCCTCTGCCGCGTCCTCCGCCCCCGCCGCAGCACAGGCTGCCACGCCCGTGCCCCGCCTGACGCCCGCGGCTGTCGCCGCCGCCCAGCGCTTCGGCGCCGGGCTGCTGCCGCTGGCGCTCTGGAACGGCAAGGACGACTCCTTCACGCCCGCCAGTCCAGCGGCACTCTCCGCGCTCGCCGCCGCGCTCGGCACGACGCCGGCCGACGTCGCCGCGACACTCGCCGATCGCTGCGCGCGTATCGAGGCGCTGGCCCAGGGGCGCGGAGTAGGTCTGCATGCCATGCGCGAGGCGATTGACGAGTTCTACGACGCCCAGGCCGCGGCGGTTCCTGCGCAGCCTGATTCTTCTGGCCCGTCATCCTCACCTGACGCAGACTCGCGCGACGCCTAGCTGGCGCGCGCTCACGCCCTGCTGCACCGCACGAGCAGCGCTCCGGGCACGTCGCGGTAGGCGGTCCGCGCCGAACCCGCCGCGATGCCCTCGAAGCGTGGCTCGACGAGCCGCTCGATCCGCAGCCCCTCCTCGATCAGGCCATTCAGATAGGTGCCGAGTGTGCGATGCTGCGCGCCGACACGGCCGCGCACGCCGGGCGCATTCTCCGGCGCCCAGTAGCCTTCCGCGAAGTAGTGGCCAGAGACACGGGCGATCTGGCCGTCGTCTCGCTCCAGCCAGTCGGAGTCGGGCATCTGGACGCACGGGTGCGTGATCGAGAAGGCGAGCCAGCCACCTGGCCGCAGCACGCGCGCGACCGCACGATACGTCGCCCCCACGTCAGGAATATCCATCAGCGCCATGTTACTGACCACGCCATCCAGGCTCGCATCTTCGAACGAGTCCAGGCGCTGTCCGTCATCCAACTGATATATGATGCCAAGCGGCTCGCGCGCCTCCTCCGTGCGGGCGAGTGCCAGCAGACGCGCTGAAATGTCCACACCTGTCACGTGTGTTCCACGCCGCGCCAGTTCGCGCGCCACAATGCCCTGTCCACATGCCAGGTCGCAGACTCGCTGGCCGCGCACGTCGCCGATCAGCTCTAGCAGCGCCGGCAGCACAAAGCCATGCAGCAGTGTTCCAGTGCGGACCTGCTCATCGTACCACTCGGCAATCTCATCGTAGGCCGATATCCGCATGATAGGCTCTTCTCCCGTGTACCAGATTCACACTGCTCGTACGGAAGAGCATAACAGCCACCAGTGTGAAACTGCCCCCGCGCGCCACTGTGGTGCTGGCCGTCATGGCGCGAATTCACCGTTCCACAGTCGCGGTTTCGGCACACACCTTGCTGTAACGCGCCATAGCACGCTCGCACTATACTATCAATAGGGAAGCATCAGCACGCGCCGGAATTGTCGCCGACGCGCGCGATTTGAGGGGAGAGCGAACGATGGCGACCGATACCCGCGCGCCACACGAGCGCATGGCCCGCGAGATGACGCTCGCCGAGCTCTGCGAGGCGATCGCTGATGGCCGGCTCTCCTATTCCGTGAGCGATGACGGCCAGTACGAGATCAGGGCCGGCGATGTGCGCCGCTTGGGCCGCGGTCATTCCCAGGTGTCGTTCGACCCGCTGGCGGCTGGCGCAGCCAAGGACCTCGCCTCGCCCGTCTCGTAGCTTCGGCATAGGTCCTGGCCGGCCCGGCGCCGCCTCACCTAGCCGGTTGCCGTCGCCGCGGCATAGTAGCGACTCTCCGGTGTCTTCGCCCGCACGCCCACCAGGAAGCGACTCGCCTCCACCACCCGTGCCAGCTCAACACCCGTCTCGATGCCGAGGCCATGCAGCATGTAGAGTAGATCCTCGGTCGCTAGGTTGCCCGAAGCTCCCGGCGCATACGGGCATCCTCCCAATCCGCCGGCCGAGCTGTCGAAGATCGCCACCCCCATCTGCAAGGCTGCCAGAACGTTGGCGAGCGCCGTCCCGCGCGTATCGTGGAAGTGCATCGCCAGCTTCGCCAGCGCCATGCGT
>DASUBU010000118.1:0-20478 GCA_035763125.1 Ktedonobacterales bacterium
GATCCACTGCGGCAGCGACGTGAGCTGGCCGCGCGTATCGGCGTCGTCTTCGGCCAGCGCTCGCAGCTCTGGTGGGACCTGCCGCTGATTGACTCGCTCCAGCTTCTGCGGCATCTCTACCGCGTGCCCGCCGCGCGCCACGCCCAGAATCTGGCCCGCCTGCGGCACATGCTCGATCTCGATGAATTCATCCAGACGCCGGTGCGCCAGCTTTCGCTCGGCCAGCGCATGCGAGGCGATCTCGCCGCGGCACTGCTGCATGATCCACGGCTGCTCTACCTCGACGAGCCAACGATTGGCCTGGATGTGGTCGCCAAGGCGCGTATCCGCGAGTTCCTGCGCGAGCTGACCGCCGAGCAGGGTGTGACGGTGGTGCTGACGACGCACGACATGGACGATATCGAGGCGCTCTGCCGGCGCATGGTGATCGTGGACCACGGCCGCAAGCTCTACGACGGCGCGGTGGCCGGCATCCGCGAGCGCTTCGGCGGCGAGCGTACGCTGATCGCCGTGCTGGACGAGTCCGAGGTAGCACGCATGCCCCGCGACGCCGGCGATCTGCCGCTGATTGAGGGCCTTCCGGCGGGGGTGCTCCAGGCGCACGCTGAGCCGCCACGGGTGGCGCTGCGCTTCGCGCGGGGGAGCCTGCCGGCGCACGAGCTAGTGGCGTGGCTGGGCGCGCGCTATACGCTGCGCGACGTGACCTTCGAGGAGCCGCAGATCGAGGACGTCATCCGCCGCATCTATGAGGAGGGGCTGCTGCTGGTCGAGGGCCAGCCGGCGTGAGTGCTCGCTCGCCTTACCCGTCTCATTCGCAGTCGGGCAGCACCAGTTGGCGGTGCAGCTCGGCAGTGAGTTGCTGCACTTCGAGCGGCGTCATGCTGCCCTCGACGATGCGGCCGTCGGCATAGCCCCAGCACTCGGTATCGGGCAGAAACTGCTTGTTCGAGAGCAGCGTGCCCATGCACACACGCTCGGCGGGAGGCTCGGCAACCTGCTCGCGTGCGAGCCGCTCGCCCAGCTCGGTCATCACGGCGAGCGGGATGGCGTCGCGGTCGCTCGGATAGGCGAAGCCGAACTGGATCAGGAATGCGTAGAGCACGCGCCACTGGTCGCCAAAGCGCGCGATCAGGCGCTGCCAGTCAATCTTCTGGGCGCAGCCGCGCAGGATATGGAGCACGTCCGCGCCATCGTAGCGCTCACGCTCCTGAACGAATGCCTTCGACCAGATCATCTCTTCCATCGGAACCAGCAGCACCTGCTCGCCCAGCACAATCTCTGGCACGCCATAGTGGAACCACTCGTGATCCACGCGCGCGAGGCCGTTGCCGGAGCTGAAGATGAGGTCCACGAACACATCATGGTCGAACGCTTTGGCCAGCCAGACCTCGGACCACACCTCGGTGCGGAAGCCGACCTGCTCCAGGGCATCCAATGCGCGGCGCACGACGTCGGGCCGCAAGAAGATGTCGAAGTCCTTGGTATGGCGCACGATGCCGGTGTAGCGCGCGAAGGCATAGGCGCCGCCAACCAGGAACGGTATTCCGGCGGCCTCCAGCGCCCGCATCGCCTTGCGGTACAAGTCGAGCGTCTCTTGATCCAGGACGCCTACCCGCTTGTCGCTCGAGCTCGGCATGTCTTCCTCCCGGCCGCGACAGCCTCACGCAGCGTTCCTTTCGCCCGCAGAGGAGTTCGGAGCGCGCGATGCGGCCTACTCAAGAGGCACGTCGCGTGCCACGCTGCTGAGCGTCCGGTATACATCTTGCGCCGCCCCTCCTACGAACCAGCGGCTGGCGGCGAAGACCCTGGCAGCAGCCGTAACGTATGGCAGGCGAGCATGGCCGGCGGAAAGCAGAACGGACATCATGGCGACAGGCAAAGGCATGGCAGTGAGCGAAACACTACGCGTGGCGGCGGTGGGCGACATCCATTGCACCAGGACGTCCGCCGGCCAGCTTGCGCCGTTCTTCGCGCAGGTGGGCGCGGCGGCCGACATTCTGCTGCTGGCGGGCGACCTGACCGATTATGGGCTGCCCGTGGAGGCGCAGATTCTCGCCCACGAGCTCAGCTCTGGCCTGCGTATCCCGGTCATCGCGGTGCTGGGCAATCACGACTATGAATCAGGCAAGCAGGAAGAAGTCAGCCACATCTTGTGCGACGCGGGGGTCAACATGCTCGACGGCGAGTCCATCGAAGTGATGGGGATCGGCTTCGCCGGGACCAAGGGCTTCGCCGGTGGGTTCGGCCGCAGTACACTAGGAGCTTGGGGTGAAGATGTGACCAAGCTCTTCGTGCGCGAGGCAATCAACGAGGCGCTCAAGCTGGAGTCGGCACTCGCACGTCTGCGTGCGCCGCATCGAATCGCCCTGCTGCACTATGCGCCGGTGCAATCAACCGTCGAGGGTGAGCGGTGTGAGGTCTGGCCGTACCTGGGAACATCGCGTCTGGAGGAGCCGCTGCTGCGCTATCCGGTGGAGGCGGTCTTCCACGGCCACGCGCACCATGGCCGGCCCGAGGGGCGGCTGATGGACCAGACGGCGGTCTTCAACGTCGCGCAGCCGCTGCTGCGCGGGACCTTTCCCGACCGGCCACCGTTCCGCATCTTCGAGGTGCCGGTCGAGCCTGGTGCCCGCGAAGAGCATGCCCATCCGGCCATCGCATAGTCAGCGGATGCTCTCGCCCGTGATCTTTGTGAGTGGCACGCCACGCCCCCGCACTACTGTAGTGGCGAGGCCTGCCTCGCCCCCATTCGCGGTCAATGTAACCCGCCCGGCCACCTCGGCACGGATAGCCCACGGCGCACCAGAGGAATCGGCCCCTACCGTCTGAAAAAGCCGATCACGCCGACAATGAAGCCGACTGCAAAGACCGCAAGCGCAGAGTATGCGAGGCCGACCGTCGAGTCCGCGCCGATGACCCGAAACGCGACCATCTCTGAGGCAGCAGAGTTCAACGCGAGTCCCAACAGCATGATGAGAATACCCAGGAGCATGAGCTTGGTCGAGGTCATCGCGTTCGCCTCGTTGTTAGTGCATCTGGCTGCGCACAGATTGCAGCTCCTGCAAGCGCGCGCGGGCCGTGGGGTTGGTGGGATTGATCTTGGCGAGGTTGCGGTAGACGCGCGCCGCCTGCTCGTATTCGCCGACAGAGTAGTACGTCTGGCCGAGCAGATCGTAGGCCTCGTACTGGTGCGGGTCCATGCCGATCAACTGCTGGAGCGTGGCGACGGCCTCTTTGGTCTGGCGGTTGGCGAAGTAGTAGCGCGCGAGCACCGCCTGCTGCTCGGCGGCCTCGGGCACGCGGCCAACCTCCAGGCAGTACTGCACGAACTGCTGGCGGATCGCCATGTCGTCGGTGGCGAGCTGCATCGCCTGGCGCAGCAGCGTGAGCGCCTCGTCGCGGCTGCCGGCGCTCCAGTCAACTTCGGCCATCTTCTGCAGGACCGTCGCCGCCTCGCGCAACTGCCCCCGGCGCGTGTAGATATCAACCAGCAGGCGCTGCTCGGCCAATCCCTCGTCCAGCATGCCCCTCGCGATCTGCACTTCCGCCAGCTCGCTGTGAACCCCTGGTTCGTCGGGGGCCAGGCGCGCCATCTCCGTCAGCACGGTGACGGCATTCTCGGGCTGGCGATTGTTGCGGTAGTGGCGCACCAACTGCGCGTACTCCTGCAAGACCGCGCCCGGGCTGCTCTGGCGTGCGGCGATCTCAGCTAGCGCGCGGTACACCTCGTCGTTATAGACGCGCTGTTGCGGGCCAGACGCCGGGCTGACCGGCATGCGTCCACCCTGGCCGGACCGCTGATACGCCTTGGCGAGCAGTTGCGAGACTTCGATCTCGGGTGCCAGCACGTCCTCGCCCTCGATGCGCGGGCGCGCGGCCCAGACGGCGGGCTCCGGCGGCGCGCGACGGGCGAGCGAAGTAGCCTCTTCTAGCTCGCGCACGGCCTGCGCCGCTCCGGCCTGGTCCCCTGAGAGCAGGAAGGCCTGCCCGGCGCCACAGCGTGCCAGCACCTCCAGCCCCTGGCCTGCCGCGGCCTGCTGGAAGCACGTCACGGCCTCTTGCTGATGGCCGGCGGCCAGATGTACCACGCCGAGCGCGTAGCGCAGATCAAGGTTAGTGGGGTTCGCGTCGAGCGCCTGGTGGTACTCCTGGACGACCTCTTCGTAGCCGCGGCCGCCATCCGCGCGGAGCATGCGCACGAGCCGGCTGAGCGCTTCGAGTGCACCAGCGCGATTGGCGCCGACGCCAGGAAAGCTCGTACTCATGCCGATGGGCGTCCCCATGCCAACGCCGGTCGCCATGCCGATTTGCCACTGGCACAAGGCGATCACGTTGTGCGGGTCCACCTGCAAGATACGCTGATATTCGCCGATCGCCTGCTGAGCGCGGCCGGCGCGCATCAGCGCGCGCGCGTAGCTGACACGCACGGGAATGTTGTTGGGGGTGGCGAGCAGGGCCTGCTCGTACTCCTGGATCGCGCGGTCAGCGTAGCCCAGGCGCAGGTACGTGTCGGCAGCGGTCATGCGCTCGCCCAGCACTTCGTCGAAGCGGCCCTGGCGAGTGAGCAGCTCGATTAGCTTGGCACGGTGGGCCAGATTGTTGGGATCGAGCTGCAGGATGCGCCGGTAGGTGTTGATGGCGTCATCAATGCGATTGTGGACGAGATAGCTGTCCACCAGCACGGCGTACTTCTGCACCGCCTGTTCGAGGTTGCCCTGCCGGACGTAGATTTCCGCCAGCATCAGGTGGATGTCGAGGTACTGCGGGGCGATGTCCATCACCCGCAGGCACTCCTCGATGGCCGCGGTCAGCAGGCCGTGCGCGACGTAGTTCTCCACCTCGCGCACGGCCTGCGCCACCTGCGTGCGCTGTGGCTCAGGCAGCATGCTGATGGACGACCTGACGCCGTTCATGTCGCTGAGATTCTGCAAGAGCAGGCCAAGCTGATCGCCCGGTCCCGCCGGTGGGGCGGGATACGCCGAGTAGTAATCTGCTGCCCCCGAGAGGTTACCCTGCACGCCAGGTGGCGGCGTCATGCCACGGCCGCCGAAGCTCGCGCCGCCCGCGCCGGGCACGTACGGCGGGGAGAGCATCACGCCGGGGTCGGCGCCAATCGCTGGCATGCGGGCCGAGGTGCCGGGCGGCGGGGGCGCAAGAGGCGCAGAGGGCGGCAGGGGCATGTCACTGAAAGTCAGACGGTCGCCGCGCAGCGCCCTGGATTGTCCCGGTTGGCCGGTCATGCGCGCGGGGAACGGCATGCCTGTCGGCCGCTGGCTCGTCTTGCGGCGGCGCGGGGGCGGAGCGGTGCCCAACGTCTCGCGCATCAGCCGCTCGACCTCGGCAACCTGATCCTGCCAGCCCTGGCTGCGCAAGAAGCCCAGCAGCGCGGTAAAGACCGTCTCGGCGCCTTCGAGGTCGCCCATCTCGCGGTGCGCCTCGGCGGCCTCCTGGCAAAGCTGCAGGAGCTGGTCGGACTCATCGCGGGTGAGGGCGTCCAAGTTGACGCGGTCCACGGCTTCGTCGAAGTAGCGTGCGGCGGCCTCGATATCGCCCTGGGCGCGGGCGCACTGGCCGAGCGCGTAGAAGCAGGAAAGCGCGTACTCGGGGTCGTTGAGCAGCAGATCGAACTGCTCGGCGGCTTCGTCCCAGCGGTCGGCCTCCTGAAAGAGCCAGCCCAAGAAGTAGCGCACATCAGAGCGCTCGACGCCGTCCTCGATCAGCTCCTCGCAGAGCTGGATCGCGTCGTCAAGATGCCCCTCTTGCTGGAGCTGCTGCGCCTCGCGCAGCGCGGAGGCCACCTGCGGGCCGCTCAGGCGCGCACGTCCGCCGCGACCGGAGCGAGGCCCGCTGTTGTCGCGGGGATCTCCCCAGTCACCCGATGAGCCTCGCCTGTTCATGCTGCCCTCTCCACCACAACGGCTCGCGGTCCGCTCGTCCTACGGCCCGCGTATAGCCGGCGATCAGCATCTGCGGGCGCGCCTTACCGCCGCGCCCTTGTGAGGATACGCGAAACGCGCTCACCTGTCACAGCGACCAGGAAGGATGGGCGATGGCAAGCCGACGAATGGGCTGCCTGCCCGGATGCGCGCCAGCCTGGTACGTGTGCCCGACGACGGCGCATCCTGACGCCCTCGACGCTCCCGAACCAGACGGGGCCGCCGTGACGGGGGCTGTGTCGCGTCAGTATAGCAGAGAGACACAAGGGATGTCGCGAAGTCAACGGTAATTCACGAATTGCAGCGGAACGGGGAAGTCCTTGCCCTTGAGCAGCGCGATCACGCCTTGCAGCTCGTCGCGGCTCTTGCTGAAGACCCGCACCTCGTCGCCCTGGATCTGCGTGCGCGCCTTAGGGAACTCGCCGCGGACCAGCTTGGTGATCTCGCGGGCCAGGTCCTGCCCGATGCCCTGCTGCAGCTCGAAGGTCTGGCGGACCTTGCCGCCGCTGGCCTGCTCGATCTTGCCGGGCTTGAGGATCTTGAGCGAGAGGTTGCGGCGCACCATCTTCGACTCGAGCACGTCGAGCACCTGCTTGAGAGTGAACTCGCTGGCGGTGGTGATCGTGAGGCCCTTCTTGTCGTAGGTGATCTCAGTATGGGTGTCCTTCAGATCGTAGCGCTGGCTCGCCTCACGGCGCGTCTGATCCAGCGCGTTCGCCAGCTCTTGCTCGTCATACTGCGAGACGATATCGAACGAGATCTCGCCTGCCATCGCGTGTTCCCTCCCGTCGCGGACTGTTGGCGCGTCGAGCGTGGCCGCCGCCAGGCGGCGCCTCCTGACATGGACCGAGACATTGTATCCCACGGTCGTCGTCACCCGCAATTAGCGAGCGGGCAATAGTCATCAACACGGGCCGCGTGACCCAGCCTGTAACGTCGCGCGAACAAGCCAGTAGTGTCCAGTGGTGGGTGCTGTCCGGATGGTTGCCGGCGGCGTTGGGAGGCACAGATGGCCATTCGTCTCGAGCCAAGAGTCCAGCGTGCGAGCCTTGCCTGGCTGCTGATCCCGCTGCTGATCATTGCACTGGTGGCCGTCACCCTGGGCGTGGTCGCCAGCCGCACCGTGCGCTCGCCCTACGCGACGCCGTTCTTCCACCTCTTCTTCAGTGATACTCTGCACATGAAGGTCTGGCTTGTGAGCGCGTCGCTGCTGCTGGGCTTCTTTCAGCTGCTGACGGCCTCGCGCATCTACGGGTTGCTGCGGTTTCCGCCGCCGGGGCGCTTCTACAACAACGTGCATCGCTGGTCGGGGCGAGTGGCGATCGCGCTGACGCTGCCAGTGGCCTACCACTGCATCTTCTTGCTCGGCCTCGACCTGCACACGATAGATACGCGCGTGCTGGTTCACTCGCTGCTCGGCTGCGGCATTTACGGCACGTTCATCTCGAAGGTGCTGCTGGTGCGCTCGTCGAAGTTCCCGGTGTGGGCGCTGCCGGTGATGGGCGGCCTGCTCTTCACGATCATCCTGGGGCTGTGGGTGACCTCGGCGCTGTGGTTCTTCACCACCTTTGGCGTGGGAATATAGCGCCATGCCGCCGGTTTCTGCCCTCGCGACTGGCGATGAGGCACCGTCCACGCGCTGGTCAGCGCATGTGGGCCGCTCGGCTGTGTAGTATGATGGGTGTAGCGGCGAGGCATCGCTGAAGAGGCATCGCTGAAGAGGAGCGCAGCGCATGGCGATCGAGATGCGACAGGAGCTGCCGGGCTTGACTGCGGAGCAGGAGGCGGCCATCGCCGCACAGGTCAACGCGCTCGCCAGAACGGCGCCTGGCTTCATCGCACACGCCTCGGGGCGACACGCAGGCGGCTACCATGTGACGGAGCTCTGGGAGTCGCGCGAGGCGTTTGAGCGGTTTTCCACGACAGTGATCGTGCCGCTCATGCAACAGCTTGGCGTGGAGCTAGGCGCGGTGTCCCCGCCACAGTATCTGCCCGTGGACAACCTTGTGGTGCGCTGAAGGTACGGTGCCGGCGGGAGGCGAGGGCAAATGTCGCGGCGAACGGCAATCACGTTCTCGACGGTGGGGACGATTCTATTCCTGTGGACGGCCACGAACACTGTGGGCCAGGTGGCGCCCAACCTTGGCGATATCTGGCCGGTGCTGCTGCCAGCGGCGCTGGGCGTCGTCCTCACGCTGCCGGTCTGGCTGCGCGGGCTGATCGCCGCCGCCAACCTGCGTGCGTGGTGGTGGTATCTGTTCCTGTGCGTGTTTCTGTGGGCGCTGCCGGTCGCCGCGCTGGTCAGCGCAATCGCCGGGCCGATGCTGCCCTCCACGACCCTCCCGCGGGGCGGGGTGGATGTGGTTGAGTTTGACTGAGGGGCGGTAGGGGCGTGGCCGTTACGCCTGGCTCAGTGTGACACGCATTTGATCAAGGACGGCGGCGTGACGCTGGTGCGGCCTCGACCTCGGCGGCCGGTTGGCGCGCCGAGCGTGCGCGGCGCTTGCCAGACGCGAGCTTCGCCGCGCGTCTGCCACTAGCTTGTCCGTCCGTCTCGGTTGCCGGCGCGTCGGCAGGCGGCTCCCACCAGACTGCGAGGGGATCGGCCTGCGCGCGTACGCCTGGCACCTGCGCCAGCAGCGCCAGCAGCCACAGCGCGCGTCCCGGCCGCTCGCCCTCCGCCTCCAACGTCTCGCGCGTCAGCCGCGCGCCCGTCATCAGCCGCGCCCAGGCCGCCGCCAGCCGCCCGCACGGAATCGCTACTTCGCCGGGCACGTGCCCCTCGCGCGCCGGCAGATACCAGACCACCACTTCGACGTCATTGGCGTAGAGCGGCAGGAAGCTGCCGACGCCAGAGGGCGGCGCGCACGGCTCGCCCCGTGCCCGCAGATGGCGCAGCACCGCCGCGAAGTCTGGTATCGGCGCCAGCGCCGACGAGTCCGCGGACGCTGGCGGGCACTCCGGTTCCTGGTCCTGTGCGTGCTGCTCGCCGGCCGCCATCGCTTCAGCCCTCGAAAATCTCGGAGACCGAGCGGTCCTCGTGGATGCGAATGATCGCGCGCGCGAACGTGTCGGCGACGGAAAGCTGGCTGATGATCGGCAGCCGCTTCGCGGCGGGCAGCGGAATCGTATCGGTCAGGATCACCTCGCGCAGATCGGAGCCACCCAGCCGCTCGATCGCCGGACCAGAGAGCACCCCGTGGACCGCGCAGGCGTACAGCTCGCGGGCGCCCTGCTCGCGCACCACCCGCGCCGCCTGGAGCATCGAGCCGGCTGAATCAATCTCTTCGTCTACGATCAGCGCGTTGCGTCCCGCGACATCGCCGATCAGCCCCATGCTCTCCATGTGGCCGTCGTTGCCGAGGCGGCGTTTCGCGACAATCGCCAGCGGCGCGCCCAGCCGCTCGGCAAAGTTGCGCGCCTTCTTGGCGAAGCCCGCGTCAGTCGCCACCACCGTCAGATCTGGGATCGTCTGCTCACGGACATGGCGCACGAGGATGTTCTGTGCGGTCAGCTCATCCACGGGGATGTTGAAGAAGCCCTGGATCTGGCCGGCATGCAGGTCCATCGTCAATACCCGGTGAGCGCCGGCGGCCGAGACGCAATCCGCCAGCAGGCGCGCTGTAATGGGCACGCGGGGCTGGTCTTTCTTGTCGGTGCGGCCGTAGGCATAGTAGGGGATGACGGCGCTGATGCGGCGGGCGGAGGCGCGCTTGAGCGCGTCAATCATGATGAGCAGCTCAAGGATCGAGGTGCTAACCGGTGTGGAAAACGGCTGGACGACGAAGACATCCTTGCCGCGCACGTTCTCGTTGATCTTCACCCAGATGTTCTCGTTGGAGAACTCAGTTACCTGCGCATCGCCGAGTGGCACTGCGAGCTTCACGCAGATATCGCGCGCGAGCTGAGGATGGGCATTGCCGGTGAAAACAGCCAGGTTGCCGTCGCTCATCATCGCCTCCGCCGGGGGAATCATATGCTCTCTGTGTGCCGCGCTGCCCAGCGACTAGTATAGCACCCGGCCGCGCGACACTGCCCCGCGAACGCGCGCGACCCGGCGCATCAGCTTCGCTAGGGCGTGTCCTGGCACCTGGCGGGGCGAGCTGAGTCGCCAATAGCTCTGCAAGAAGCTGGGCAGATCGCGCAGCCAGCGGCCCCAGCGCGGCGGGCCGGTTCGGCGCGTGTAGCGAAACCAGGCGAGCACATAAGCGCGCGGCAGCGTCTTCGGGCGCAGCTTCAGCCAGTATTCGAGCCGCGCGAGACGCGTCACCGGCAGCGCCTCCAGCCGGGTCAGTACGCCTGCCGGGATTGGCGCCTCGAAGCGCTCGGCAAGATAGCGCAGCGCTTCACGCACGGGCAGCGCCAGCCCCAGTCGCTCCACCTGGCGAGATAGCCGCTCCCAATCGAGCGTCTCCTCCGCGCCGCGGATGACGGCCATGGCATCAGCCACCCAGCGGATCGGTGGCAGAGGGTTCCAGACGATGCCGTGGGTGCAGACGTGCAGAAGCTGATCGGCGGGACACAGCGCCAGCACTGGCTCCTCGCCGAGCGCGAGTGGTATCGCGGCGGCGAAGAACCCATCGTCGGCGCCAGGCCAGCAGGTATACCACAGCGCGTGCGCGTGCAGATCAATGTCGGCATGACCGCCGTTGTCAATGAAAGCCAGCGAGTGCTGATGAACCAGGCGCTGCTCCGGCGGGTCATCGAGCACTGGGTGCCAGCCGGCTTCCCGCAGCACGTCGAGCGCGGCCGGCAGCTCCTGGTCGCGCACCAGCAGGTCTACGTCATCCATCGGCCGCGCGCCCACGTCGCGATAGGCCAGCGCCGCCAGCGCCGCGCCCTTGAGCACCAGCGGCTGGATGCCAGCCTCGCGCAGCGCACGCAGCACCGGCGCGATACGGCGCAGCAGCAGATGGTTCTTCGACCAGGTGAGCCGGTAGATGCCCTTGAGCCGCTCTAAGGGGCCGCCCGTGACACCGCAAGCACTGAGGTTGCGATAGAGCAGCGGCAGCAGACGGTACGAGCCTAGATCGAGGCCAAGCTCATCAAGATCCACCGCGGCGCTCCAATGCTCCCAGGCTTTCACCGCCGCCTCGCCTGGCAGCAGCGCCGCACGCAGCAGCTCCTCTTGCAGCGGCGACGGCCAGCATCCGCCGGCTGCGACGCGCATGCCGCCCCGCCCACCGCGCGCCATCACGAGCCTATCCTCTCGCTGGCATGCGATGGATACACGCCAGTGGGCTCGCGGCCACCCTCGGCCGCCGCCACCATGTGTGCCGCTCGCCGCACCAGGCGGCCTTGCTCCAGCGCATAGACCACGTCACACTCCGCGATGACATCCACATCGTGGCTGATGATCACAATGGCTGGGGCATCGTCCAGCGCGCGCAGGTTGCACATCAGCGTGCGCAGCGAGACGGCGTCGAGATGGTTGGTTGGCTCGTCGAGCATCAGCAGCCGCGGCCGCCGCAGCAGCGCGCGCGCGATGGCGACGCGCTGGCGCTGGCCGCCGGAGAGCAGGGTGCCCGCCTCGCCGACCAGCGTCTCATAGCCATTAGGGAGCGCGACGATGAAGTCGTGGGCGGTGGCGAGCTGAGCGGCTCGCTCGATCTCGTCGCTCGTGGCCTCCGGCGCCCCATAGGCGATGTTCTCGGCGATTGTACCAGAGACAATCGGCGCCTCTTGCAGCACAACCCCCATCGCCCGGCGCAAGCACGCCATGTCGAGCGTGTCGTACTCCCAGCCATCTGCGGTCAGCCGGCCGCGCTGGGGGCGGTAGAAGCCCAGGATGAGGCTGAGGATGGTGCTCTTGCCCACGCCATTGGGGCCGGTGATCGCCACCGTCTCGCCAGGGCGAATCGCCAGATCGAGGTCGCGCAGCAGCGGCGCCTCGCCATACTGGAAGCTGACGCCCTCCAGCGCCAGCCGGCCGCCGAAGGTGATCTGCGTGTGTCCGGTGTAGGGCCGCGGCGCTCCAGCCGTGGCGAGGCGGTAGAGCGTCGCCAGCGATTCGCTGCCAGCGATCACCTGCGGAGTGGTGGTAGTAATCGTGTAGATCGCATCTTTGAGCAGCGAGGCGGTGACGTAGAACGAGAGCAGACCACCGATGGTCATGCTGCCGGTGGCGACCGCGGCGCCGCCAGCCACCAGAATCAGCACGCCCGTTGCATCGGCGATGGTGTTCTGTGCGAGGACATATGCTGCTTGCAGCCAGGCCATTGCCCCACTGACACGGCGCAGCTCGTCGTGCCGGCGCCCCTGGCGCTCGCGCTCGAAGCGCTCGGCCGCCTGCGTGGCGGTCAGGTCCAGCGAGCGCAGAATAAAGGCGATCCCACTGCTAAACGTCTCGAACGAGCGGTGGAAGCGGCGAATCCGCTCGCGCACGCGCCGCCCCAGCAGACGACTGCACAGCAGCAGCGCGGGGGTGGTGACGGCCAGCACCAGGAAGAGCGCCCAGTTCAGATAGACCAGTACGGCGCCCAGCACGAGCGCGGTGACGACCGCCGGCAGAAGTTGCGCCACTAGCGCGTTGCTCATTGTGTCTAGCCGCTCGGTGTCTTGCACGAAGGCTGTGTGCAAGCGCCCGAGGTCGACGTGGCTGTACTCCTCGCGGGATAGCCTGTACAGACACGCGAGCAGATCGTCGCGCAGCCGCTGGATGGCGCGCTTGGTGCAGTCGAGGATGGTGCCGCGCACCCATAGGCCGGCGCCCGCGTTGAGCAGATAGAGCGCGAGCACGCCGCCACCCGCCGCCAGCAGCAGCCCCACGCTGTGCGCCGGAATCGCACGATCGAAGGCGACCCGCACCAGCAGCGCCACCGGCAGCAGCACGAAGCCCTGGACCAGCGCGACGAGCACGCTGGCTGCCAGTGCCGGATAGGCGCCCTGGTAGAACTGGCGGTAATAACGCCAGGCGGGGCGGTTGCTCATGGGCGTCAGGCACCTTCCGCCGCGGTGGGTGGCGTTGTCGCGCTCGCAGCACCCGCGCGTCGCCGGTCGAGCGCCGCTTTCACTACACGCAGGTAGTCGGCGGTTGCTTCGGGCCGCAGGCGCATCGAGTTGGTCGCATGCAGGCGGCGGCGCAGGACGACCACCGGTAGGGTGCGCATCGCCAGACCGGCTTCCGCCGCGCGCGCCTGCCAATCGAGCGACTCGCCAGCTCGGTAGCGCGCATTGAACGCTCCGACCCGCTGAAACGCCGCCCGCGTGACGAGTATCGTCCCGGCGACGGCCGCCGGAGTTGGCTCCGCAGGGCAGACGAGCCGTGCCGCAAGCTCCGGCGCAAGGTCCGGGCTGATGAACTGCTCGACGGCGCCGAAAACGGCGGCGAGCGCTGGGTCCGCCGCGAAGGCCGCGAGCTGGCTGGCGAGCCGCTCAGCCGGCCACAGGTCGTCGGCATCCAGAAAGGCGAGGTAGTCGCCCCGTGCCAGCGCCACCCCGCGATTGCGGGCGGCCGCCGCGCCGCTCTGCGGCTGTGCGACGACGTGTACCAGATCGCCGAAGCCGCGCGCCACCTCCGCGCTGCCGTCGCTCGAGCCGTCGTCCACCACGATCACCTCCAGCGGAGGCTCCACCTGCCCAAGCGCGCTGGCAATCGCCTCGCCCAGATAGCGCGCGCCATTGTGGACGGGGATGACCACACTGACTCCCGCGCCGCTGAGTGCGCCAGCTTCAGCCATCATCGTCATGCCTCGTCGCGCTCACCGGGGCAACCTCGCGCAGAGTGCGTTTCCGCTGCAACGAGTCGCGCACGATGCGCAGCAGCGCCTGCGGTACGTCGCGCGCCTGCGCGGTCAGACTCTCGGGGTGAACGTGACGCTCGACCAGCGCTTCCGGCAGGATCGCCAGCGCCACACCTGCATCTTTGGCGCGCGCGAACCAATCGGTGTCTTCGCCGGTGCGGTAGCGGACATCGAAGCCACCCACCACCTCGAACGCCGTGCGCCGGATCATCAACGCGCTCGGCACCAGCCCCATCTGCGGCCGCTCCAACCACGCTGGCGGCACCCAGCCCGGCCGCTCTGCGCCAGGCGCGATTGACAGCCGCTGGTGGGTCACGACAGCGTCAACGTCTGGATGCTGATCTAGATAGCGCACCTGGCAGGAGAGCTTCGCAGGCAGCCAGCGGTCGTCGGCATCCAGAAATGCGAGCAGCTCGCCGGTGGCTGCGGCCGCGCCGGTGTTGCGGGCGGCGGCCGCGCCGAGATTGGGCTGCCGGAGGTAGCGCACGCCTCCGTAGCGACGCGCGACAGCAGCCGTATCGTCAGTCGAGCCGTCGTCCACCACGATCACTTCATCGGGCCGGTGGTGTTGCGCGCCAACGCTCTCTAGCGCCGCGGCCAGAAAGCGCGCGCCATTGTAGACCGGCACGATCACGCTGATGCGCGTCCGCTGCATGACTCGTCCCTTCACACCCGCACGCCCTCGGATCTCACGCCTCCGAGAGCTCAGACAACAACGAGAGGATGATGCCTGGAATGCGCTCGATCTCGGTACCCAGCTCCAGCACGTAGCTTGGCACCTGGCGCACTAGCGCGGCCATCGCGCTGAGCGCGGTGCGGCCGGCGAGCGGCAGCAGGAAGATGGTGCTGGGTGCTAGCGCGGCGAGGCTGGCCGCCGCCGAGGCGGGGCGTAGCAACGTCTCGCGTCGCCCCGTCACGACTGGCAGCAGAATCGCGCGCAGCGGGAAGCCGCGACTGAGCCGTTGCGGAAAGTGCTCATGCAGGTACAACAGCGCCTTCTCGCCAGCCAGGCGCTGCCGGTTAGCGATCACCGCGGCCAGATGCGGGAAGCGCGCCAGTGCATCGTCGGTTAGCTTGGCGCCACTGTACAGGCTTGCCACGTACGGCCGGGGGTGCGTGCCCACCAGCACGTAATCATCGCCGGCATAGAGCAGCGGCGAATCCAGACAGGCCAACGCCGTCGTAGACTTGCCCGAGCCGCCTTTGCCAGCCAACAGCACGCCGCCCTCTGGCGTCCCCACTGCGGCGGAGTGCATTAGCTGCCGATCCGGCGCGCCCAGCCACCAGTTGAGCAGCGTCCGTAGGGGCGCGCCGCAGTCGTGGATCGAGACGTCGCGCGCGTCGGGCACCCAGAAGACCGCGCGCCCGGCCGCCGTGTCGAGCAGACTCAGCGTGCTGACGCCGGGCTGAAAGACGCCGTACACCGTGCCGGCGTGCTCCTCCCGGTCCGCGCCACCATCACTGTGGCGGGGCGCGAGCGCGCGTGGCAGCGCAGGCAGCGGCGTGCCGGTGGAGGCGCTATCCCAGGCCAGCACCGTCAAATCAGGAGCTGGAGCGTCAGGCGCCTCCGGCTCGATCAGATGCGCCAGGGCCGGCGCGAGCGCGGGCAGCAGCGCCGGGCCGGCGCAGCGTAGCAGCAGATTCCGCCCACCGAACGTATATCGCTGGTCGTGGCATCCACCGGCCGCGTGTGCTGCCGCCTCAGCCGCCCGCACGGCGGCGTCGAGATAGCCAGCCGCGCCGACACGCCGGTCATCGGTTGACATGGAACGGCCTGGGGATTCAATCGCCATGCGCTCGGCCTCCTGCTCTGCCGCCAGGTCTAGCGTGCACCTGGCTTGCGGTGCGGCCATCCCGCCTCGGCGACCTCGTGGACAGGATCGAGCAGCAGCAGATCTTGCATGTCGGTGAATTTCTGCAGCGCAGGCACCGGGAACACGGCAGTGCGCTCGCCGCCCACAGCGGGCGGCGCATCGAGCTCGGCGGCATCCTCAGCCGCGGCCTCTACCACCAATCCCTCACGCGCCAGCTCCTCGCAGAAGGCCAGCACCGTTGCGGTGGCCTCCGCGGGCGGCGCGTCGGACTGCGCGGCCAGCTCGGCGGCGATCCGCTCAATGTTGGCCTGGGGGCCGATGCGCTCCCAAATCGCGGCGCCAGTGGCGTCCAGGCTGTAGTAGGTGCCGGAGTCGAGGTTGATGATGACGACCTCGCCATCGAGCGTCTCGTGAATCACCGCCGGGCTATTGATACGAAGGTACGTGTCGGGCCGCATGCCGGCGGTCCTCCATTCCACAACTAACCACCACTCCGCCGAGGGCGGCCGGCTTTTGCCGCCAACTACAGCCTATAACGGCAGGGCTTGCACCAGGTAACTATACTATGCCGATCACCGCCCGCCCGCTCTCGTCGAATTGCCGGTTACGGGCCGGCACGGCGGCCGTCGTACACAGCGGCGTGCGCGGGCGCCAGTGGGGACCAGGGGCAGAGCGACGAAGCGAGAGGCGATGGACGAGATCAGCGATGAGATGCAGGATATCCGCCAGAGACCGCCGAAGCGCAGAGTTGGGCCCAGAGTGCTCTATCTGCCGAAGCATCAGGCACTCTCATCTGTGCCAGCTCCTTTTCCTCTCGCACGTACCGTCACTACGGCCACAGCGCGCATCCGTCCGCCGCGTTCGCGCGCATTGAGCAGCCTGCTGGTGCTGCTGCTGGTGGTGATCGCCAACATGGGCATGCAGCTTGACCGCCGTGCGCTTGACGTGGCGAGCGATACAAGCTGGGCGCTGCGCCGCGTCGCGCGCTGCGAGTCGCTGGGCCGGGTGCCCGACGTACTCTATGTTGGCTCCTCGCGTACGGTCTACGCAGCAGACGCCGCACTCATAGATCGTCTGATGCGCCAGCGCGGTGGGCCGGATACGCTCGGCTGCAACGCGGGCGTCTTCGGCGCCACGTTCGAAGAGGACTACTACACGCTCAAACGCTTCTTCGAGGACGGCTATGCGCCCAAATTGATCGTCGAGACGATCTGGGAGTTCAATCTGAACGACCACGCCCGCTCCCCGGCGGATGGCCTGCCCTCGGCGTTGCGGCGCATTCAGGCGGTGGCCGATCTGGCGGATCTGCCCGCACTGCGTCCGGAGCTGGATGCCCTGCCCGAGACGGCATCGGCGTCGAGGACGCTTGACTTCGCGCTCGCCAAGCTGCTTCCGATGTACGGAGACCGCGAAGGGCTGCTGCAGCGCGTGTGTGTCGTGCAGTCGCTCAGCCAGTGCGCGGCGCATACCTCGGCTGTGGGCAGTCTCGATCAGCGCCGCTACCAATCCGCCGATCGGCAGGGCTTCGTCGCCGTGACAGATGAGTCGCTCGCCGCGCCGTACCCAGACGGACCCGCGGACTGGCCGGCGGCTGAGCGCGCCTACCTCGCGCGGTACAACTATGACTTCCACATCGGCGGCACGCAGCCGCAATGGCTCGCCCGGCTGATCGCGCTGGCGAATTCACGCCGTGTGCCGGTTGTGCTGATCGCGACGCCGCTGCACTCGCTCTATTTCCGGTACGCGCTCGGCCGGCCCGGTGATTGGCCGGCGATCATCGGCTACCTGCGAGCATTCGCGGCCACGCACGGCGTGGCGTTCTACGACGAGAGCCAGGCGCCCGGATACGGCGACGGCGATTTCTGGGAGCCCTCGCATCTCAATGCATCGGGCGCACGCAAGTTTTCGACCTGGCTGGCCGTGGTCGTCAAGCTAGCCCTCGGCCTGCGGGCAGCGCGTTGACCTGGCTGCACGGTTCGGGCATAATTCCTGTGTAGTGGCCGCTCGCCTGCGTATCCTGCGCATGCACCGGGCATTCCGTTCAGAAGGAGGCACGTGTGGAAGACGCAGCCATCGCCGTCGGCAAACAGGTGCGGGCGGGGAGGCCATCGGGCAGGCGCGGGGTCGGCTATGCAGTCTCCGCGCTGGTGCTGATCGTCGTGTTGGCCGGCATGGATATCCTGCTGCTCAACATTAAGAATCCCGCGCAGGTGCTCGGCCACCACTACTACCTCGCGCTGGGCGACTCGATCTCCTTCGGCTACCAGCCCAATCTAAATTTCAGCGACGGCTTTGTGGATCAGGTCTTCGCAGAGTTGCAGAAAGCCAACATCACCGACCTGACTGACTATGCCTGTGCCGGCGATTCCAGCACTACCATGATCCAGGGCGACTGCCCAGGCCGCCTCATCAAGCACGACGCCTACACTGGCCCGCAGCTCACCGCCGCGCTCGATTTCATTGGACAGCATCGCGGACAGGTCAGCCCCATTACGCTCGAGATCGGCTCCAACGACGTGCTGCCCGACTTCGACTCGACCTCGTGTACCGCATCCGACCACGCCACCGCTGATCTCGCCACGCTCGACGCCAACCTAACGCAGACCATCTTCCCGCAGCTGCTGGGCAACCTTACCTCGGTCGCCGGCCCGGCGGTAACCAATCTCTATCTGCTCAACTACTACAACCCGTTCGCCAAGCAGTGCCCAGATTCGACGCGCTTTGCCCACACCCTCAACGATCATCTCGCCGCCGACGCCGCCAAGTTCAAGATCCCAGTGGTTGATATCTATGGTGCCTTCGGCGGCGACGACCACCAGGCCGACCACATCTGTGACTACACCTGGGTCTGCAACGCCCAGTACAACCATGACTTCCACCCGACGACGCTCGGTTACTCGGTAATCGCCGCGACGGTCGAGCGCGCGCTTGGCTACCCTGGCATTGGCCCCTCCAGGCTTCCCATCCACGACGTCAACCCGCCAATCCAGTCCGGCCCCTCGCAGGCGGCCCTCCGCTCAACATGGGCATGACTATTGCGTCGTCTCGTCCGCCAGCTGTAAGGAGCAAGCCCTTATGACGCTTGAACGTAACAACCTGCCTCGGCTCATCACGCTCGTGGTCGCGCTGCTGCTGGAGAGTGTGTCACTGCTCAGCGTCATCCTCAACATCGCACTGTTCCCCGGCCAGATCTACGCCAACGTGGCCTCGGTCGCCGTGTTTGTGCTGCCTTCGCTCGTCGGCCTGCTCTCCAAGCGCATTGAAGTCGCGCTGGTGCTCTCGGTGCTGCCCTTCTGGGTCCTGGCAGTCGTGTACCTGGCAGGCTTCGCTCCGCTGTGGAACGTGGATCTCGTGACGATTGGCGTGCTGGTGCAGCGCGCGGCGAACACGACACTGATGCTGGGGCTGCTGGGCGGATTCGGCTGGCTGGTGCGCCGTGTGGCACTGCGGCGGCGGCCAGCCATGAGCGCCGCATAAGCCATGATGTAGCAGGCGGCGCTACAATCCGACAGGAACGCCACGCAAGTGCCTTGCGCCGGCATGGTCACTTTGCCGCGCGCTGCCATGTCGTGTTCTCATGCAGACCTAGAGCGGAGTTGCCCCGTGCCTGATGTGCGCTTCGATACCTACTACCGCTACGACGACCTCACTCGCATCCTGCACGGCTACGCCGAGGAGCATCCCAACCTGGTGCGGATCGAGAGCATCGGCAAGAGCTACGAAGGCCGCGACGTGTGGCTGGCGACGATTACCAACGCCTCCACCGGGCCCGACCGCGAGAAGCCCGCCTTCTGGGTGGACGGCAACATCCACGCGAGCGAGGTGTCGCCCTCTACCGCGCTGCTCTATCTGATCCACACGCTGGTGACGCAGTACGGCAGCGACGCCGACGTGACACGCGCGCTCGATACGCGCGCCTTCTACATCTGCCCGCGCGTCAATCCCGATGGTGCCGAGTGGGCGCTGGCCGACTCACCCAAGATCATTCGCTCCAGCACGCGCGCCTATCCCTATGACGAGGAGCCGATCGAGGGGCTGGCGGTGGAGGATATCGACGGCGACGGGCGCATCCTCACCATCCGCATCCCCGACCCCAACGGCCCCTGGAAGGTCTGCGCCGAGGAACCGCGCCTGTTGACGCGCCGGGAGCCCACCGAGACCGGGGGCGTCTACTACCGGCTGCTGCCGGAGGGCCGGCTGGAGAACTACAACGGCGTCGAGATCACCATCCAGCCGCGCAAAGAGCGGCTCGACCTCAACCGCAACTTTCCGGTGCGCTGGCGGCAGGAGCACCAGCAGGCGGGCGCGGGGCCGTACCCGGTCTCGGAGCCTGAGGTGCATAATCTGACCGCCTTCGTCGCCGACCACCCCAACATCACCGGCGGCATCGCCTTCCACACGTACGGTGGGCTGCTGCTGCGGCCGTGGAGCGACCAAAACGACGAGACGTTTGCCGCCGAGGACCTGTGGACCTACCAGAAGATCGGCGCGAAGGGCACCGAGCTGACCGGCTATCCGAACATCTCGGTCTTCCACGAATTCCTCTACCATCCGAAGGAGACCACCTCCGGCGCCTTCGACGATTGGCTGGTGGATCACCGCGGCGTCTTCGCCTGGACGGTGGAGCTGTGGAGTCCGCAGCGCCAGGCTGGCATCACCGAGTATAAATACATCGACTGGTTCAGGGAGCATTCGCTGGAGGACGACCTCAAGCTGCTGAAATGGAGCGACGAGAAGCTGGACGGCAAGGGCTACGTGGACTGGTACCCGTTCGACCACCCGCAGCTCGGCCCGGTCGAGCTGGGCGGCTGGGACGCGCTCTACGCCTTCCGCAATCCGCCGCCACAGTATCTGGAGCGCGAGATCAGCCCCTTCCCGAAGTGGGTGCTCTTCCACGCGCTCATCTCGCCCAAGCTCAACCTGCTGGAGGCGAGCGCGACGCCGCTCGGTGAGGGGGCCTATCGCGTCCGGCTGGTGGCGGAGAAC
>DASUBU010000119.1:0-21533 GCA_035763125.1 Ktedonobacterales bacterium
TTCTGCAGCTCCAGCACGTCGCGCTGCTCGTCGGCATGCGAGAGCTTGAGCACGTACTGCCGCCCGTCGTCCGCCGCGAGGTAGACGTTCTGGTCGTGCTCGCCGGGCAGGGCGCGCTGCGACGCGATGCGCAGGCCATACAGCTCAGCCGCGATGCGGCGCACCTCCGCCTCGCTCAATGCCGGCGCGTGATGCTTGATGGCGACCATCCCGACTCTCCCGTCTCCCTCGCCCTCGTCGTCGTTTCGCGCGTCTCGCGTCTGCCATGACATCGGGCAGCGCGCGACCTTCCTCCATTCTATCGCGCGCTGGCGAATCGTTCGCCGCCCGCCGCGCCGTGTCGCGCCCGCTGCGCTCGCCCCTTGCGTCCGGCGCTGCCCCTAGCGTATGCTGCGAAGGAGGTTACGTCTTTCTGTGCTTACAGAAACTACAATTGACGCCGATGGAAGGGCGGTGATTCGAGATGGCGACGCAGACAGAACGGACAGATGCCGAGAGGGAGCGCGAACATGAGGGCAAGCGCGCCCGCCTGACGCTCGACCTCGATCCCGCGCTGCACATGCGCATCAAGATGGCCGCGGCGCAGCAGCGTCTCTCGATGCGCGAGTACATCGAGCGCATTCTGCGGGAAGCGGTGCCCGAAACACGCGAGAGTGGCTGGACGGAGGCGCGGCCCATCACGCCTGAGGTGCTCGCGATGCTACGGGAGCGTTTGGCGCAGCAGCCCGTGCAGCCCGACTCGACTGAGCTTATCCGGCGCATGCGCGAGGAGCGCTCAGAGTACCTGGCATCGCTGTGAGAACGGACACTGCTATCGTCGACACCAGTCTGGCCGTCAAATGGGTAGCGCGCGAGCCGGATTCGCCGCTGGCAATCGCACTGCTGGATGAATGGACGCGACGCGGGATTCTCGTGGCCGCACCGGCGCTGCTTGCGTACGAGATCGCCAACGCAATTCATCAGAAAGTGCGCGCAGGCGTGATCCTGCCTGCCGCGGCCGAGGGCACGCTGGCGACGTTCCATGCCATCGGCATTACCCTTCACCCTCCAGCCGATGCCGCGCTGAGCGTCCGCGCCCTCGAGATCGCCCGCACAGTCGGTCTGGGCGCCGCCTACGACACGCAGTTCCTTGCGCTGGCCGAGCACGAAGACTGCGAGTACTGGACCGCCGACCGTCGCTTCTGGGAGACGGTGAGCGCGCGGCACCCGCACGTGCGCTGGCTGGGGGCGTATCAGCCGCAGCCGGCCCAACCGCCAGCACCTGGCCCGTAACGCGCCATTCTACCGTGAACCCTGCCGCCAACACTTGAACGGGCAATGCGTACATCGCCCGCCCGTCTCGTCCGCCCGCACCGCCTGTTCGCACCTGCCGCAGATGTAGCGGCGAGGCCTGCCTCGCCCTGTCTCCCGCCAGCACACGCCGACCAACGCAACAAAAAGGAGCGGCCGAGCACTGCTGCTCTCGCCGCTCCGTGCGGGCAATCTTGGTCACCCGCCTCGACTGGTTCGCACTACGCTCAACGCGCTACGCTGGCGCCGAAGTCGCGCTGCCGGGCGTGCGGGTGGTGAAGTAATCGTCGGTGAGCTCGCAGATGGTCTGCTCGTCGTCGCAATCCCGTGCGACCCACCGCACAAGGTACATCACCAGCCCGAACAAGAATGCCCAGAACGCGATGACAAGCACGAGAATCATCGGCTGTCATCCTTTCGGACGCGCGGATGCCCGTTCCGCGTGCTTCCATTGTACCCAAGCCGCGTGCGTATTTGTAGGGAGCGCTTGTCCGCCCATCACTCCGCGCGCTGAACCGCCGCGAGGCCCGTGTCGCGCTCCACTTCGTCCACCACCAAATGCTGGCGAGGAAGGCGCGCGCCGAGCACAATCAGCGCCAGCGCGGCAGCCGCTACCGGCAGGAAAGCCATCGCCGGCACGCCCGTCAGATCCCACAGTGCGCCGCCCAGCAGCGGACCGAGAAACGCCAGACCGTAGCTGATGCCAAGCGTCTGCCCCGCCAGCCGTGCAACCTCCGCGCGATGCGCCAGCAGTGCCGGCAGCGCGATCCCCAGCGTGAACGCCAGCGCTGAGCTGCCCCCCAGCACCGCCGCCCACAGCGGCTCAAGCTCCGCTGGGCCAAAGACCCAGCCGGCAATCGCCAGCGTGACCAGCGTCCCCGCCACAATGAACGGTCCGCCACGTCCGGCCAGCCGCTGCGCCGCCAGCGTCACCATCAGGCTAACGGGGAGCTGTGCTGCGTTCAGAATGGCCAGCGCCGCCGGCGTGAGCCCTGGCACGTGCCGCGCCTGATTGTAGCTGGCGATCCAGCCGTTCATGCCGAAGTAGATCAGGCTGCCCGAGCCGAGCAGCGCGCCGAGATGCAGCGCGCTGGCCCTCGCCTGTTTGTCTCTGGCCGCTGGAGTTGCGACCCGCGCGCCCGGAGTGGGGCGCGGCGCGGTGGCTGGCGCCGCGGGCGCGAGCAACAGCCAGAGCGCGAGTGTCAGCGCGACAGGCAGGCTCCAGAGAACGAAGGTGCCGGCCCAGCCATGCGGGCCGATCAGGGCGCCCATCAGCGGCGCCGTGATGCCTGCCGCGAGCGCCTCTCCGGCGATCAGACCATCAGTGTAGAGCGCCGAGACGAGGCCAATCTGGCGGGGAAACCACTGCCGCGCCAGCACCGGCACGGCCGTCTGCGCAACGGCGATGCCGAGGCTGAGCAGCGTCGTGAAGATGAAGAGCGGCACCGCGGCCGGGAACACCGCACGCAGCGCGGCACCCGCCGCCAGCAGCGCCAGCCCCAGCGCGACCGACGCCCGCCCGCCGATGCGCCCGGCCAGCAATCCCGCCGGCAGCGCCAGCCCGCCCATCACCAGCACCGGCAGCGCCGTGAGCAGGCCAATGGCCGTGTGGGAGAGATCGAGATCGCCCTGGACGAGCGGGAGCACCGGCGGCACGCCCAGGATCACCGTCCGCAGGTTGATGCCAACCAGCACGATGAGGCCGCAGGTGATGACCGCCCGCCAGCTCATGCCGGCCCTGCCTGCCCGCGCGCTCTCACCGGCGCCTGCGCGTGCCTGCTGCGCCTCTTGCCCGGCCTGCTCCACTCAACGCTCCCGTCTGTGGCCCCACCCAATTCGCGCTTGCGTTCCCGCACACGGACACGTATCCCCAATCATAGCGCACTGCGCCGCCCGCGCACGACGCGATTCGCATGGGCCGCGTCGCCAGAGGTGCGTGCACCACATCCCCGCGGGTGGAGAGCTGGCAATCCTGGGCGGCGCGCGGCCTGCCTCGCCTCTCCACCTGGCCCAATAGCGCGTGCGACCATCCCCACATCCGCGCCCGCATGCTCGTACAAAGGACAAGTTGCGCACGCCCCGTCGCACACAATGTGACGAACGATCTGCCGCCCGCGCCGCTGCTGCCTTCGTAGGGGCCCCCCGGTTGGTGTTAGGTACGGAGGATGAGGACCCAGTCCTACGCCCGTTGACACGCGGCGGGGTGTTTCCGTACAATCGCGTCGCGTGCTGGCGGGCCCGATATCAATCGGCCAGAGCGATGGCACCGCGGCACGTGTGTCCGGACCGCATTTGGCCCGCAGTGGTGCGAGGAGGGGGAAGAAGCATGTCAGAGCTGCATGCCACGCAGCGTATGATAGTTGGGCGCAGGCACGTGCGTCACCCATGGCGGCTCGTCTCGCATGCCGGCTTGATACTGATCGGCCTGGCGGCGCTGCTGATCTCGGCCTGTGCCCCCAGCACGAGCCAGGCGCCACTTGCCAAGAACCAGCTCTTCATCTGGCCATACACGCCTCTGCACCCCCACGATAACTCGATTCAGTACGATGCCGTGCTGGATCCAGCCGTGCTGGCGTTCGCCAATGACAGCGGCAGCATTGGCATGCTCTACGAAGGGCTGGTGTCCTTCGATAGCCAGCTCCAGCCAGTGCCGGGCGCGGCGACGTGGGATGTGGACGGCAAAGGCACGATCTACACCTTCCACCTCAACCACAATCTCAAGTTCAGCGATGGCGCCCCGCTGACCGCCGCCGACTATGCCTATAGCATTGATCGCGCTATGGACCCGAACCTCTGCGTGACTGGCGACGCCAAGACCTACGTAGTGGCGGGCAACTGCGTGCCGACCGCGCCCGCCTATCTCGCCGACGTCATTGGCGCAGGTGCGCGAGCCGGCGGCACGCAGAAGACGATTGTCGCGCAGGGTGACAACGCCAAGTTCGGCATCAACGTGATTGACCAATTCACGCTCAGGATTCGGCTCTCCAGGCCGGTGGCCTACTTCCTCGAAGCGCTGACCTATCCCAGCTCGTATCCAGTCGAAAAGTCGCTGGTGCAGAAGTACCCCGGCGGCACGTGGGTGGATCACCTCGACGAGGGCGGCTGTTCCGGCCCCTTCATGGTCAAAGCCTACGACGACGGCAAGCAGCTCCGCATGGTGCCCAATCCCAACTGGGAGGCTGCCTTCGGCAAGCAGCTCACGCTCCAAGAGGTAGATCGGCCGTACTACAACAGCATAGACAGCGTCTATAAGGGCTACCGCCAGGGTCAGCTCGACTTCACGCCCGTCCCGCCTGACCAGTACACCTTCGCCCGTGGCGAGGACGACTTCAACGAGGTTCCCCTGCTCGCCACCCAATATTTCGGGCTGAACCTCAACATGCCGCCATTCGACAACCAAGCGGTACGCCAGGCCTTCGACCTCGCGTTGAACAAGCAGTACCTGATCGACAGCATCGCACATGGCGCGGCGATCCCCACCAACCACATCGTCCCGCGCGGGATGCCGGGCTACAACGATGCGCTCGTCAATCCCTCGCAGGATGGCACGCAGTCGGTCACGGGCAACCAAGACGCCGCTACCGCCTTGCTCAAACAGGCGGCCGACACCTGTGCCACCGCGCTACACGACTACTGCCCGTACATCACCGGCGACCCGAAACAGCTACAGCCGATCGTGTTCTACGCCGGCTCAGCCAGCCAGTCGCGTATTGACGTGACGAAGGCGGCGACCCAGCAGTGGGCCAGCGCGTTGAAGCTCAACGTGACCTACAAGGTGGACGACAACACCTGGGGCCAGTGCGTCTCGTTCCCCAATACGGCCTGCCAGGCCTGGGCCGTTGGCTGGCTGGCGGACTATCCTGACCCGCAAGACTGGCTTTCGCTCCAGTTCGGGAGCACGTCGCCCTACAATACCGCCAGTCTGAAAAACAAAGACCTCGATGCGCTCTTTGCTAAGGCCGACCAGGAACAGAATGTTACCACGCGCATGCAGGAGTACAACCAGGCCGAGCAGGAGATTGTCAATCTCTGTCCCTGGATTCCCTACGACCAGGACAAGCTCTTCTGGCGCTTGCGCACGTGGGTCCATGGCTTCGGTCTCAACTCCTTGCAGCTGATCGTGCCGACCGACTGGGCCAACGTCTACGTCACCGCGCACTAGGGATCCTCACTCCCCGGCCCCGATTCAGGGCACCCCTTCCCCAAGCAGGGGAAGGGGTGCCGTAGTGTCTGGATGTAGAGGCCGTGCCCCGACGGACGGGGAGCTTCCCATACCCGCGCGAACAGGCGCTGCGGTCGCCACACCGTGCATGCGCGACCGATACCGTGCGCGGCATCGCGGCTGAGGTAGGCGTTAGGCCGCCTCTTGCTCCGTGATGCGGGAATTCTTGTCGGCCATCCTCGCCGCAACTCGCGGCGCTGGACCCCCGCCTCTCCCCGGCAGGGAGAGGCGGATAGAGGGTGAGGACTCCTGGGCGCGCCGGGCGATGCGTGCATCATCCCTACAGTGTGCTGCCATGTGCTCGCGCGCCATCGCCCATCTGCGCCCCACAGGGAGAGACGGGCGGGGGTGAGGTCCCGCTCATGCGCTTGACGGCCATTCCGGCGCGCGGCTACGATTGCGGGTGCTGCTGCGCTTCCAATGCGCTCGCGGCGCACTGCGGGAGACGCCGGGCGGCGCTCATGCTCATCCCTCCGCTCGTTCTCCCGCCTCCGCCGCCACCAGTACATCCCTACCCCCGTCTGCGCCGGACCGATCAGGAGGCCCCCATGTCCATGTCGCCGTTCCAGAACGATGACCCGCCGCGGCCCGAGGATGCGGGCGCCTGGCGCTCGGCGCAGGCTAGTCAGAGCGTCCTCAATCTCGTGCTGACGTCGGCGCTGGTTGTGCTGGCCTTCGCTGCTGGTTGGTTCGGCAATGGCTTCGTCAATCGCGACAATCTCGCCACCGGCGACCAACGGCTGATTTTGCAGGCCTGGAATACGATTGACCAGAACTACATCGGCACGGTTGACCACCGGAAGATGGCCTACGCCGCGATCACAGCGATGGCGGATAGCCTGGGCGATACCGGCCACACCCGCTTCGAGACGCCCGAAGAGTTTGCCCGTGAATCAAAGGAGCTGCAAAACTCGCAGCTCAGCGGCATCGGCGTGCAACTGACCGGCGGCGGGAGCCAGCCGATTCGCATCAACGCGGTGATCCCCGATTCGCCGGCCTCGAAAGTCAACATCAAAGCGGGCGACCTGATCGTGGGGGTGGGCGGTACCGACGTGCGCGGCAAGACCCTCGACCTGGTCAGCCCGCTGATCCAGGGCAAGGCCGGCACGCCGGTCACGCTGACGCTGATCCGCCCCAGCCAGAGCGCGACGGCCACCTTCGACGTGACCATCGTGCGCGGCAACTTCAGCTTTCCAGCGGTCGAGAGCTATCTGATTCCCGGCACTACCATCGCCCATATCGCGGTGGTCGAATTCACCCAGGACGCCGATACGCAGCTCGAGAAGGCGCTCAAGGATGCCCAGGCGCACCACGTGACGGGCATCATCCTCGATCTGCGTGACAACCCCGGCGGCTATCTCGACCAGGCGCAGTCAGTTGCCAGCGAGTTTATCCCAGCCGGCAGCGGCAAGTACGTGCTGATCGAGAAGACGCGGCAGGGTGAGACGAAGGTACCCGTCGCCAGCGGCGGCCTCGCCACCACCACGCCGCTGGTCGTGCTGGTCAACGGCGGAACGGCCAGCGCCGCCGAGATCACTGCTGGCGCGATCAACATCAACCGGCCCGGTGTAGAGGTGATCGGCGAGAAGACCTTCGGCACCGGCACGATTCTGCAGACCTTCCAACTCGCCGACGGCTCGGCGCTGATACTCGGCACCCAGGAGTGGCTGCTGCCCAACGGCCAATCGGTCTACCATAAGGGCTACGAGCCGGATCAGCATGTGACGCTGGCTGCTGGCGCGATCCCGATCTCGCCGCTGGCCGCGCAGCAGCAGGACCTGACGCTTGCACAGATTCAGCAATCCGGCGACACCCAATTGATCAAGGGCATTGCCGTGCTGGAAGGGCAGGGGTAGCAGGACACGAGCGGGCTGGATAGCTCGCCGCGCCGGCCTCGGGCGTGCGCAGCACGCCCCTACGCCTCACGAGATCGGCAATGCGCTGGTGGCGGATCTCCTTCCCGCGCACTATGCCTAGGGGCGTCTTGCGGACACTCACCACATCGCCAGAGAAGGATGCGTTACCCCAGCCAGTCGCGGATGGCCGCTGCCAGCACGTCTGGCGCCTCGGCCTGGACGAAGTGGCCGGCGTCGGGCACGGTGACGAGCGTAGCACGGTCCAGGTGATCGCGCAGGTAGGTGGCGTACTTGGGCGGCGTGAGGCGGTCGTGCTCGCCGACGACGATCAGTGCTGGCTGGTCAATACGGCCGAGGTCGGCCATCACATCGAAGGCGTCGCAGGCGGCGAGGTCGCGCCCCAGCACGCCTGACGCAACCGGTGCCAGCGCCGCGGTGTACGCCTCGGCGGCGGCCTCGTGCCCTGGTGCGAAGCCGATGTGGAGCAGCTCATGCTGCGTCGCCGCCTGGTCTGTCACGGCGCTTTCCAGCAGGGCTGGCAGCACGCGCAGCCGTGCCCCCGCGCCCACCAGCACCACCCGCCCGACCCGCGAAGGATACTCTAGCGCCATCCACAGCGCGATGGCGCTGCCCAATGAGTGGCCCACCAATGTCACGCCCTCTAGCTCGCGGCGGGCGAAGGCGGCATGCACGGCAGCGGCGTAATCCGCGACGCTCATCGCGCCCGGCCCGGGCCGATCCAGTCTATCGCCGTGGCCGGGAAGGCTCAGCGCCAGGCAGTCATAGCCGGGGAGCCGCTCGATCACGGCGTCCCAGGTCTTGGCGCTGTCGCCGCTGCCGTGGAGGAATACTATCGTGTGACCGCTGCGCGTGGCGGTAGTCCGCGGGTCGTGTGTGCTGTCTGTCATGTTGGGATCTCTTCCCGTCTGGCAAGCGCGCCTCAATTGGGCCCGGCGAGAGGCTAGGCCAAGCGGCGGCGGATGGTGAGTGGCCTATCGGCCGCCAGGGCGTAGCACCCGCTGGTCGCCGTAGTCCGTCCTATCAAACGGATGGTCGCATCCAGCGTACCGCCCGGTGGACCTGTGGGGCTAGAGTGACCCGAACGGGTTGCCACCCAGGGCGCTGGTCGTGCGTAGACCGGGTGAGGAGGGCGGCGTGGCTGACGACGACGGCACACCAGAACACAACCGGCAGCAGAGCGGGCGCAAACGGCTGGGCGACGCGGGCGAGCGGCTGGCCGCTGGCTGGCTGGAGCGGCGCGGCTACGCGATCCGTGCGCGCAACTGGCGCTGCCCATATGGAGAGCTGGACTTGGTCGCCGAGCGCGACGGTGCGCTGGTGTTCGTCGAGGTGAAGACGCGCCGCGGTGAGCGCATGGGCACACCCGAGGAGGCCGTCACCCCTGCCAAGCGCCGCCGGCTCGCGGCTTCCGCTGCCTGTTACCTGGCCGAGGTGGCCACCGGGGCGGACGACAGAGCATACCGCATTGACGTCATCGCCGTGGATCTCGCACCCAGTGGGCGCTTGCGCGAGATCCGCCACTATCCAGCGGCGGTGGCCGAAGAGGAGTAGAGAGCAGTTATGCAAGACTTCATCGAGAGCGCCAAGCGCGCCGCCGGCAATGCGCTGGAGCGGGCGGCCTTCGAAGCCGAAAAGGTGCGGCGCAGCGCGGCACGCCAGCACGACATGGAGCTGGCCGAACGCGAGCGAGCCGCCCTGCTGGAGCAAATCGCCGGCATCGTGCTGGACCTTGAGGCGCGCGGCCAGCTTGCGCCGGAGGCCCTGCGGCGGCTCGGCCAGCGTCTGCGCCAGCTACAGACTGAGATCACCACCGCGCAGGCGGAGGTACAGGCCATTCGCAACGAGGCGTATAAGCCAGGCAGCGTGTCAATCCAGGTCACGCACAACGGGCAGCCCGCCGCGCCAGCGCCACGCGCCCCCGCTTCGGCGCTGCCCCCACAGCCTACGCCGGTCGCCGTCTCTGCGCCCTGCCCGACGTGCCGCAATCCAGTACGCGCCGGCGCCACCTTCTGTCCCTCCTGCGGCGCTCGCATGTCGTGAGGTGGCGGGCGGTTCGGCGTAGTATACTATGGGCGTGGGGCACCGTTGGTGTGCCGCCTGCCAGATGAGATGAGCCGGCCTACGTCGGAGTGGGCCGAAGCGGAAGCAGCAGCAGGAGCGGTATCCAGGGCATGAGCGCGACCCAACGGCACGAGACAGCGCGGCGTGGCAAGGCGCAGGGATTGTCGCGGGCGCTGCGCAGTCGCTCGGCAGAGGAGACACGCCGTCTGGGTGAGGCGCTGGGCAGGCTGCTGGCAGCGGGGGATGTGATCCTGTTGACGGGCGAGCTGGGCGCTGGCAAGACGGCCCTCACGCAGGGCATCGCGCGCGGGTTGGGCGTGCCGGGCGTTGTCAACAGCCCAACGTTCACGCTGCTGAAGGAGTATCAGGGGCGGCTGCCGCTCTATCACTTTGATCTCTACCGCATCGAGGATCCGACCGAGCTGGAGGAGCTGGGCTTCGCCGAGTACTTCTGCGGCGACGGCGTCTCGGTGGTGGAGTGGGCTGAGCGCGGCGAGCCGGCCGCGGAGGCCGGCCTGGAGACGCCCTGGCCGGCGGATGCGTTGCGTGTCCGGATCGGCACGGTGGGTCCAAAGGAGCGCACGCTGCACGTCACCGCAGAAGGACCTCGCGGGCGGGCGCTGCTGGCGGAGCTGGCGGCCGCGCAGTCTGAAAGCGAGACGCGGTGACACCCATGCTGCTCGCCATTGACACGTCCACCAGCTACGCGAGCCTTGCCCTTGCCGACGGCGAGCGGCTGGTGGCCGAGCAGACGTGGCACGCGGGGATGCGCCACAGCAGCGACCTCTTCGCACGGCTGACGCAGCTTTTCGAGACGTACGACGTGGCGCCCGCGCGCGACCTGACAGCGATCGCGGTCGCCACAGGGCCAGGGTCTTTCAACGGCATTCGCGTGGCGCTGACGGCGGCCAAATCGTTTGCCTTCGCGCTGGGGCTGCCACTCTACGGCCTGCCGACGCTGGATGTGATCGCCTGGGGCGCGTCGTTTGCGGAGGGGACCGTCTGGGCGGTGCTGGAGGCTGGGCGCGGCCAGCTCTATGCCGCCGCCTACGACACGCCAGGCACCGATGCCGCCGCCTGGGTGCCACGAGCAGGCTACGAGATCGTGACACCCACTGAGCTCGCCACACATGTTACTCAACCTGTAGTATTCTGTGGGGAGTGGCGCGCGGCCACGCGTGAGGTGCTGGAACAGACCCTTGGCGAGCGGGCGCGCTTCGCGGCGACGCTCACCAGCGGGCGCGCGACATGGCTGGCGCAGCTTGCCCAGGGGCGGGCGGCGGCGGGCCGCGCAGATCAGCCGGCGGCGCTTGAGCCGCTCTACCTGCGGCGTCCGGCGATCACCAGCAGCGCCAAGACCTCTGCCCCACGCGGTGAGGCGAGAGCGGCAGACGACCACCCAGCACAAGAGCAGACATCCGGCGGAGAGGGGGCAGCGCGTGCGATACACGATTGACCGGATGACGATGCCCGATGTTCCGCGCGTGATAGACATCGAGCGGCTCGCCTACTCGTCCCCCTGGCCGACGAGCGCCTACCGCAAGGAGCTGCAAGAGAACCACAACGCCCACTACATCGTCGTGCGCGATGGCCAGATTGCCGAGCCGCCCGCGCTCCCGGTCGAGCGGCCTGATCCGTTGCGGCGCCCGTTCCCGTTCTCGTTGCTGCCGGCCAAGCAAACGCCGGTGTACTCGCGCGACGCGGCTTCGATCGTCGGCTTCGCCGGGCTGTGGCTGATGGTGGACGAATCGCACATCACGACCATCGCCGTCCATCCCGCGTACCGGAGCCGGGGTTTGGGCGAGCTGCTGCTGAACTCGCTGGTGGGCATCTCCTACGAGATCAGCGCGCGACACGTGACGCTGGAGGTGCGCGTCTCGAACACGGTCGCGCAGAATCTCTACCGCAAGTACGGCTTCGAGATCGCTGGGACGCGCCGCCGCTACTACAGCGACAACCAGGAAGACGCGTTTATCATGACGACCGGCGACCTCCACGCCCAGGCCTATCGCGAGCGCTTCGTCGAGCTGCGCACGCGCCTGCTGGCGCGACTGGCCAAGAACGACGAAGGCGCCGCCTCACCCGCCGGCCAGCAGGGCGCCGGGGGTGTGGCATAGGCCCGCCATGTCGAACAGACCCTCGCCCCCACCCTCTTTTCTGTCTCTGTGCTCTCCGCGTTCTCGGTGGTGAGGCGTACCCATGCTGATCCTTGGCATCGAAAGCTCGTGCGACGAGACGGGCGCCGCGCTGGTCAGCGATGGCCGGTTGATCTGGGCGAACGTCGTCGCGTCGCAGGCCAGCATCCACGAGCGCTATGGCGGCGTCGTGCCGGAGGTCGCCTCGCGCCACCAGCTTGCCGCGCTGATCCCGGTACTCGAGACGGCGCTGGCCGAAGCCGGCGTCTCGTGGGAGGCGATAGATGGCATCGCGGCAACCTACGGGCCCGGCCTGGCTGGCTCGCTGCTGGTGGGACTGACGGGCGGCAAGGCGCTGGCGCTGGCGCGTGGCAAGCCCTTCATCGGCGTCAACCACCTCGAAGCGCACATCTACGCCAACTGGCTGCGCACACCAGAGGAGACGGCACGACAGGCGATTGCAGCGGCGCCGGAGACCGAATCCTGGCCCGGCGATCCACACTTCCCGCTGGTGGCGCTGGTCATCTCTGGCGCGCACAGCGAGCTGGTCTACATCCCGCACCACGGCCGCTACGAGCTGCTCGGCCAGACACGCGACGACGCGGCGGGCGAGGCATTCGACAAGGTGGCGCGGGTGCTGGGGCTGGGCTATCCTGGTGGCCCAGCCATCGAGCGGGCCGCGGCTGAATTTCCGGCGGACGCGGCGACCAGCTACTCACTGCCACGTGCCTGGCTGCCCGGCACCTACGACTTCAGCTTCAGCGGCGTGAAGACGGCGGTGGCACAGCTGATGGAGGGTGCGCGGGCCGGGGCGGCAGGCGAGGGGGCGAGCCGCTATGCGCGCCAGGGCGCAGCGGCGGCGAAGAGCGGCGGCATCGCCGTGGCCTCGGTGGCGGCGGCCTTCCAGGGGGCGGTAGTTGACGTGCTGGCGACGAAGACGGTGCGCGCGGCGACGGAGCTGGACGTGCGGCAGGTGCTGCTGGCAGGCGGGGTGGCGGCGAACCTGGCACTGCGGGCGCGGCTGGCCGACGAGCTGGAACCACTGGGGATCGCGCTGCGCTCCCCGCCAATACAGTTCTGCACCGACAACGCCGCGATGATCGCGGCGGCGGGCTACTTCCATCTGCGGCAGGGCGAGCGGTCGGGTTTCGAGCTGGATGTGCGCCCTGGCCTCCAGCTCCCGTTCGCCGCTCCAACCGCTCCTTAACCACCGTTCGCACGCTTGCCGTAACGGGATGACGTGGGGTATGACGTGAGCGGCGCTCGCCGCTGAGAGATGCGGCTCCCACCTGGATAAGTGGGCATACCTCAGGGGGTGATCGCCCGGGCGAGGAGAGTAGCGATGCGGCAGGACGAGGTGCGAAGCCAGACTGGCGCCGAGCTGCGTGATTCGATCCCAGACCTGCGCAACGGCTTGGCGGCATCAGCGTCTCCGGTGGAGGAGACCATCGCCAGCCGCTCGCCCGCCGTCGTCCGCTCGGCTGCCAGGCACCTGCGCACCGCCCGCCCGTCGTCTCCGGCCCTGCGGAGCTGGCGCTACGTCCGGCAGTGGCTCGAAGCGAATACCTTCACCCCCCAGTGGCTCGCGCCGCGCGGGCGTGTGCCGGCGGCTCCCTATTTGATCGCCGCACTGCTGCAGATCGCGGGATCGCTGCTGACGCTGTTGATCTTCGCCGTATTTCCGTCCTACTCGTTTCCGGGCATACTGGAGCTGCTCATCGTGGCCATGGTGGCCCTGAGCATGGGAGGCGGGCCGAGCCTAGTAGCCACCCTGGCGGGTATGGTGATGCTGGAGTGGGTCGTGCTGCCGCGTGCCCCCTCGGGCGCGCTCGAATTCCCCATTGATTTGATCGAATCGGCGATCTTCGTGATGGTCGGCGGGGTCATCGCCATCTTTGCCGGGCGCTCGGAGCGCACACGCCAGCGCCTGGAGGCGGAACGCGCCGAGGCGAAGGCGCGGGAGCTGGCCTCACAGCAGACCAACGAGCGTGTGGATGAGTTCCTCAGCATCCTCAGCCATGAGCTGCGCTCGCCCTTGACCGGCATCAAGGCGGCGCTGCAATTGCTCGAACGGCGCCTGAGGCGCTATGCCGCGCAGGAGAAAGAAACGAACCCTGATGTCGAGCGGCGGCTGGAGCAGGCGCTTGAGACGCTGGCGATCGCCGATCGCGAGGTGGAGCGGCAGAATCGCCTGGTCGGCGACCTGCTCGACATCTCACGGATTCGGGCTGGCAAGTTAGACTATCATGATGCGCCAGCCGACCTGGCGGCGATTGTGCGCGAGGCGGTCGAGGCGCAACAGTTGTCCTGGGGCACGCGCGAGATAACGCTCGTGATGGCTGACGATGCGGTGCCGATCCAGGCCGACGCCGACCGCATCGCACAGGTCGTGACGAATCTCGTCACCAACGCGCTTAAGTACTCTCCCGAGAGCCAGCCGGTGGTCGTCAAGCTCACGTGCGAAGGCAATCAGGCGCGTATCGCGGTGCGCGATCGCGGGCCGGGCCTCTCCGCCGAGCAACGGCAGCAGCTCTGGGAGCGCTTCCACCGGGTGCCGGGTATCGAACAACAGAGCGGCTCGGGCGCTGGACTGGGTCTGGGGCTCTACATCTGCCGCCAGATCGTGGAGCACCATGGGGGCATGGTGGGGTTGGAGAGCGTGAAAGGGCGCGGCTCGACTTTCTGGTTCACGCTGCCACTGCGCAAGATGGAAGGCGACGTGTCGTGAGGCGAGTGGTTCAGCCCACGATCAGACTGGCACTTGGCTTAGCGCGTTGCCAACGGACGACGTCCGCCGCTTCGCGGCCAAACGCGGCTCCGCGCAGATCGGCACAGGCGAAGTCGGTGCCCTCCAGAATGGCGTCCGACAGATCGGCTCGCATGAGGTTGGTCCACTCCAGAATCGCCCAGCTCAGGTCTGCTCGCACCAGATTCGCGCCCGTCAGGTCTGTCTCGCCGAGGTCGGCGTTGCGCAGTGCGGCGTCACACAGCACCACGAATTGCAGCGCGGCATGCCGCAGCCGCGCGCCGTCAAGCCGCGCCCCTGCCAGGTCCGCGCCCGCCAGGACCGCGCCATCCAGCCGTGCCTGGGTGAGTCTCGCGTTGCGCAGCCGTGCCCCGCGCAGATCTATGCCCCGCAGGTCTCGGCCTCGCAGGTCAGCCCCGGTCAGCTCCCAGTGCACGAAGCGTCGCTCTCCCCGCGCGTAGGCGGCTAGCAGCCGGCTGACCTGCGCCATCGTAGCACCCATCGTATACTCTCGCCCTCTACACGTGCCGCGACCGCTCGTCGCTCACCTGTGACCCCTTAGCAGCAGGTTTGGTGCCCAATTGACACTCCCCACAGCTAGAGCCGGGGGATTCTCAGGCTACGCCCGCCACGACCAGCCACGTGAGCGCCTGACGGGCCTGCCCAGCAGGTCGCGCCGCTCCCCTAGCGCATGGGCCGCCGGACATGCACCTGACTCGCCCTGACGCGGCGTGCGGGAGACTCTGCGCGTGATCGGCCACCGGCGCCACCGGGGCGGAGCGTGCGCGGGAGGACGGCTAGCACGGCCGATACGGCGGCCAGCTCAGCGATGCGTGCGTCCGCGGCCAGCGGAGCGTGCACAGGCGGCGCACCGGGAGCGTACGGATCCTCGCGCTCCACCCAGACGGTACACATGCCCAGGCGCTTGGCTGGCTCGATATCAAAGATGTAATCGTTGCCGACCATCACAGCCTCCTCCGCCGAGACGCCCGCCTGGTGCAGCGCGAACTGGAAGATCTCGGGGCGCGGCTTGGCAATCGCGACTTCATCGGAGATGACGACTGCATCCGGCACGAAAGCATCCAGGAGATGCCAGTCGCGCAGCCTCGCGCGGATCCAGGCCGGCTGATTGGCAATGATGCCCAGGCGATGCCCGTTCGCCTTGAGAGCCTCCAATGACCGGATGGCGTCCGGGAAGGGACGAAATCGCCGGGGGGCCTCGGGGGCAATGTGCACGGTATAGTCGCGGAAGACGGCCATCGCCAGGGCCGTATCGCCCCCATTGCGTGCCGCCAGCCAGCAAACCTGATCGAAGAGCGGCATGCGGGCCTGCATCCAGAGAGCGTCGAGGTCGGCACGATATTGCTCCTCGTTGATCGCGCAGCCATGGGCGCGGAAGAGGCGCAAGAGGCTGGCGTGGCGGAAGCGCGCAAAGTCGGCCTCATCTACCAATGTATCGCCGATGTCGAAGAAGATGAACATACCGCGCTCCGATCTCCCCTGCCACCACACCATGTATGGCATCTCGCGCTGCCGGGCCGGGCTGCCGCGCGGCGTTGCCAGCGCGGCAGCGATTGTTCCTACCTGCTGGCGCCGCCCTACGCCGTGCGCTATACTATTAAACTGCCGAGCGTTGCGCATGGGCTGTGGGGGCAGGTGACGGCACCTCCCGCGCGCGGCGCACTCGCGGCAAACGGGCAGCGGCTGGCGCAGGCACGAGCCCCGCGGGGAACCACAGCATACAACGAGTTCGCAAATGGGTGACGATGGCAGAGCGACGAGTGCGAGCGGATAGCGCCAAGCCGGTGGTGCGTATCGAGGCAGGACGGACGATCCTCCGCGTGGGGGGAGTCATCCAGTCGGTCGGCGTGGACGAGCAGTATACGCCTGATGTGTGGGACGCGATGTTACCCTCCACGCGCCCGGCGAGCGCCTTGATTCTGGGGCTGGGCGGCGGGACGATCGCGCATCTGCTGACGCAACGTTGGGGGGCGCTGCCCATCACTGGCGTCGAGCGCGATCCGACGGTGGCGCTGCTGGCGCGCCAAGCGTTTGGGCTGGCGGCGCTGCCGCACGTCCAGATCGAGATGGCCGACGCCTTCGAGTACGTGCGCGCATGCCGCGAGACGTTCGATCTGATCTGCGTGGACCTCTACGTAGCCGGCAAGATGGCCCACGGGGTGCTGGAGCCTGCGTTTCTGCGGCAGATTGGGCGGCTGCTGGCGCTGGAGGGGACGGCCACCTTCAATTTCTGGCGGACGGCGTATCTAGCCGACCAGCTTCGCCGGCTCGGGCGCGTGCTGCCGATCCGCGGCGTCTCGGATGCGGAGGACAACGTGGTAGCGGCCTGCGGCCGGCCAGCGGCGCTCGGCTGAGAGTACTATTTCGCCATCTCGTGTCCAGGAGGGCGCGGAGGTTCTCGTCGCCCTGTCCAGTAGGGTGCACTTGGTGGTACTCTTAAGTGCAGAGGGGCCGATCCAGCGCGCGCTGAGGCGAGGGCAGAGCGCGACGTGACAGACGGTAAGGCAGCCGGATAATCGCGTGCGACAGATGGCCTTCGGTGTTCCCTGTTCGTTCCTGGACCGTTACTTCCCGCAAGGGCACATGTATGGATGAGGCCGAATGGCCGACCTTATCCACGACGCGCACCCTCACACCTCGATCCGCCGCTCATTTGTAGTTCCGTAAGGAGCCCTGGCCCCATGCAGGAGATCCGCGCTTCTGGCATGACGAATGTAGTGCTTTCCACCAAGTCTCTCGCCGACTACGCCCCCGTTGTCGGCGACGACGTGATCGCCGAGCTCGAACGCCTTGCCAAGTCACTGCAAGGTGCGCGCGTGGTTCACATCAACGCCACGGCCTATGGTGGCGGTGTGGCTGAGATGCTGCACACACTGGTGCCGCTCATGCGCAGCGTCGGTCTGGACGCCGAGTGGAAGGTTATTTCGGGCGCCGACGACTTCTTCACCGTCACCAAGTGCATGCACAATGCACTGCAAGGGATGGATCTGGAGCTGACGCCGGCGATGAAAGCCGCCTATCTGCACGCCAACGTTGATAACGCCGTCAACATCACCGAAGACTATGACTTTGTGGTGGTGCACGATCCGCAGCCGGCGCCACTGCGCATGCTCAGCCCTACGGAGCCTGGGCGCTGGATCTGGCGCTGCCACATTGATCTGACGGACGCCGATCCAGAATACTGGAACTTTCTGCGGCCGTTCGTGCAAATGTACGACGCGGCTATCTTCACGTTGCCTAGCTACGTCAAGCCAGACCTCACGGTCGGCAAGATTGCCATCGTACCGCCGGCGATTGATCCGCTCAGCCCCAAGAATGCCCCGATGAGTGACGAGGAGGCACGTCGTATCGTCGCGCTCTACGGCGTTGATCCTGATCGTCCGATGCTGGTGCAGGTCTCGCGCTACGACCCCTGGAAAGATCCGCTGGGGGTGATCGACGTCTACCGCAATGTCAAACAGGAATTCCCGGCGGTGCAGCTCGTGATGGTCGGCTCGATGGCCAACGACGATCCTGAGGGCATGGAATACTATCAGCGCACGAAGGACTACGCGGGCGATGACCCCGACATCAAGCTGCTCTCGAATCTGGATGGCGTGGGCAATGCGGAGGTGAACGCCTTCCAGCAGACAGCCACCGTGATCCTCCAGAAGTCGCTGCGCGAGGGCTTCGGCCTGACCGTGGCGGAAGGTCTGTGGAAAGAGAAGCCAGTGATCGGCGGCAATGTCGGCGGCATCCCCCTGCAGATCGAAGACGGCGTCAATGGCTTTCTGGTGGATAGCATCGAAGAGGCGAGCGAGCGGGCGCTGCAATTGATGCGCCAGCCTGCGCGCGCGCGAGAAATGGGCGCGCGTGGCCGCGAGCATGTCCGGAAGCAGTTCCTCTCGACGGCCAACCTGCGCAACTACCTCACGCTCTTCAACCAGCTTGCCGGCCATCAGATCGAGTCGCCACACCCTGAGAAGCGCAAGTCCCTCAGCCACGCGTAAGAGGCATCCTCACATCCTGCCCCCTCCCCTGCGCCGAAGCTGCGCGGTGAGGGGGCACCTTTGTCTTAGGCGCCAGCAGGGCTGGCGCGTGGCCCCTAGGCATTGCATAAGCCTGCATTGCAGGCGCACCATGTCGAGATTGACCGGTTAGTTGTACAATGGCCAGGCCGAGCCCTGGGTTCATAAGACGTGGCCTGGCCGCACTCGCTCGGTAGCGAGCGCAGCGTGTTGGGAGTGTTTGCCATGCCCGCTGCTGCATCATTGCACGCCGGCCTCACTAGGCTCTTCCGCCGCATCAACCTTGCTCCCGCCGTGCTGATCATCGCCGGCATTTCGTTCGTGGCGCATGCCCTAATCGGTAACAACTACGGCTATTTTCGTGATGAGCTCTATGTCATCGCTATGAGTCATCATCCCGCCTTGGGCTATGTGGATGTGCCGCCGCTGGTCCCCTGGATCACGCTGATTCCCCGCTTCCTCACCGGTAATGCTCTTTGGGCCATCCATGTGCTCGCGGCGCTCGTCTGCGCCGGGACGATCATCCTGACCGGCCTGATGGCACGGCTTCTCGGCGGCACGGGATGGGTCCAGGGACTCGCCGCTCTGGGATCGGCCACCGCCCTCGTCTTTATGGCAAACGGCTCCATCTACGCCTATGACGTCTTCGACGTCTTCTGGTGGACGCTGGCCGCCACCGTCCTCATCGCCTTGCTGCGCGACGAACGTCCCCAGCGCTGGCTCGCGTTCGGCCTAGTGGCAGGCCTGGGATTGTTGACGAAGGAGACCATCCTCTTCTGGGGGTTCGCGCTGGTCGCCGGCTTGCTGCTGACCTCACAGCGCCGTCTGCTGTTCACCCGCTGGACGCTGTTTGGCGGTCTGATCGCCTTGGCGCTCGTCTCGCCCTTCCTTCTCTGGAATGCCGCCAATGGCTGGGCGTCGTTCCAGTATTGGGCGAGCTATTCCGCCAATCATGGCATTGCTGGATCGCCCCTCGACTTCCTGGCCAACCAGATCCTCGGCATGAATCCCCTCTCGGTGCTCTTGTGGGGTGCCGGGCTGTGGTACTTCCTCTTCTCCAAACGCGGCGTGCGCTATCGGGTCTTCGGCTGGGCGTACCTCCTCCTCTTCGTTCTCTTCATCGCGCTTCAGGGCAAGACCTATTTTCTGGCGCCGGCCTACCCGCCGCTGTATGCCGGCGGCGCGTTGGTGGTCGGGCAGTGGCGGGTGCGCTGGCGCGGATGGGGACCCCGCTGGGTCACGGCCTATGTCGTGCTGCTGGTCCTGAGTGGCGTGCTGCTAGCGCCCGCGGCGATGCCGGTGTTGCCCCCCGCCACGTATGCCCAGGTGTATGGCAAGAGCGGCAACGCTGGGTCGGCGCAGGAGTCAGGCGATGCTTACGGCTTGCCGCAGGCCCTGGCCGATCGCTTTGGCTGGGAGCAGCAGGTCGCGTTGATCGCACAGGTCTATCACAGCCTGCCGCCGGATCAGCAGCGGGTCGCCTGCATCTTTACCGAAAACTATGGCGAGGCGGGTGCGCTCGTGCAATTCGGGGACCGTTATCATCTGCCCCCGCCAATCAGCGGACACAACGCTTTCTACATTTGGGGACCGAACGGGTGTACAGGCCAGGTCGTCATCTCGATCAATATCTCTCCCCAGGACGCCGCGCAGGGGTTCGGCTCGGTGACGCTGGCCACCAGGACCTCCTGCGCGGCGTGTGTGGATTTCGAGAGTAACGCGCCGATCCTCATCTTGCGACAGCCCAAGGCGCCGTTCTCAGACCTCTGGGCAAAGGCCAAGCACTACGACTGAGGCCAGGCAGTGGTGGTCATCGGTCAGGTTCGGACGATCGGTCTTCGGCACAATCTAAAGCGCCGTTCAGCGCAAGAGCGTGCTGCGTCTGGCATCACGTTTGGCTGGTTTGGGTTGCGCATGCCATGTAGGGATCGTCCAGGGCACGCAGAGCGGGCAGCCATAGGCCGAGTGCGCCGATGGCCGTCGCGATCGCGCCGCAGGCAATGACGACGCCGACCGGGTCGAAGTGCGCCGCGGCCGGCGCCGCCAGGACGATCCCGAGCGGATACGTCCCCTGCCCGATGGCGCGCCGTGCCGCGAAGACGCGCCCGCGCAGCTCATCGGGAACATGCCGCTGCCAGATGGCGAGCTGGTTCGCACCTGAGATGGGGATTGCGCCGGCATCTACGGCGACGCTCGCGGCCGTCCCCGTCAAGGTGCGCAGCCCTGCGCAGATGCCCGTCATGAGGGCACCGAGCCCCCCGATGCCAATCCCCAGCCCGACGCCGACGACGTGCCGGCGGAAGTGCAGGACGCCAACACTGATGAGCAGGCCGGTCACGAGGACTCCCGCCTCGGCCGCGGCCGTCACCACGCCCAGTGTTTGGGCATTGCCACCCAGCGGCCCCACCACCAACAGCGGGAGCAGGGTCTGCACGGGACCGCCCACCAGATTCGACAGCGCGAAGAGCGCCAGCAGCAGCAACAGGGGACGGCGCTCGCCAAGAAAGCGGAAGCCCACGACAGCGTCTGCCCAGACGCGTCGCCAGGCGGCCCCGATGCGCGTCACGCCGACCTGACTCGGTGTCATGACAATACGCTGCTGGGGGATGGAGACGAGCAAGAGGCTGGCCGCGGCGATCCAGAAGCTGAGCGCATCCAGGGCGACCAGCGCTGGCAAGCCGATGGCGGCCACCAACACGCCGCCGGCGAGCGGCCCCACGACGTTGGCCGCACTGAGCGACGACTGCGCCAGCCCGTTCGCGCGCGCCAGCAGGGGCGCGGGGACGAGGTTGGCGACACTGGCCTCGAAAGCCGGCTCGTGCATGGCGGCGCAGAGCGCATCCACGAAGGCAGCCGCGAACACCTGCCAGACCTGCAGCCGGCCAGCGGCCAGCAGCAGCCAGATGCCCGTGATGACGACGCCGCGAAGCCCATCGAGCGCCGCCATGAGCCACTTGCGACTGAAGCGGTCAACCGCGCCGGCCAGGAAGGGGCCGAGCAGCAAGCGGGGCAGGCTGAGGAAAAGCCCGAGGCCGGCCAGCACGCCAACCACGTCGCCCACGCTGGCGTGCAGCGTCGCGGCCCAGATGAGAATGGCGATACCATAGATGGCGTTGCCCAGTACGGAGACCGATTGGCCGCTCCACACGACCCAGAACGCGCGCTGCCGGCGCA
>DASUBU010000120.1:0-4455 GCA_035763125.1 Ktedonobacterales bacterium
GGCGGCGCGCTCCGCCGCCACAACCCGCCGGGCCAGCGCATCCCACTGCTCGTCGGTCGCCGGCAGCTCGCCCTCGACGCTAGCCAGCGCCGCGGCGAGAAAACGCCCGGTATCCTCGGTGACGCCGAGAAAGCGCGAGCCACCGCCGAGCAGTCCCGCCGCGATGGCGCCCTGGATGGCGTCGGGGGCACTGTAGAACGTCAGGCGGGCGGCAATCGCGGTCGGCGTGAAGCCGTGGTCGGCCAGCGCGACGAGCACGGCCTCGAACACCCGCACCTGCTGGGGAGTCGGCCGCTGCTGCGTCGCCAGCCACAGCGCTAGCTCGCCGAAGCCGACCTTGCCCATCAGCTCGCCCGCCAGATCATGGCCCAGCAGCCGAATGCGCTCGGCGTCGGACGTGCCAAGGCCAGTCGGGTACTCAGGTGGCCGCTTCTCTGCCATCTGCACTCCCCCTTTCCCATGCGCATCGCGCCGCACTCCGGCCGTGCCCACGTGGCTGCTCGTGCCGCCTCAGACGGGCATTGGCGGGCTTGCCGTCGAAGGCTCGCTGCGCGCCGGCCGGCTCAGCCAGGCGCGGATGGCGTCGTTATCCTGGCCGAGGGCGGGCGGCGGCAGCTCGTAGCGCGGTGGCGTCGCGGAGAACGTGATCGGGTTGCGGATCATCGGCACGGCGTTGTCGCCGGTACCCACCTCTACGACCGGATCGAGCCCCACCTCGCGCGCGAAGTTGACGCCGCCCGCGATGGTGTTGATGGGGCCGCACGACACCCCGGCCGCCGTCATCTCGCGGAACCACTCATCGGCGGTCTTCGCGCGCAGGCGCTCGACCAGGAGCGGCTGCAGCGCGTCGCGGTTGCGCGTGCGGTCCTCGTTGTTGGCGAAGCGGGGGTCGTTGATGAGCTCGGGCAGACCAAGCACCTCACACAGCCTGCGGAACTGCCCGTTGTTGCCGGCGATGACGATCAACTCGCGATCGGCGGTTGGCAGCGGCTCGTAGGGGAACAGGCTGGGGTGAGCGTTTCCCATGCGCATGGGGACGACCCCACCGGCCACGTAGGCGGAGGTGTGATTGACCAGGCCGGAGAGCGCGGAGGCCATCAGGCTTAGCTCCACATGCTGGCCCTCGCCCGCCCGGTTGCGGCGGTTCAGCGCGGCCAGGATGCCAATGGCGGCGTGGAGGCCGGCCATCACGTCGAAGACCGAGATGCCCGCGCGGTACGCGGGGCCGTCTGGATCGCCAGTCAGGCTCATCAGGCCCGAGATCGCCTGCACGACCAGGTCGTAGCCGGGCAGCGACGCGCCCTCCGGCGCTGTCCCGAAGCCGCTGATGGAGGCGTAGATGATGCCGGGGTTGCTCTGCTTCACCGCGTCGTAGTCCAGGCCGAAGCGCGCCAAGCCGCCCGGCTTGAAGTTCTCGACCAGCACATCGGCGCGAGTGGCCAGCTCTTGCGCGAGGCGCAGGTCCTCGGGGTTCTTGAAGTCGAGCGTGACCGAGCGCTTGTTGCGGTTGATGGCGAGATAGTAGGTGGAGACACCATCGCGGACAGGTGGCATCCAGGTGCGCGTGTCGTCCCCAGTGGGGCTTTCGACCTTGATGACGGTCGCGCCGAGATCGCCCAGCAGCATCGTGCAGTAAGGGCCAGCGAGCACGCGCGAGAAATCAGCGATCAGCAAGCCGTCGAGCGGACCGGGCCGGTGTCCGGCATCCTGGTGGACATTCTCAGCCATCGGGCTTCAGCCTCCGCTCCGTTCGCTCGTGAGCGACCTGCACAGGCGTGGCTCGTACCCGCCGCGACCTGTCACGTCTCGCTCCAGTGGACACGGCTGTCCGCTATGCGGACACCTGTCCGTGAAAACATGGTAGCCGCCGCTACCAGCCATGTCAAGTGCGCTGAATCTCGGGGAATCAGGCGGCGGTGCCCTACCATCCGGCGCTGACGGTCAACTCCGGCCGGCTCTTCCAGAGCGTCCAGTCCTCGCTGATCGCCTCGGCGGTCTCTAGCAGCAGCGGCAGATACGTCTCGGTGAGCGTCTCGATGCTCGTCTCGGCCGCGTGGACGGTGACGTTGAGCGCGGCGGCCACATGCGTCGCGCTATCGCGCACCGGCGCGGCGATGGAGCGGATGCCCGGCGCGAGCTGCTCGTCCGTGAGCGCCCACCCGCGCCTGCGCACCTCGCGCAGCTCGCGGTCGCGCTCCTCGGCGTCAGGTTGCCAGCGCGGCGTAATCCCGGAGCGGCTGGGGACGGCGAGGGTCCGTTCGAGCTCGTCGCAGGAGAGCGGAGCCAGCAGCACTTTGCCAAGCGAGGTTTGCAGCGCGGGAAAGCGCGTGCCGATCGTGACGGCGAGCGTGATGATCTTGGGGACCGCCACGCGCGCGACATAGACGATGTCGGACCCGTCGAGCTGGGCGAGCGAGGACGACTCGCCGGTGCGGGCGACGAGCCGCTCCAAGTGTGGGCGCGCGAGGTCCCACAGGCTGGTGGAGCCGATGTAGGCCATGCCAAGCTCGAGCACGCGCGAGGTGAGCGCATAGGTGCCGCCGCTGGCACGTACATAGCCCAGCTCTTCCAGCGTCAGCAGGATGCGGCGCGCTGTTGGCCGGGCTAGGCTGGCCGCGGCGGCCACTTCGCTCAGGGTCATAGTCGGGCGGTTGGGCCCGAATGCGCGAATGACGTCCAGGCCGCGCGCCAGCGCCTCGATAAAATCTGGCCCCGTCTCACCGCGCATTGTTCCTCCCTCGAGCACACTCACGCTCCGCAAGCCATCTCACACGGCGCGGGCGGCGCTGTGCTACCCCCCGCTGAGCATATCGGAACCGCGAGCGGATGTCCATGCCGGTATGGCTCCATACGCCAGCCCGCGGGTCGCTCGCCAGGGTGATTCGATGAGTCGCTCTGATCCCAGTTTGCGGAGACGGACGTCGTGGCCGCAGGCCGTCTACGTAGATAGCCTGTGAACCTTTGAGTGGTTCGGCGGAGGCATGTCGCGCTCCCCAGGCGCCGAAGTGGGTCCGCGCCGACACGCAATCCTTCGCGGTCCACACCCACTTCGGCGCCGCGGTTTCAACCGCCGGAATGGCTCTGCGGCGTCTTGACACTGGCACGGCCCTCGTGTACCATAGCCAGCGGACGAATGTCCGCCATGCGGACAAGCGCTATTCCCCCGGTTCGATGTGGATGGGTAGATTAGCTACCAGGGCGCTGGCAGAGCAGCCAGGCGACCGGCCCTCAAACGGGCGCCACCTGGACATTGCAGCCGCTTCGCGTCTTGAGGCCAGGACACAACGAGGTGAGCAGAATGAGCCAAATGCGTGCGCCAGTTGCCGACGATTTCACCCCTGGACGCCCCGTCGTCTTCCGTAATGCCACCGTCTTGAGCATTGACCCGGCCATCGGGATGATTTTGGGCGGCGACGTGCTCGTCACCGACAACCGCATCTCCGCCATCGGCCGGCAGATCACCGTGCCCGACGGCACCGTAGAGATTGACGCGTCCGATGGCATTCTGATGCCCGGCATGGTTGACACCCATCGCCACATGTGGCAGACGGCGCTGCGCGGGTATGGCGCCGATTGGACGCTGACCAATTACTTCATGTGCTTCTACATCAACTGGGGCAAGATCTTCCGGCCAGAGGACATCTATGCGGGGAACTTGCTCTCCGCCATCGAGGCCGTTGATGCCGGCGTCACGACGTCAGTTGACTGGTCACATGGCCTGCAGACAACCCAGCATGCCGATGCGGCGGTTGACGCGCTCGAAGAGACTCCCGGACGATTTGTGCTGGCGTACGGCAACCTCCTGGGCGCGCCCTGGGAATGGTCTAGAACGCCAGAGTTTGCTGACTTCATCAAGCGGCGCATTGACGGGCGCGGCGATATGCTGCGCATGCAGATGGCCTTCGACGTCACCGGCGACCCCGCGTTTCCTGAAAGAGGCGCCTTCGAAGCGGCGCGTGACTTTGGGCTATCGGTGACCACTCATGCGGGCGTGTGGGGTGCCACCAACGACATTGGCATTCGCCAGATGTCTGAGAATGGGTTCTTGACGCCCTCCACCATCTGCGTCCACGCCGCCACACTCTCCGACGACTCGTACAACCGCATCGCCGCGGCCGGCGCGTCTACCTCGATCTCCAGCGAAAGTGAGGCGAGCGCCGGGCAGGGCTACTCACCGACGTGGCACCTGCGGAAGTTCGGCATCCCCGTTTCGCTCTCCATGGATACGAGTGTGTGGTGGAGCGGTGACCTCTTCTCGGCGATGCGCGCGACCCTCAACGCGGACCGGGCGATGTCGCACCATGAGGCGCATCAGACCAACGACACGGTCGTCAACAACTATCTGCGCGCGGAGCAGGTCGTCAACTGGGCGACGATGGGCGGGGCCAAGGCCCTGGGCATGGACAGTCTCGTCGGCAGCATCACGCCGGGCAAGCGCGCCGATCTCGTCCTCAT
>DASUBU010000121.1:0-39763 GCA_035763125.1 Ktedonobacterales bacterium
GGTGGGGAAGGAGCGCGCATGGCGAGCAAGTCCAACCAGCAGGCGACCGCCGTCGCGATGACGACCACCGAGGCCGGACGGCGCGGCGGGACCGCCGTGCGCGACAAGTACGGCGAGGATTACTACCGCCGCATTGGCAAGCTTGGCGGCACGGCTCTCAAAGAGAAGCGCGGCTCCGAGTATTATCGCGGCATCGCCAAGAAGGGCGGCCGCGCCAATGTGGCAAAGTACGGCCCCAACCACTTCGCCGAAATGGGCAAAAAGGGCGGCACCACCACCAAGCAGCGCCAGGGGCCGGACTTCTACAGCCGGATTGGCCGTCTCGGCGGCGCCGCCAAGCGTGGCAAGCGCCAGCCCTCCTCCTAGCGCGTTCGGTGGCCCGACCCTCACTCGCTGGCCGTGGGAGACGCCGCGGCCGGCGCTTTCGCGTCGAGATCCTTCACCCCCGCGGCGATCACCTCCGGCAGGCGCGCATCGGCCGCCTGCTTCGCCACGCGGATCGCGTTCTTGATCGCCTTGGCGTTCGAGCGGCCGTGCGAGATGATCGAGACACCGTTGACGCCCAGCACCGGCACACCACCGTACTCCGTGTAGTCGAGCTGCTTGCTCACGCGGTCGAATGCCGGCTTCGCCAGCAGGCCGCCCACCGCCGTGATCGCCCCGGCCTTGATCTGCTGCCTGATGGTGGCGCTGATCATTTTGGCCAGGCCCTCGCTCAGCTTCAGGACCACATTGCCGACAAAGCCATCGCAGACCACCACATCCACCTCGCCGGCGTTGATGTCGCGCCCCTCGACGTTGCCGATGAAGTTGAGGCCGATCGCTGGTGCGGCCTGTTTGAGCATCTGATGCGCCGCCACGACCAGCTGATCGCCCTTCGTCTCTTCCTCGCCGTTCGAGAGCAGGCCGACGCGCGGGCTGGCCTGCCCGAAGACCGCGCGCATGTACGCGCTGCCCATCACCGCGAACTGCAGCAGATACTGCGGCTTGCAGTCGGTGTTGGCGCCCATGTCAATGATCAGTGTTTGGGCGCCGCCGGCCGCTGGTACCACGCCGCCGAATGCGGGCCGCTCGATGCCGCGGATGCGCCGCAGCGTGAAGATCGCCGCGGCCAGCACCGCGCCACTGTTGCCGGCAGAGATAGCGCCCGATGCCCGGCCATCGCGCACCAGCTCGTGGGCCAGCGTGATGCTGTTGCGCCGTTTGGCGCGTACCGCTTCGGCAGGATGCTCGTCCATGCCGATCACCTCGTCGGTATGGACGATCTCGATATCCAGACCGGTCGTGTCTTGCCCGGCGAGCTCAGCCTTGATCGCCGCCTCTGGCCCCACTAGTAGAATGCCGACGCCCAGCTCGCGCGCGGCCTGCACCGCCCCCAGCACCACCTCATGCGGCGCGTAGTCCCCGCCCATCGCGTCCACGGCAATGCGCGTGCGCGATGGCTGCGCCGCGGCTGCGTCTCCCAGCGGCGCGGATTCTGGTGTCGGCTGGCTCACACGGCCTCCCCAACCTCAACTCGAACGGGATCAGTGCTACCCAATCGTGCGCTTGACGAGCGCGATCAGTTTATTGAGATCGAACGGCTTGCGCACGATGTGAAGGACACCCAACTGGCGTAGCGTTGGCTCATCGCGCGCAATATCGGCCTCAGTCTTGGCAGTTATGACAATTACCGGAATGTCGGCAGTGTCCGGGCTGAGATGCATCAGGCGGAGCTCATCCTCGCCTTCCAGATATGGCATCATCAAGTCGAGCAGGATTAGGTCCGGGTGGTGAGCACGCACAGCGTCGTAGAAGCGCAGACTCTGTATGGTCTTTTGTACGTCGTACCCTTCTTCGCCCAGCGCCTCGGCGAGCATATTCGTAATATAGGGGTCGTCGTCGGCCACCAGAATCCTCTTCGCCATGGTGCACCCGATCCTTTCGAGAGCAGTTGCGCCTTGCGTCGCTCGCATCAGCGCAGCATGCGCCCCCACCGGCGCGCTTCCCTGAATGCGCGCCCGCGCATGTGGGCGCATTGTACATCGCGTGCACGCCAACCGCCAATCATCCCGGACTTCCCGGTAGCTGTCTGGCGGGAGGGCACCTCATGAGCGTCTGGCAAGCAGCACGCCGACACCGCCCCGGTCAAGCAGGTTGGCGAAGGCCTCGGCGGCCGGTGAGAGCGAGCGGGCGGGCCAGTGCGAGAGCGCCAGCTCATACGGTGGCAGCTCGGCATCGCGCAGTTGAATCGCCACCAGCTCGCCGCGCTGCAGCTCCTCCCACACGGCCAGCGCCGGCAGCACCGTGACGCCCAACCCCGCCAGCAGCACCTGCGTCAGCAGCTCGCCCGCCGTCGCCTCCAGCGCCACCGTCTCCCCCGCGCCAGGCGGCAGCAGATGCCGCAGGCCGAAGTGCGTCGGGCCAGCCTGCGTCGAGAGGATGGTGTGGCCCGCCAGGTCGGCGCGCGTGCACTCGCCTGCGCGTGCCAGCGGATGATGCTTCGCGGCCAGCAGCAGCAACGGATCGCTCGCCGTCCAGAGCACTTGCGCCCGCGGATGCGTTTGCGCGCGCGAGCAGAGTGCCAGCTCGATCGTGCCGTCCATCAGATGCTCCATCAGCAGCGGACTGAGCGCCGTGCGCACGCGGATCGGCACGCCCGGATGCGCCCGCCAGAACGTCTCGATCAGCCGCGGCACGAGATACTGGCTGGTGGTCGGATTGGCGCCCAGCGCCAGACGCCCGAGTCCGCCTCGCGTGATGCGCTGGACGGCGCTGATGCCCTCCGCACGCAGTGCCAGCATGCGCTCGGCGTATGGCAGCAGCGACCGCCCGGCGTCGGACAGCTCCAGGCTGTGGCCGTGGCGCACGAAGAGCGGCGTGCCAAGCGCGCTCTCCAGCGCGGCAATCCGACCGCTGAGCGTCGGCTGAGCGAGATTGAGCAGCAGCGCCGCCCGCGAGAAGCTGCGCGCCCGCGCCACCTGCACAAACGTCTCGATCTGGTCGAGCGTCATTCGCCGCCTCACAGTATGTCTATCAGCAAATCCGATAGCGTCTATCGTCCATAGTGTCTGGCATTATAGCATCACGCGCCGTATGCTTGAGGTGGCGACGCCCTGGCTCCTGTCAGTCCAGCAAATTCCAACCCTCTCTGGTGCAAGCCGTGGGCATATCACAGCATCGAAGCGCAGTCGAGACGAGCGAAGGAGGCGGACCTGTGAGTGCCGCAGGCGAGACCGGCGAGATCCTCGCGCTGGACCACGTGCAGATGGCCGCTCCGCGCGACGGCGAGCAGCGAGCGCGCGACTTCTATGGCGGCCTGCTCGGCCTGCGCGAGATCCCCAAGCCGCCGTCACTGCTGGCGCGGGGCGGCGCCTGGTTCGCGCTCGGCGACTGCGCGCTGCACGTCGGCCTGGAGGACGACTTCCGACCCCAGCGCAAGGCGCACCCTGCCTTCCTGGTGCGCGATCTGGCGGCGATCCGTGCCCGCATCACGGCGGCCGGCCTGCCAGTCATCGAAGGGGTTCCCATCCCCGGCCGCGTGCGCTTCGAGACGACCGACCCCTTCGGCAACCGGCTCGAATTCCTGCAGCTAGTACAGCCAGAAGCGACGACGGATGCCGCTGCTGATGCTGAGGGCGTGGCCGAAGCCATTCGCGAGCGGTCGCGTGCGGTCTTCGGCCGCTCAGCGGAGGCGTATGTGGTGAGTCCCGGCCATGCGCACGGCGACGACCTGGCGCGGCTGGTCGAGCTGGCGGCGCCTCGCCCCACCGACCGCGCGCTGGATGTCTCGACCGGCGGCGGGCACACCGCGCTGGCGCTCGCGCCCCACGTTGCCCACGTGACAGCCAGCGATCTGACCCCAGAGATGCTGGCCGCCGCGCGCCGCCACCTCACCGCGCAGCACGTCACCACCGTTGACTTCGTCGTGGCCGATGCCGAGCGCCTGCCCTTCCTCGACGCAACCTACGACGTGGTGACGGTGCGCATCGCCCCACACCACTACGCTGATGCCACACGAGCCGTGCGCGAGATGGCGCGCGTGCTGGTGCCAGGCGGGCGCCTGGTGATCGTGGACAACATCGCCCCAGACGACCGGGCGCTCGACGCGCTGGTCAACGACTGGGAGCGCCGGCGCGACTCCAGTCACGTGCGCGCCTACACCACTGCCGAGTGGCAGGGCTTTGTCGCCGCGACGGGCCTGCGCATCGAGACCGTCGAGACCGGCCAGAAGACGCACGCCTTCCAGGACTGGGTCGCGCGCACGCACATGCCGGAGCCTGAGCGCGAGCGGCTGGAAGCCGACATCCTTGCCGCACCAGAGCCGGCCCGCCGTCACTTCGCGCTCACAACTGAGAACGGGCGCCTCCTCACGTGGAGCTCGGACTACATGGTCTTGAAAGCTGTTAAGCTGGAGGAAAGCGCATGACAGACGACGCCACCGACCGCACCCTGCGCGAGCAGATCGCGTACTACCGCGCGCGTGCCGGCGAGTACGACGAGTGGTTCCTGCGTCAGGGGCGCTACGATCGCGGCGCCGAGGCCAACGCGGCCTGGTTCGACGAGGTGGGCGCGCTCGTGCGCGCGCTCGACGACTTCCGCCCGCGCGGCCGTGTGCTGGAGCTGGCCGCCGGCACGGGCCTGTGGACGCAGCGCCTCGCGGTCTATGCCGAGACGCTCACCGCCGTGGACGCCTCTTCCGAAGTGTTGGCGCTCAATCGCGCGCGAGTTGGCGATCGTCGAGCGGTCTCCTACGTGGTGGCCGATCTCTTCGACTGGCGCCCCGCAGGCCGCTACGACACAATCTTCTTCAGCTTTTGGCTCTCGCACGTGCCGCCGGAGCGCCTGGCAGGTTTCTTCTCCAGCGTGCGCGGCGCACTGGCAGAGGGCGGCCGCGTCTTCTTCATCGACTCACTGCGCACGCAGACCTCCACCGCCCGCGATCACGAGCTGCCCGACGCGGCCGACGCCACCACGCTCACCCGCCGCCTCAACGACGGCCGCGAGTACGAGATCGTCAAGGTCTTCTACACACCCGGCTCGCTCACCACGCAGCTCGCGGCGCTCGGCTGGCACGCGGACGTCCACGCGACCGGCCAGTACTTCCTCTACGGCTCGGCCGCGCCCGCCGGCGCGCATGACGCGTAGGTAGGCGACTGCCCTGCTCTGGATCAGGCGCTTGCTGCGGGCGTACGGCTCCCCCTCTCCGCGCCGGAGGGGGTGAGGTCTCCGTGCTCTTGCTCAGCAACTGTACGAAACGTTGTCGCGGACTCGTACACTCCCCAAGGGAGAGGGCTGTCCTTCAGGCCCAGCGACAATGGCACACATGTCGCGGGAAGCAATAGCATGAGCCGCGCGCTACAAGCGGCCCAGGCGTGCACGAGACGAGACGAGACGTGAACACACAAGGGCAGCAGGTGCCGGCTACTTCGCTTTCTAGCCAAGCAGAGAAGGCCGCCCAACGGCTACATCCGAGCCTGAGACACGTCCCGGCCGTGGCGCGGCGGCTGGCCCTCATCGCGCCCGTCGTGGCGGTAGCTGGGTGGCTGCTGCTGATGGCCTTCACCTACTACGTCCAGCAAGAATACTACACCAAGCCCTTCTGGCAGGGTGTTGCAGCCTTCGCCGACATCGGCACCATTTCCGGCCAGCATCTCGGCCTCAATGCGCTGGTGATGAACAACAACCCCACGGGCTTCGACGGCCAATTCTTCTACTTCATAGCGCTCGATCCGCGCCAACCCCTCATCTGCGCCCACCATCCGCCCGACTGCGCGCTCGATCGGGCTTTCGGCGAGGTGCGCGCCGAGCGCATTCTCTACCCCTACACCGCGTTCGTGGTCTCGCTCGGCCAGCCGCATCTCGTGCCCTTTGCGCTGCTGGCGGTCAATTTCGTCGCCGTGCTGATCGTGACGTGGCTCGTCGGCGTGATGGCCGTCGAGGCGGGCGCGTCGCGCTGGCTTGGCGCCGCGGCAGGCCTCTTCTGCGGCGAGGTGCAGGGCTTCCTGCGCGACCTCGCGGACCCCTTTGCCGTGATGTGGCTCGTGGTTGCCGTCTACTTCCTGCGCAAAGAGCAATATCTCTACACCGCGCTCGCATGCGCGGCGGCGCTGCTCACGCGCGAACAGCTTGTCCTGACTGTGCCGCTGCTGGCGCTGCCGCTGGTAGCGCAGCGGCGCTGGCGCACGCTGGCCTGGAGCGCGGCCGTGGCACTGGGACCGTTCGTGGCCTGGCAGCTCGTGCTCCGCATTGTGTGGGGCCGCTGGGCGCTCTTGACAGGCGATACCGCTGGCGCGGGCGTGGACAAATACTTTCTCCCGATCCCGTTCCACGGCCTCTGGGTGGAGCGCCAGAAACCCCAGTTCGGCATGATGGTCGCCTTCGTGGTGGTGCCGCTGGCCTTCGCCTGTGTGCTCTCCATCCTGGCGATCTGGCGCCGTTATCAGGCAGGCGGCTGGCGCCGCGCGCTGCTCGACCCGCTGCCCGTTTTCGTTGTGGTCTACACGCTGGAGCTCAGCCTGACCTCGTGGATCCTGTGGCAGGATATGTGGACGCCGAGCCGGCTCGCGGCGGGGGCGGCGGTGCTGGGCGTGATCGTGGCGGCGCGCACTGACTCTCCTTCGGCTCGTGCGTCGTATGGGACACTGGTGGCGCTCACCGGCATGTCGGCCCTGATGCTGGTGGCCCCGGTCTAGGTCTCGTTGCGTCGCCACGCGGATCGCGGTTCACCCGTTGGCGAGCGCGTTTGACTTCAAGCCGCATCCATGATGACGCGCGCCGGCGCTCGCGCTGCTGCGCCGCTCAGCCGGCCGCGCCAACGAACCGCCTCACGGCGCGCTCGTGTCGCCGCCCGTAGGGACTCGACCAGGAGGACGAGACGGCCGTGTTCTGCGATCCCTCCCCTCCCTTCGCCGGTTGGGTGGGCGGCGATGCCTTGTGATTGATCTGTGACGATCCGCCCTGCAGGGTAAGAGCGCATTGTGTTGCGGGGCGCATATTCTGGCCATAGGCGAGCACGTTATGTTAGCTGCCGGTCGCCGCTCACCAGCGAGCGGCACGACGATGCCGGCAAGCGTTAGCAGGTGGAGGGATACACATGCCTACTGAATCGGCGGCTCTGATAGAGAAGGTCGGCGGCACAGAGCCAGCGCCACAACACACGCTCAGCGCCGAACAGGTCTGGCACGAGCTCGAGAAAGCCTCCTTCGCGGTGATCAGCTACGTGACCCCAGAGGGTAAGCCTCGTGCGAGCGGCGTGCTATACGCGACAGTAGGGCGGCGTCTCTTTGTGGCCACCGCTCCGGACAGCCTGAAGGCGCGCCAGATCGCCGACGGTGATGAGGTCGCCGTCACCGTTCCCATTCGCCGCGGCGGCGCGCTGTCGTTGGTCGCGCCCATTCCACCCGCGACGGTGACGTTCCACGCCAGGGTCACGGTGCATCCTGCCGGCTCGGTGCGCATCGAGTCGGTGTCGAAGAAACTGGCCGCGCTGCAGCCCCAGGAGCGACGAGATAGCTGTCTGCTCGATCTGATTCCCGTCGGCAATTTCTTGACCTACGGCCTGGGAGTGTCTCTGAGAGATATGGCGAAGCCAGCCGTTGCCCAGATGCACGTGCCGGTCGCGTGAACGGTTGTCCTCCGCGGTTTCCCCTGCCGGCCAGCTGTTACTCGTAGCGCAGCGCGTCGGCCGGGGTGACGCGCCCGGCCTGCCATGCTGGCAACGCGGCGGCGAGCGCGGAGGCGGCCAGTGCGGCGGCGCAGGCTACGGCCAGCACATGCCATGGCACCACCATCGTCAGGCCAGTGGAGAACTGCTCGAAGAAGTCGGCGGCGAAGAGGCTGCGGCAGAGCGCCAGCCCCAGCAGCAGCCCCAGCCCCGTCCCCGCCGCGCCGATCAACAGCGCCTCCACCAGGAAGATCGCCTGCACATGAGCGCGCCGGAAGCCCAGTGCGCGCAGCATCCCAATCTGCTGGCGTCGCTCCACCACCGCGCGCGAGCCACTGACCGCCAGCGCCGCCATGCCCACCAGCAGCGTCAGCCCCACCAGCGCCACCAGCACCCGACTGATGAAGACGCGCGGGCCGTTCACGTCCAGCAGCAGGTCCTGCAGCACGGTCGTCTCGAAGCCGTCGTCCAGCAGCGCCGAGCCAAGCGCCAGCGCCTCGGCGTGCGCGTCCACCCCCGGCGCGACCTTGAAGTAGTAGTACTGGTTGCCGAACGGTGGGAGCTGCCCCTCGACGTGCGCGAACGTGGCTGGTGAGCCGAGCAGGCCCGTGCGCTCGCCCGTGTCGTTGCGCACAATGCCAACGATGTGCAGCTTGATCGCCGGCCCGCCGCGCAGGTCGCTGACCCAGATCGGCGTCGGCGCGATCTCGCCTGGACCACCCACCACACCCCGCAGCCGCAGCGAGACCTCGCCCAGGAAGCGGGTGTCTGCCAGCAGCGCGCCCGCGCCCGTCAGCGGCCCCTGCGAGAGCGGGTCGGTCCCGTCGGTGCCAAAGCTATGCAGCGCCTCCAGACTTGAGAGGCCCGGCAGCCCGGCGGCGATGGGTGGCCCGATCAGCGCGTTCTCGCGGAAGCGCGACGGTCTGCCCTGCAAGCCGAGCTGCGTATAGTCCGCCGGGCTGAGCGCGCCCGCGTCAATCACCACCGCGCCTGGCTGTGTGCGCACCGCCTGCCACACCGCGGCATCGGACGCATAGCCCGCCGCGCGCGCCACCAACGGCAACCCCACCCCGTCGAGGAACGAGCCATCCACCTGCGAGACGGGATAGACCGACCAGCGCGCATTCGGCGCGCCCGGCTGGAGGATGCCCAGCGGCAGCGGCGTGGCCGAGCCGGCGGCCGCCAGCGCGTTGGGGTCATCGCCCGCCCGCCGCAGCGCGCTCTCGATCGCGCCAATCCCGCCGACCGGCGCGAAGAGCGGCTGCCCGGCCACGTCGTAGCCCGCCGACTGCGCGGGCAGATTGTCGTAGCCCTGGGTCGTCGAGGCGGCGATGGTCGCCATCACCACCATCGTGAAGCACACCAGCGTAAAGAGCGAGAGCGCCACGCCCGTGCGGAAGCGCTGCTGGGCGGGATAGACCAGCGCGATGCGCGCGACCGCCCCGCGCCGTCGTCCCAGCCGCAGCAGCCACCGCAGCGGCGCCAGCAGCAGGTCGAGATTCGGCGCCAGCGCCCACACCGCGCCGGCCACCATCATCACGCCCGCCACGAAGAACGTCTCGATGCCGCCGTTGAAGCGCGGTAGGCCCAGCGCGGCCGGCGCATCCAGCGGCAGTGCCCAGTAGAGCGCGATGCCCCCGCCCACCAGTAGCGCCGTCAGCCGGTCCGCGACGAGGCGGGCGCGAGCGGCCAGCAGCAGCGCGTCTCGCGGATGGGTGCGCCGGGCCCATGCGGCGTAGGCGACCAGCGCGCCCCACCGCAGCAGCAGCGCGCCCCCCACCGCCAGCAGTGTCACTCCCAGCGAGAGCAGTAGAATATCCCCGAGCGCTTCGGCTTGCGCGAGCAGCCAGCGGCCGGCCAGCAGCGGGACGATCCCCCGCGCGATCAGCGCGCCACTCAGCCGTGCCAGCGCCACCGGCGCCGCGAACGGATCGCGGATCAGCCGCAGCGGCGCAAGGACGACATCGCGGGCCAGGCTCAGCAGCGACGGGGCGGGCGTCGGCGGCTCGGGCAGATCGCGCAGCGCGGCGGCTACGGTCATGCGGCTGGCGCTCCAGGCGGCGAGCCAGATCGTGATGAGCGTGAAGACGAAGCCGAGGCAGAAGGCGACCGCCATGCTGTGCCACTGCACATCCACTTTGAGCGGAAAGCCGAGCTGCGTCAGCACCGGGCTGACCAGCCGCACCACCAGCACGCCCAGCCCCAGCCCAGCGAGCATGCCGGCCAGCGCGGCCCCGGCATCGTAGGTCGCGCCCTCGTAGAGTAGCATCGCCACCACCCCTGAGCGACGCATGCCCAGCGCACGCACCATCCCCAGCTCGGCCCGCCGCTCGGCGGCCAGCAGCGCGAAGATCAGGAAGATCAGCAGCAGGCCGATCGCCAGCGCAAACGACGTGTAGAGCGTGAGAATGCGGCCGAAGATATCCTCCGCGCGCACCGCCAGGTCAATGCCGTCCTGCTTGACGGTGTCTACGTGCAGGAAGCGCGGCAGCGCCGAATCCACGCGCCGGGCAATCTCGGGGCTATAGCCCACGCCCGTCAGTCCGTCGCCGGTATTGGCGATGTAGACGTGGTTGATGCGGTTGGGTGTGCCGAGCAGTTGCTGGAAGGTGCCCAGTGGCAGCACGGTCGCCGGCATATCCCCCAGAGGGCCGCCGGTGACGACCGCACGCACGGTGAAGGCGAAGCGCTGCCCCGGCCAGAGTGTGGAGTAGAGATAGAGCGCGTCGCCGCGGTGGGCGTTCAGCGCGGTCGCCAGCGTGTGGCTGAGGTATACGCCGCTTGGGTCCAGCGCGTCCGCCGAGACAGTGCGTCCGGACGTGTCGCGCAGATCTCCTAGCGGCCCGGCGTGGCCCCCCACCAGCGCGATGCCCGTCACGCCGCCGCGCACCTGCCGTGCCGTCTCGTCGGCCAGCAGCAGATTGGGCGCCACCAGCGCTGGGGCCACCCCCGAGACGTGGGGATTGTCCGCCAGCGCCTCGACCACCTCTCCGCCGAACCGCTGATTGTAGACGCCGAGCTGGCCCACCCCGCCGACCACATCTTCATCCACCCGCCCCAGATTGAAGACGGCGATGGTCTTGACGGCGGTGGAGATCGTGTCGTCCACGGCCAGCGACGAGGCGACGAACATGGTGGAGAGCATCAGCCCGAAGACGATCAGGCCAGAGCGCAGCGGGCGCCGGCCCGCGCCGCGCACGCCGATGCGCGCCAGGTGCGGCACACGCAGCGCGTTCGCCGCGAGCAGGCTTGCCGCTGCCAGCGCGGCGATCAGCAGCGGGCGCAGCAGGGTGGGCGTCGAGAAGCTGAAGATGCTGTCCACTTATGGCGTGCCCCCGGGGGTGGGTGAGGAAACGGCGGCCAGATCGAGCGCGACGGAGAAGAGATCGGCCAGCCGCTCGGCGCCAATCGCGGAGGGATGGAAGCCGTCGCCGGAGATGTATTCGGGGTGGTCGGCCAGCTCGGACCACTCGGCGTAGAGGTCCACCAGCGTGACGCCGGCCGCCGCGCAGTCCGCCGCGATGGCCGCGTTCCAGGCCTGCACCTGCCCCCGCAGCGTGGCCGGGTCCTCACCGAAGAAGTGCGGCAACACGGTCAGGTCGGGTATGTTGCCCACGACGATGCGCGAGTCTGGCAGGCCGCGGCGCAGACCGCGCAGCAGCGTACCCAGCTGGGCGCGGTAGTCCGCCAGCGGGACGCCGTCGGCGAAGTCGTTGACCGCCAGCCAGACGGTGACGACATCGGGGTGGGCGTCCAGGGCGACAGGCAGCTCGTTTTGCAGCGCCAGGGCGGTGGTGGCGCCGGGCACGGCCAGATTGATGAGGTGCGTGCCGGGGCCGAGACGACGGGCAACCAGCGTCGGCCACGCCTCGCGGTCGGGATCGTCGGTGCCGATGCCGAAGGCGTCCGACGCGCCGATGGCGACGTAGGTCAGCGCGTGCGGCGCGGCGATCCCCTGCCCGGTGGGATGCGTCGCGCTCACGGCGCCGGGGGCGCAGGCTGCGAGCGCCAGCAGCAGCGCGAGCAGCCCCGACGCGAAGGTCGCGGCGAGCCCATCCCGGTCCCTGCGGCGTACGGTCGAGGGCGGACGCCTGGCTGCCCGGCACTGGCGCATGTGGTCGAATCCTTTCCAGTGCGAGCAACCGCTGCGAGAGATCGTACTTTGAGATACTACGGCGGGATGCGACGCCGCAGTGTATCACGCGCGGCGCATGTCTCTATTTACGTTACGCGACCTCGTATCACCTCTGGCGCTGCCCCGCGCTGCCGCAGCGACCGGCGATCAGGGTGATAGGCGGCAGGCTGCATGCTGCGGGCTGTCGCTCTTGAGCACGTGTTCGGCACGTTGTTGATATTGTTGATGTACATTATGCTCTTTGACGGCGGCGTGTGTCTTTGAGCACGTCGCCCGACCCGAGGAAGAGGTAGAGAAAGAGGAGCAGCGATGGCCATCGAGTTGAACGATCTGCTTGCGGCCAACAAACGTTTCGCGGCCGAGTTCGGAGAGGGTGCGCTGCCCATGCCGCCCGCCAAGCACCTGGCAATTGTGACGTGTATGGACGCGCGCGTGGAGCCGCTGCGGTTCCTGGGCCTGGGCCTGGGCGACGCGCACGTGATCCGCAATGCCGGTGGGCGCGCCACCGAGGACGCGATCCGCTCGCTGGTGATCTCGCAGCGCCTGCTCGGGACCGAGGCGATCCTGGTCATCCACCATGCCGACTGCGGCATGCTGACCTTCAGCGACGAGCAGCTCCGTGCGCGTGTACGCGACGAGCTGGGCAGCGCAGCGGGCACCGTCGCCGCGCAGACCGAGTTCCTGCCTTTCAGCGATCTGGCGGAGAGCGTGCGCGCCGATGTCGCGGCCCTCGCCGCCTCGCCGCTGATCCCCAACGACATCCCCGTCTACGGGTTCATCTACGACGTGCATACCGGCCTGCTGCAGCCGGTGGAGTAGCGCAGCGCCCATCTCGCCGCACGGAAGCGGTGTGTACGGGCAAGGATGCCCGCGCATACCCTTCCCCTTGTGAAATCGAAACAAATGTTCTATAACTGAACCCATCAGTTTCCAGTGGTAAGCCCGAACACGGCGCCACGCGGTTCCGTCACCCAACAGGCGGAGCGGCGCGGCGCCGCTTTGTCTTCTCCGGGGCAATCGCAGGCGGCAACGGTGGCGGCGCGGTGCGCGGGAACAGACGCGGCTCGCTAGATGGGGCGGACTGCTCACGATGGCAAGGAGAACGAGGATGGGCAAGGGGATGGGCATGGACAGGGGCATGGGCGACGAGCGCACGGCGCAGGCGAAGGAGATCGCGGGCACGACGGAGACGGCGGAGTGCGAGACGCAGATGACAGTGGCTGGGGGCACAACCGAGAGGGCGGCCAAGGGGAGCGGCGAGAGCACGCGCGCGACGACACCCCAGCATCATCTGCCGCCAGCCGTGGCGGACTACCTGGCGCGCGGCTGGCGCGTGGCGCCGCTGCGACCCGGCGAAAAGGCGCCCGCGCTGGCCCGCTGGCCGGAGCTGCGGCTGGACGAAGCCGCCTGCGCGCGCTGGTTCGGCTGGCGCGCACCCGAGCGTGGACCCGATGTGGACGAGTATAATGTCGGGCTGATTCTGGGGGCGGCCAGCAGCGGGCTGGTAGATGTGGACGCCGACACGCCCGAAGCGCGCGCCGCGCTCGTCTACTTCCTGCCGCGCACGGGGCGTGTCTCGGGGCGGCCGGGAGCGCCGTGCAGCCACTTCTGGTATCGCATCAAGGGCGAGCTGCCGCCCACCACGCGCTTCGAGTTCTCGGATGGCACAGGTGCCGGCGCTGGCCGCAGGACGGTGCTGGTCGAGCTGCGCTCCACCGGCTGCCAGACGATGGTGGCGCCCTCGCGGCATCCCAATGGCGAGCGCGTGCGCTGGGAGGGCCAGGGCGAGGCAGCGCGCGTGACGGCCGCCGAGCTGTTGAAGGGCGTGGCCAAGGTGGCGGCGAGCGCGCTGCTGGTGCGCCACTGGCCGGCGGCGGGCAGCCGCGACGAAGCCGCCAAGGACCTGACGGGCATGCTGGTGCGCGGCGGCTGGAGCGAGCGCGAGACCGACGGCTTCGTGACGATCGTGGCGGGGCTGGCCGGCGACGAGGAGTGGCAGCGGCGTGGCGGCAAGGCCGCGGCGGCGGCACGCAAGCTGGCCGAGGGCGGGCATATCACCGGTGGGCGCTCGCTGGCGGGACGGCTGCGCGTGGCAAGTTCCGCCGAGGGCGAGCGCGTGGTGGCGCAGGTGCGCGCGTGGCTGCGGCTGGGTACAGCTTCGGCTGGCGAGCCTGCGCGTGGCGGAACTCCTGCGGGCCTCGGCTCGGCTGCCGTCCAGAGTACGCAGCAGAGCGCCATAGGCGCTCACATCGCCATAGGCGCTCAGGCTGACCACGTGAGCCCCTATGGAGAAGGTGAGCCCCTATGGGGCGCGCGGCTCGCCGATCTGCCCGAAGAGCAGCTCCACTGGCTCTGGCAGGGCCGCATCCCGCTAGGGGCGTTGACCGTGCTGGATGGAGACCCCGGTCTGGGAAAGTCGCTGATGACGCTGGATCTGGCCGCGCGTGTGACGACCGGGCGCGAGATGCCAGATGGCACGCCGGGCCTTGGGGAGCGTGCCGGCGTCGTGCTGCTGACCTCAGAGGATCATCCCACCGTCACGATTCGGCCGCGGCTGCGCGTGGCCGGCGCCGATCTGGAGCGCGTTGTGATCGAAGAGCTGGTGCGCTTCTGGGATGAAGACAAACAGCGCTGGAGCGAGCGCGCCTTCAGTCTTGCCAGTGATGTGCCGCTGCTGGAGGCGGCTATCCGGCGCATCGGCGCACGGCTGGTGGTGATTGATCCGCTGATGGCCTATCTGGGGCCGCAGGTCAACACCTGGCGCGACCAGGATGTGCGATCGGTCCTCGCGCCCCTGGCCCGCATGGCCCAGGCGACCGGCGCGGCGGTGGTGATCGTGCGCCATCTCAACAAGAGCAGTGGAGTGCAGGCGCTCTACCGTGGCGGCGGCTCGATCGGCATCATCGGCGCCGCGCGCGCGGGGTTGGTGGTCGCCAAGCATCCTGACGAGCCAGATCACGAGCGCGTGCTGGCCCCCACCAAGAGCAATCTCGGTCCGCCGATGCCGTCGCTGCGCTATCGCATCGTGCCGGCGCAGACCATGGCGCAGCTGGAATGGCTGGGGGAGTGCGAGCTGAGCGCGACCGAGCTGCTCGGCTCGTCTGCGAGGTCCGCCGAGGGGAATGCGGCGCCCGTCTTGTCGTCGGCGGTTGATTGGCTCTTGGAGGAGCTGGCCACAGGGGAGCGGCTGGCGGAGGAGATGGAGCGCGGCGCCAGAGCGCGTGCAATCAGCCATACGAGTCTCCGCCGTGCACGCAAGCAGTTGGGCGTCGTCGTCAGCCGGCGCGGGTATGGCACCAGCGGCCAGTGGGCGTGGAGGCTGCCCACCGCTGACGAACACACTGACGCAACCACTGCTGCCACATCAAAGATGCTCACTCCCGTCATAGGCGCTCACGCTGACGACCTGAGCACCTATGGAGGGGATGAGCGCCTATGGAGCGCGCCGGCGCCTTCGCACTCGGCGGGCGCTCCCGATGCTAGCGCCCAGGATGCTGGCGCCGTGCGCCTAACGGCCGAGCCGGATGCCCCAATGCCCAATCCATCCGCTCGGCGCGCGCCGGCGCTGCCCGATGTGGCGTTCCCGGCCGAGGGCGGGCTGGCCAGCGATGCGGTGGGCGGCCCGCTCGGCATGGCGGCTCCGGCGAGCGGCGCGACAGGCGCCAGCGACGTGTGCCCGGTGACGGGCGGACCGCACGTCTACGCCAAGATGCGCGATGCCCGCGGCCGGCTGGTCTGCGTCGAGTGCCAGATGCCAGGCCAGCGACCGGGCGCGTGATGGTGCCGCTGATGCCGCCCGTGATGGCGCTGTTCCACTCCCAGCCGGCGTCGGTCCTACCGGCCAGCCCAACGCAGGACACGCAGTGCCCGCAGGGTGTTCCAGCGGCTCGGCTCGCCCTCGCGCTCGCCAAGGTCCACCAGCAGCTCGTCGTGATGAGCATGCTCGAGGGGCCACCGGCCGTCGGCGTCGCGCTTGGACTCGACGATGCCGATCGCCTCGGCAACCCGCTCGTCGGGGGCGACGCCGGCTTCTCGCAGGTAGTCGAGCGCGCGGAGGAGGTCGTAGTGCCACCCGGTCGGGAACGAGAACTGGAGCCAGTCGCCATCGCTGGGAGTGACCGCCTCGCCGGTCGACAGTCGGCGGAACAGCCGCCGCGCCAGCAGGTACTCCTGGCCGCGGACACGGGCGGCCGCCACCGCGTCGTCGCCGCCAGTGAACCGCACATACTCCAGCAGGCCTTCGAGCACGTTGATCGTCGTGTCGAACGATCCCCGTGTTGAGCCGCGCTCCTGCTCGCAGTTCCAGCCGCCGTCGTCCATCTGCTCGGTCAGCAGCCGCTCGACGATGCCGCGCACGTCCTCGCCGAAGTAGGCGCCGACCGCCACGACGCGTCCGTTGATGCACGGCTCGACCTCGCCTGCAAAGAGGGGCTTGCCGTGCCAGGCGGCGTCCTGAGGCAGCACACCCTGCCACGTCACGTTGTCACGGACGCGGGCCAGCGCCTGAAGAGCCTCCACGCTCGCCGGGTCCAGCCCCATGGCGCGCAACAACAGCAGCGTCCGCAGGGAAACCCACTCGGGGTTGGGAGTGCCGGCGCCCCAGTACCCATCGGCGCCCTGAGCGGCGAGCAGCTGTGCGCCCCAGCCCTCACGCGCGACGCGCGCACGCTCGGCGGCGACTTCGCCAGCGGGCGCATAGGTCAGGTCGCGCATGACCTGCCAGCGAATGGCGGGGTCTGCATCCAGCAGCCAGTCCACGACCGTCATGGCATCCTCCACTTCTTCTGGTCCTGGCTCATTCTCAGTCGTCGTTGCCCTGATGCAAGGAGCGCAGGTGGTTGATCTCGCCGGCGTGGTGGAGGTCATGCTGGATCATAGTCACGACGATGACCCAGCGGGTCTCGCGCAGCTCGCCCCAGTTCGCCCGCGCAGGCGCACACCTGCAACGAGTGTAGCGCCATAAGCGGACGACAAGCGCCCTCTTTTGTATGCAAGAGCGTGTTTTGTAGCATCGTGTCTGACATCTGCCACGCCATGGCGGCGTCGAGTTGAGCCGTGAGAGCCCGCGGTTGATCGGCACATCGTCTTCGACGGGCTTGTCGAGGAGGTTCCCGCGCTGTGGGGGGCGCCGACGTCTTCTTCTTCGTCTACGCAGTGCACTCGGCCGGTGCTACCTGGAATCCAGATACCCCCGGTGATCTTCCCGCACCTCCCCGCGACCGGTCGCCGCGTCACCTGCGGCGCAGCACGACCGCCTCACGACTCGGGCACGTTGGGCGCTACCTGGCACTCGCTGCGTGCAGAACGCGCTACCGTATATGCTTTGCGTCGCTTTGACGAAGGATATCGTCCACGACGCGCGCGAGCGGTGCGGTAGCGTCGATGATGGTGCCGTTGTGCGGAAGGGCTTCTTTCGTGTGATACATGCGCACAGTGATGTCCCGTTCCTCTGGTGTTCCGCCCCAATCCGTTGGGTCCTGTGCGACGCGCTCAGCAATCCGCCGGAGACTGGTGTCCAGGTCGACCGCAAGGACAAACACGCCGTCAAATAGCGCGATGTATTTGGAGGAATTCCTCGAACCACCGCAGAAGAAGGTGACCGCCTCATCCTGGTTGGCGACCAAGGCGTTGACTTTCTCGACATCCCAAATGTGGTGCTCGGAAATGAAGGTAGCTGAGTGCTCGTGCCTGGGGCCATCTGCCGGTTGACCCGTCTCCGGATCGCCTTGATACGCCAATTCACGGTCACCATGAATGGCCTGGTAGCCCCGCCGCAGCAATTCTGTGCAGACCGCCGTCTTGCCGGCGCCGGACACGCCGTCAATCAGATAGTTTCTCCTGCCCATGGCCAGCTGCTATCCTTCTCATCGTCGCCTCTTGATGCATGCAAGGATACCCTAGTGCCATGTCGCGGTGTTTGCAGATTTCTTACGAACTGCGTAACGCGTTAAGAGGTTCGGCAACTCTGGTGAGCCACGAGGAGGCGAATCATGGCGACCTCGATGAGGGTTTGGCTCGTCTGGACCTTGCGCTCGTAGTCTTTGCTCACGCGGCGATTCCGTTTCGTGGGTGGCAAGCAGCGCCATCAATGAAGCCGCGTGATGAGCACGCATTCTGGAAGCTGTGGGGCTGCAACACGTCACAGGCAAATTTGCCCACAGTATGTGAAACCCGTCGTCTATGACGACCTCTTGGATCGTCTGTTGAGCACGTACTGTACCGAAGGGCTAACTGGCTTATCTGTGCGGTGGATACAGCCATACCAGCAGCAAGGTCGGCGCATGCCCTCTTTCAGTTCCGTGCGCACCCTTTCAACGTGCTCCCTTCTGGTTTCTGGCTTTTTCACGGAGATCGCCCAGCAGATCCATTCATTGCGCGCAAGCGGCGTAAGATCCTCCCATACCGCGAGCGCCGTCGCGTCAGAAGTGAGGGTATCCCGTAAGTCCTCCGGCAATTCATGGACAACACCACCGGAGATTACCTTCTCGGTCATCGTCATACACCTCTACTCACACCAAACGGCCCTCGCTCGCAAGGGTTGCAGGAGCGCATGGCGTCTTCAAATGGCCTGTCTTCTCCCGCGTCGAAATTGTAGCACTCAGGTGAGAGCGGCTGGCTAGCGGTACCTCGGGCGGCCTGCTCGGCAGGGCGTCACACAAAGAGCGGCGGGACGGCGGCGCTGGGTGCGAGCGACGCGCGCGGCATCTGTCTGGGGACGGGCGGCGCGCACGTCTACGCCCGGAGGCGCCACACCCGCGGCCGGGCGCGTGATGACGTTGCGGCCTCTCGTACGGCAGCGCCGCTAGCTCGCGGGCGCCATCGTGCCCGCCGCATACCTCTCACTGCCCTCAGCTGCCTGACGTGGCGGCAGCTCGACGCCCTTGAGGACGGCCCCCGCATGCATGATGATGTGCCCACCGACCGCTGTTGCGGGGCATGGCGTTGGTGACAGGCCAGTCGGGTTGAGGTAGCGCCGTTCCGTCCGGCTGCTCGCACAGGATGGGCGACGGACCTTGCGGCGCTCTTCCACCTGCCTGACAGTTCCTGCCGGTCATTCGTCACACAGCCACCTCCTGTGATGCGGCCGGGTGACGGGGCTTGACACATTCCGATATAGGCATATAATGTCACCATGGCACGAGCGGCGACGACCTCCGACGCGTTCAACGCGATCGCCGAACCGCAGCGGCGGGAGATCCTGGTGCTGCTGCAGGGCGGCGAGCGGTCGGTGACCGACCTGGCGCGGGACCTGGGGATGACCCAGCCGCAGGCGTCCAAGCACCTGCGGGTCCTGCGGGAGGTCGGGCTCGTGCGGGTTCGCGGGGCGGGCAAGCAGCGGCTGTACGGTCTGGACGTCCGCGGGCTGCGGCCGATCCACGAGTGGGTGGGCGGCTTCGAGCGGTTCTGGAGCGAGAGCTTCGACCGGCTGGACGAGTACGTGCAGGAGTTGAAGCAGGCAAGGCAGGAGGGACCACACGATGGCGACGACCAGTAGCGGCGGCGAGCCTGCGCACGCGACCGCGGACCGCGAGATCGTGATTTCCCAGGTGATTGGCGCCCCGCGGGAGCTGGTGTTCGAGGCGTTCACGCGAGTCCGGCACCTGTCGCGGTGGTGGGGACCGGAGGGCTTCACCACCACGACGCGGTCCTTCGAGTTCCGCGTCGGCGGGGTGTGGGACTTCGTGATGCACGGGCCGGACGGTACCGACTACCAGGAGTGGATCACCTGGCGGGAGATCGTCCCGCCGGAGCGGATCGCGCTGCTGCACGGCGAGTCCCGCGATGACCCGAACGCCTTCGAGTCGGTTCTGACCTTCGAGCTGGCCGGCGAGCAGACCCGGATCGTGATGCACACGGTGTTCCCCACCAAGGAACTCCGTGACGAGGCCGTGGAGAAGTACCACGCGATCGAAAGCGGTGAGCAGACGCTGCGCAATCTGGCGGCCTACGTCACGGAGGTCGCCCGGGAGCGGTCCACGGGCCGCGGGCCGGCCACCGCCGGCGAGACCATGACCGAGCAGGAGACCGAGCAGGAAGGGACGGTGCGCTGATGGCCGGGAAGGTGTTCTTCAGTGTGACGATGTCACTGGACGGCTTCATGGCGCCCGACGCCGTGCCCGTCGAGTACGTATTTTCGCCCGAAGGTCAGCACGACCCGAGGGTTCAGCGCTGGATGACGAAATGGTCGGAGCTGCAGGCGTGGTTGTTCCCGCAGCGGTGGTTCCGGGAGAACCTCAAGCTCGGCGAGGGCGGCGAGGAAGGACTCGACAACGACATCGCTCGGGCGACGTACGAGCGCACCGGCGCGAGCGTCATGGGCAAGCGCATGTTCGCCGGCGGCGAGCTGGCGTGGCCGGAGGAGGCGCCGTTCCACACCCCGGTGTTCGTCGTCACCCACACCAAGCGTGACCCGTGGGAGCGGCCGGGCGGCACCACCTTCCACTTCGTCAACGACGGCATCGAGAGCGCGCTGCTCCAGGCTCGCGAGGCCGCCGGCGACCGCGACGTGCGCATCGCCGGCGGCGCCGAGACGATCCAGGAGTACCTGGACAGCGGCCTGATCGACGAGTTCTCGATTACGCTCGCGCCCGTGCTGTTCGGCACCGGCATCCGCCTGTTCGAACGCGTGGACCCCGCCCGCCTCGCGCTGGACCAGGCTCGCACGGACACATCGTCCCGGGTGACCCACCTGACCTACACCGCCGTGAAACGCTAGCCCGCGTTCCCGCAGCGTGCGGTGCTGGCGTGTCCCCCGCAGGGCGAGGTGCCGGTTGGTCAGGTCAGCTCGTCAGTCAGGTCGGGTAATCGAATGCGCCGGCCTTGACGCCGCGGGCGGCCAACCGCCAGCATCCCGACTGAAGACCCGCGTCACAATCGCCCGGCCCTCATACAGCTAGGCAGCGCTCCCCAAGGCGAAGGCGGCGCGCACGTTCGGGCGGAAGAGATACCAGAGCAGCACGAGGGCAATCACGATGGTGATGATGAAGCCAACGATGTTGCTGGCACTGAATCCGTGGATGACGACCCCAACAATCTGCCTGACAACATCCAGCGCGAGCACGACGACGCCCGCGGTCCATGCCCAGCGCTTCAGCGAGAAGGCACCAATGCCGAAAGCGAGGAACAGTATCCCCAGGACAGCATCCGAGATCGTCGCGTAGGCCAGGGTCCCAGCGCTGTACCTGACAGTCCCCACCCCGGAGGCTAACAGCGCTGACCCGAGCAGACCCAGGAGGGCGAGAAGCAGACTGAAGATGCCATAGAGGATGGCAAGAATCGCGAGGATCGTGACGCCAGTTGGTCGTCTCATAGGGGGTTACTCCTCACTGCACCGGTGCCCCTGCCCACACGGAGGCACGCTACCGACGTTCAACGTACCGCCAGCAGGGCTAATGGCACGCGCACGTCACCATGCTTGCTCGTGCCGTTCGCCTGCCCGACACATAGCCCGACACAGAGGAGGATGCCTCGACGCTGGGCAGCAGCGGTACGATTGCGCGCCAGGCTTCCTCCGTCAACTCACCGCGTCCAACCAGGTGGCTACCCTCCTCCAGGTGCTTGCACACCCACCATCGCCCATCTGGTTCGATTCCTCAGACATGCCCTCATACAGTGTCAGCGCGAGACGGCATGCCAATAGATGCCGATGGCGTGCTAGCGGCTATTGGCTGGGGTGCCACAGGCTCAGGGGAGTGACCTGGATCTGCTTCGCCAGCCCATAGGCGGTTGCGAGGTCGCCGTCATTCTGCACGAGCGTGCGTCCGATCACCAACACCGTGTTGTTCGGCGCGACGATCTGCTGCGTCACCCCAGCCGGTACCGTTCCGTGCCAGCCCGGTCCGCTGATGAGGTAATCACCGGCCTGCGTCCCGGTGGCGCGCCGGCCCACATAAGCGAAGACCGTACCCGACGGGTCCGTAAACTGGACGGCGTAGTAGCGGCCCGTCATGTCCGGCACGTGCAACACCTCCGGCCCTGTGGTCAAATCGAGCCAGCCCAGGGTGTAGAGCGTGTCGCGGTTCTCGGTGCTCTCCAGGCTGTTGGACTGCGAGGGAGTGGCGAGGTTCGGCTGCGTGTAGAGCGTATTGATGGGAATGGCAGGGACACCGCTGCCGCGTCCGCTGACGATCGCGTTCTCCACCCTGCTGTAGGTGAAACCCGGAATGAAGTAGATGTAGGCGGAGGCGCCGACGCCCCAGACCACCACGACGGTCACGGCGAAGGTGAGCAGGTGAACCTTCCATCTGCTTCTGGGCCGAGTGGATGGAGCTGGAGCTGAGTCAGGGGATGTGGGCGCCGCTGCGCTCTCGCGGCCGGTTGGTTCTGAGTTGTCGCCGTTCGCCATTAGTGCGCCTCCACAACAGGTGGTACGTGGTACGCGCCACTCAGGATGGCTGCGCCGGGCTGATAGACCCGCAGCCACAGCTTGAAGTCCCCGCTCGGTGCCGGCAGCCAGTTCGCCTCGTGTGCCGCCGGGGCGGTGTGCTGGATGTAGATGTCAATGGAGCCATCGGCATTCGGCACAAGCCCCGACCGGTCGCCGAGGCTATAGCGGTTGATCGGATTGGCCACCAGGTAGCCTGGCGCGATGGTCATGGTCAGCGACCAGAAGGCATGATTGGGCGGCAACCCGCCCGGCGGGAAGTGCAGGACATAGTCATGCGCTCCGGTGAGCGTCTGCCCCGCGCCATCCACCGTCGCTGTGTAATACACCGCCTCTTCCGGCAGGTTTATCCCAAAGTAGGCCTGTGCGCACGCGGCGCGCGCCAGGATACCGTTGCTGGCCTTGCCACAGGTCATGGTCGTACTCCAGCCATTGACCGTCGTTTGCATGGCGTGGAGCTGGGCGGTGATCAGCAGCAGTGCCGTGACAACTGCCAGCACGGCGCCCACGAGCACGCCCGGCACCACGTTCAGGACGACGGTCAGCTTGCGGAGGACTGCCCAGACGCGGTTGAGGGCCGATGGACGAGAGGTGTGGCGCATAGGTGGATACTTCCCATCTCGACGTGTGAACGTGGTCATAGCCCTACCGACTATCCTACAGCAGTCTGCCCATGCTGGCTCACAAGGCAGGCTTGTTCACCTGACCTCGCATCACATGGGCATCACTATCCTCGGCGACCTAGTCACATCTAACGAGAGATCAGGGGTTCGAACATCACACCTTTGTTCAGGCAAGCGAGCAGATAATGGCCGGGCGAGTCCCGCTCGGCCCAGATTGCCCATGCCCTGCGCGTGGTGATGTGTTCGGCGTGCCGCACTACCTCGGGTTTTGAAGCTGATCGTAGCGGTATAGTTCCGTCATAGAGGGGCACAACACGGTCGCGCCGCAGACGTGTAGACGCGTAGACAGCGGCGTCTCGTCAGAGTGGCTTATGCCTGGAGAGGCTAGCAATGGAGGGACTCGCCATGGAGTATCGCCGGTTGGGAGCGTCGGGCCTGCGGGTATCGGTCATCGGCCTGGGCGGCAACACCTTCGGCCGCTTTACCGACGCGCAGGGCACAGAGCAGATTGTCAGCGTGGCGCTCGACGCCGGGATCAATTTCTTCGATACCGCCAACGTCTACGGCACAGGCGTCTCGGAGGAGCACTTGGGCCGCGCGCTGCAAGGCCGGCGCGACCAGGCGATCATCGCCACGAAGGCAGGCATGCGGATGGGCGCAGGCCCCAACGAATCGGGGTCATCGCGCGAGCATCTCATGGCCAGCGTGCAGGCCAGCCTCAAGCGGCTGCAGACCGACTACATTGATCTGTTCCAGATTCACCGCTACGATCCCGACACGCCACTGGAAGAGACGCTCGGCGCGCTCGATGACCTCGTCCGTTCCGGGGCGGTGCGCTATGTGGGCTGCTCGAACTACGACGCCTGGCAGATGACCCGCGCCCTATGGATCAGCGACCGTCGCGGCTGGGCCGCATTCATCGCCAATCAGCCCGAGTACAGCATGTTGTCCCACGATATCGAGCGTGAGCTGGTGCCGGCCTGCCTGGAGCTCGGCGTTGGCATCATCCCCTACTCGCCGCTGGCGGGTGGGGTGCTGACCGGCAAATACGCCGCCGGCCAGCCAGCGCCAGAGGGCACGCGCGGCTACAACAATCCACGCTTCGCCGAGCGCCTGCGACCAGCAACGCTCGAGACGGTCAGCAGGCTGAGCGCCTGGGCGAGCGAGCGCGGGCATAGCGTGGGGGAGCTGGCGCTTGCCTGGCTGGCGGCGCAGCCGGCCGTCTCGACCATCATCGCCGGTGTCACGAAGCCCGAGCAGGTGACGGCGAACGTCGCCGCGGGCGCCTGGCGGCTGAGCCAGCAGGACCTGGCGGAGATTGACACGCTGCTCAACGCCGGCCCAGCCTAGCGTCTGGCTGACGGGTCGGGCGTTGAGCCAGTCCCGTGCGCCACTGGCCTCACAGCAACCTTCATGTGGATGCGGGCTCGCCGTCGGTCGAGAACTCGATCACGATGGGGAGGGACGTGCGGCCCCACTCGCCGAGGTCGTCGCCCTGTCGGTACTTGCCCACCAGCAGCTCGCGGGCACGTTGGTCCTCGACTGTCCCTGGCTGGGAGACACCGGCCACGCCTGCGTGAGTCTCGTTCCCCATCTCTACCGTGACGTGCGGGTTCGCCTGGAGGTTGCGCACCCAGTCGGCACGCTCACGGCCGCCGGCAAGCAGGTACACCCGCCCCTCCTGCGCGGCGAACCAGATCTCGATGCGATGGGGTCGTCCAGTCCGCCGCCCGGTCGTGGTCAGGTACGCATACGGCTCGCTGGCCCATTGTGCTAGCCACTGCCGCACAGCTCGCGTTGTGTCGGTCACCGTTCGCCCCTTCCGGTCGCCGGCCCCGCACTATGATCCTCTGATCGCCTGGGTCACGCGCCTGGGGCCCGCGCACCTTGCGGCATCAACACTACCGTGATGGCGTGGCACTTGTCCATGGCGCGGTAGCCTTGCGTCGCCTGCGCCAGCCGCCATGGACGTCTCCCCTACACACGCCGTGGCAGATCTACTCGCCGTCTTGTTGGCCGTGTGGCGGGGGCGTCTGGTCGGGGGCGAACTGGGCCAGCGAGACTTCGGTGGCCGCGGCGAGCTGCTCCTCGGTGGCGATGCCGGAGTCCTTCACCACCGCGGCCCAGGCCTGCACCGACTGCCTGGAGAACGCCTGCGCTGTGGGGGAGCTCGCCGCCGCGGCCGGGTCGCCGATGGCCTCGCCGCGCAGGAAGATGTCCAGCCCCAGGAGCGCGCCGTCCCACCCTGGCCCGACGTACAGCGCGCCGGCGCCGCTCTGGGCCATCTCGATCGGGACGGTGTGCTCCAGCTCCAGCGCGGTATCGCCCTCACCCCGAGCGGTCAGGCGCACCTCGACGAGGCTGGCCGGCCCGCCGAAGGTTACCCGGAGCAGCCGGGGCGGCTCGCAGGTGAGGATGTCGCCGCCGGCGTTGCCCTCAAGCTGGAAGCTCCCGCCGACGCGCAGCTCGCCGCTGATCGGCATGAACCAGCGCACGATGCGCTCTGGCCTGGTGATGGCGTCCCAGACGTCGTCAATTGGCGCGTCGTAGCCGCGCTGCAGCAGGACCCTCACGCGCTCGCCGGCGCCCTCGGCGGGGGGCAGCAGCTCGACCGTGCGGTGGATGGCATTGATCTGGTTGGCGATGTCGATCATGTGGTCTCCTTGTCACTGTCACTGTCACTATTGCCGTCGCCGTCGCTGGTGGCGGGCGTGCTGGCGCTGGCGGACGGCAATTCGGCGGTTTGGGCGGCGCGGCGCTCGCGCTTGCCGCGCGCCAGCTCGGTGGCCAGGGCGTCCAGGCGCGGGGTCCACAATCCCGCGAAGCGCTCCAGCCACGCATCAACTTCTTGCAGGGGTGCGGTGGCCACGGCGTACAGGCGGCGGGCGCCGTCGGCGCGCACGGTGGTGAACCCGTTCTCCCGCAGCACGCGCAGGTGCTGAGAGACCGCCGGCTGCGAGATGCCGAACTCGGCGCAGATGACCGCGGCGATCGCCCCGGCGGTCTGCTCGCCGTCAGCCAGCAGCTCCAGGATGCGGCGCCTGACCGGGTCGCCCAAGATATCGAACGCGTGCATGGCAAGATTGTATCAGCCGTCACTAATATAAGTCAAGACTTAATAATGTGGGTTGCACGACCGTATCAGAGACCGTAGTATCGTAAGCGAGCGACAGATGCCGCCCGGGAGATGCCGCGTCACAGGCGGGAACGGCGATGCTGGCGAGGATGGCATCTATCGAGGTGGCATCCATCAAATGGGAGAAGATCAACAGATGCCTGATGCGAATGAATGGAATCGCGGCGTGATCGAGGAGTTCCGCGCGACGAAGGGCAAGCTTGGCGGCCGGTGGGAAGGCCGGCCCTTGCTGCTGGTGACGACCACCGGCGCCAGGAGCGGCCAGCGCCGTACGCATCCAGTGATGTACTTGCGCGAAGGGGATCGCCTGTTCATCTTCGCCTCCAAAGGGGGTGCGCCAACGCATCCCGCCTGGTATCACAACCTGCTCGCCCATCCAGACGTCACGGTGGAGATCGGCGGCCAGACCTACCAGGCGACCGCGAAACCGCTGACTGGTGCCGAGCATGACCAGATCTACGCGCGGTGGGCAGAAAGATATCCTATGTTCCGTGAGTACCAGGAGAACACCAGCCGCACCATTCCGGTGATCGAGCTGGTGTCCCGCGGCTCCTAGGGCTGGCTCTCGTGCTGGTGGGATGTTGATGGCATGCCGTGATGTGGGCCGCCGGGCATCATGGAAGCGAGGGCGCGCATGCTGATCTTCGACGAGGACCGACCCGCCGACTCGCCATTTATCGAACGGGTCTGGCGCTGCCACAGCGAGGGTGCGGCCCCCTTTCTCTCCATCGCCGCGAGCCACTGCGAGCTGGTGGTGGGCCGGCTGGCCGGGAAGATCACGATGACGGTGCGCGGCCCCGAGACGCAGGCCCTTCCGCAGGGTGACTGTCCTGGGGATGGGGAATGGGTGGGCATTGTCTTGAAGCTGGGCGCCTTTCTGCCGCAACTGCCCGCCGGAGCGCTGGTGGATACGGGCGTCGACCTGCCCACCCTCTCGCGCACGTCGTTCTGGCTGGCGAGCACTTCCTGGCAGTTTCCCAACTATGACAACGCCGAAACGTTCGTGAGCCGGCTGGTGTGCGAGGGCCTGGTGGCGCGCGAGCCGCTGGTGGAAGACGCGCTGCACGGCGACGTCGCCGGCCGCTCATCGAGCACCATCCAGCGCCGTTTTATGCGTGCGACCGGGCTGACGCAAGGCGCGGTACGGCAAATCGAGCGCGCCCGCTACGCCACCTCCCTCCTGCAGCAGGGACTCTCCATCGCGGACACCGTGCTCGCGGCGGGGTATTTCGATCAGCCGCACCTGACCCGCTCGCTCAAGCGCTTCATCGGGCAAACGCCTGCTGAGATCCGCGAGAAGACACGGCCCGAGCAGATGCCGTTTCTGTACAAGACGACCCCATTCGCATAAGGTATGCTCTCTCCGTCTGCCGGACCTGATATGAGAACGAGGAGGGAGAGAGCATGCCACGCATCATCACCACCACCTGGGTCACCCTTGACGGCTTCATCGCGGGACCCAAAGGAGAGATGGACTGGGTTGGTCGGTTCTATGACGAGGCCATGGGCAGGTACGAGACCGACCTGGTCAACGCGGCGGACACGTTGTTGTTGGGGCGGGTGACGTACGAGAGCTTCGCCGGCTCCTGGCCGCACGTGCCTGATAACCCTGACGTCTCGGAGGGAGAGAAAGCCTACGCGCGGCGGCTGAATGCAATGCGCAAGGTGGTCGTGTCGCGGTCGCTCGACCGCGCCGAGTGGAACAACTCCACGCTGCTGCGGGAGGTCACGCCGGAGGCCGTCGAGCAGCTCAAACGCGAGCCGGGAGGCGACATCGTCATCTACGGCAGCGCCAGCCTGGTGAGCGCCCTGACCAATCTTGGCTTGATCGATGAATATCAGGTGCTGGTGCATCCGGTGGTGCTGGGCGGCGGCAAACCGCTCTTTGGGGACGTCAACGGCCAGGTGACGCTGAAGCTGGTCAACACGAAGACGCACCCCTCCGGCGTGGTCCTGTTGACCTATCAGCCGGGCACGGCGGCATAGCTTCGTCCAGTACGATTGAGCACACCGTGGAGGCGAGCGCGTGTCGGTGGGAACGCGCGTCTCGCTCCCGTGCCATTCCAGGGAGGACCCTGCTGGAAAGGCGGCATGAGCATGGCGGGCAGCGCTCACCCAGGCCAGCACGCCAGTGTCAACGGCCTCAGCATGTATTACGAGATCCACGGCGAGGGCCAGCCGCTGGTCCTGCTGCACGGCGCGCTCTCGGCGATTGGCACCTCTTTTGGCAAGCTGCTGCCAGACCTGGCTATACACCGGAAGGTGATCGCCGTCGAGATGCAAGGGCACGGGCACACCGCCGATATCGAGCGCCCGCTGCGCTATGAGTGGCTGGCCGACGACATCGCCGCACTCCTCGCGCAGATCGGCATTGAGACGGCGGACCTGTTCGGATGGAGCCTGGGCGCGGGCGTCGCGCTGCAGACCGCTATGCGCCATCCCGAGCGCGTCCGCAAGCTGGTGCTCGCCTCCGTCACCTACAATAGCGGCGGACTATACCCCGAGCTGCTGGCGGGCATCGACCTAGCGACGCCCGAAGACCTGGCCGGAACGCCCTTCTACGAGGAGTACACCAGGATCGCCCCGCACCCAGAGGACTTCCCCCGGCTCTTCGCCCGGCAACAAGAGCTGGATCGCGAGCAGCAGAATTGGCCTGCCGAGGCGATTCGCGCGATCACAGCGCCCGCCTTGCTCATCATCGGGGATTCCGATATTGTCCGTCCGGAGCATACGGTGGAGCTGTTTCGCCTGCTCGGCGGTGGGGTGGCGGGCGATCTCGTGGGCCTGCCCCGCTCGCAGCTCGCGGTGCTGCCTGGCACTACGCATGTGACGCTGGTGGAGCGCGCTTCGTGGCTGGTCTCGATGGTCAACCGGTTCCTCGACCTGCCCATGCCAGCCGCCCGATGATGGCGGTGCATCACGCGCTCATCTAGAACCAGCAGGCTCGTGCGGGCCAAACTCGCTCACGTACTGGCGAAACGTCGTCAGGGCTTCGATGCATGCCCAGCTCGCCCTGGTCAGCTCCTCGCGCCTGCGCTCTACCGCGACGATGGCGTGTTCAGGCCGCCCGGCCGCCAGCTCGTCTAGCACTGACGCGATGACGGGGAAGCGGTAGCCGGCGTCTCGGAGCAGTGCTACGACGCGCAGGCGGCGCATCTGGTGCTCGTCGTAGAGCCGGTAGCGGCTGTGCGGCGCGCGCACTGGGCGCACAAGCCTCTGCTGTTCCCAGAAGTGCACGGCGGAGGCGCGCACGCCTACCTGTTTGGCCGCTTCTCCCACCCGCAGCGGCTGCGAGGGCTGGGTGGTGTGCGGGGCGCCGGCCTGGCTGGCCAGCGTGCGCAGGGCGGGGAGCGTTTGCGCTGTCTGGCGGCGCTTGCCAGCAAGCTCGGCGTGGCGCTCGTCAATGATCGCCAGCGCCGCGGATAGGTCGCCGTGGTGCAGCGCGCGCATGATCGCTGACGTGCGCGGCCAGCCGTAGCCGGGGAGCAGGCTCCTCACCGTCTGAAGGGCAGCCAGATGCTTCCGGCTGTAGAGGCGATAGCCGCACGGGCTGCGCTGGGCTGGGGGAATCAAGACTTTCGCTTCATAGTTGCGGACCTGCTGGACACTGATGCCGGCGGCCAGGGCGAGATCGTGGGTCCGCAGCGTGGGTCCAACCGTCATGTCAAACTCCCAAGTGCTTTAAGAGGCTTTGTCCCGCCGATACCGAACGTTCTACCACAACGAGCGGGACGACCGTGCTTGAACAGGCGACTTCCGTGCCGCTCTGCCGGCCCTACTCGCTCCTGAACCCTCCAGTTGGGCATTGGTGTTCTACAGTCGAGATGTGATCTGCAAACGACCTGGCCAGCATGCGATCAGAACACAATCTTCGTCCTCAAGCGTGGCGCTCTCTGGACGCTGGCGGCAAACGACGCCAGGGCGCTGACATGCGGGGAGCGCCGCGAGTATCTGCTGGAGGGAATGACCATGCCCGAAGCAATCTTGCATGACGGCAGCATCATCGAGATCGAAGTGCATGGCGACGGCACGAAGCCGACCTTGCTGCTGCCGGTCAATCCGCAGCCGCTCACGGGTCCGCAGGCCGAGGCCATGCGACAGTGGGGCGCCGATCCAGCGTTGGGTCACTCGCTGATCGCGGGCTTGCGCGACCTCGTGCGCGTGGTTGCCTTCGACTTTGAGGGCCATCTCCTGCGCACGCCGCAGCCCGACTCACTGACGCCGGCCAATGCCGCGGCCGACCTGCGCGCCATTGCTGACGCCACGGGGGCGGATCGGTTCGCGTATTACGGCTACTCGTGGCTGGCGCTGATCGGGCTGCAACTCGCCTTGCGGACCGACCGCCTGACGGCGCTGGCCATGGGCGGCTATCCGCCGCTGGGCGGGCCGTATGCGGCGATGCTGCGCGTCACTATGGCATCCCATGAGATGGCGGTCGCGGCGGCGGCGAAAGCGGATGATGGTGTCGCCGAGCAGCAGCGTGAGGTCGAGCCGGGCGATTGGTCCAGCGTGGAGATCAGCATGTCGCCGGACCAGACGCGGCAGTTCGTTACTCTGTACCAGGCGCTGCAGGACTTCGACGATCACGCCGCCCAGGTGCAGATCACCTGCCCGCGCCTCTGCTTCGCCGGGTCGGCGGACGAGATCCAGTACGGGCCGAGGTGGGGCGACGTGCTGGTCAGTATCGCAGGACCGCTCATCGCCGGTCGCGTAGAGCTGGAACGCCTCGGCTGGGAGGTGCACGTGCTCGATGGGCTGGATCACTTGCAGGCCATGCAGGCCCAGCAGGTGGTGCCTATTCTGCGGCCGTGGCTGGCCTCCCAGCCGCGGGGATGACTGGTTAGCCTCGCCTGCGCTGAAGAGCAAACGTCACGGTATGAAGCTGGCAAGCGACCACATCGCGCGGGTGACCCATAACGCCCGCATTTCGCAGTGAGTGGTGATGAGTGTTGGAGCCTCTTGATAGCATGAGGTCCACCTTCACGGAGGCCTCATGCTGCGAGAGTCACTCCATCCAACGCCGTCCGCGGCCTTCACAGCATACTGGGCTGGGCTATGCCCAACTCCTCGGTGGTACGCTTGGCGTCAATCACCGCCTCGTCGCTGGCGTCTGACTCCGCATATCTGCCTGTGCATTGTGGTGGACGCGGCCGGGAGCAGTGAATGTCTGGATTGACGGCCAGGACCCGCGCCTATGCCGAGCGCTCACATGTCGGGGTGGCCGCGTCCATGATTGGTCCGTCTCAGTCCCCGCAGGGCCGTTGCGAGCCAGTCTCCGAAGATCACCAGCACCACCGGCAACGTCCCGATCCCCCACGTCAAGAGGACGGCTTCCGCCGGATAGAAGATTTTGAAGTAGACGCTACAGTCATTGTATCGGAACAAGCGTATTGGTGTACACGGCACATCGGACAGTTGATCGGCGATGTAGAGGCCGAGCTCGGCAAGCACGAGCAGGCCATCCACAACGAGTATGGTAAGCAGGAGCCGGCGCTTCACGATGCCCCCTTCACGTGTCCGAGCAGCCAGTCTGTGCCCTCCCTAAGCGCTGGAGGACACCCCGACGCCGCTGTGCTTCGTCTTCCTCACATACAGAGAATACATGGGTGTGGCGCCTCATCTCGCCCCGCTAGCCCATTGGCACATCGTCGCTGCAGGCAGGTACATACCAACTCTAGCCCGCATCGCGGTGCAGTCGGTTCCGCCCGGCTGGGGCAGAGAGGTCGAAGTAGAGTGTAGCTAACCACTCAGCGCAGAAGTGCCTAGTCAGAAGATGACGGCCAACACACCATCGCCGATTTGTAGATTGCTCGTGCCCCACGCGACCACCGGCATTGTTGGGCGTCTCACCACACGAGATGCATGCGGTGCGTGCCCAGCGAGAAGGCGGTGATGCAGGCTAAGGCGAGCACCGCGCCTAGGGACCCATAGCCCAGCGCCAGGCCTGTGCGCGCAACATACCGCACCCGCCGCCCTGACGGCACCTTCCCGCCCTGCCCCAGCGCGATGTGCCCCAGGCCGATGGCAAGGCTGGACGCCGGGATGCCGAGCAGAATCACGACGCTCGTCCCGCCCTCGAGGATCAGGTTGAGCGCGGAAGGGACGGGGTGGAGCGCGGGCTGTGACGCTACCACGTAGCGGAGCGCGAGCATCACGAGGCCGAGCGGCAAGACGGGGGAGAGCAACAAGCAGGTTAACGCAAGGGACAGGCGCGGCGTCGGCGCGCTGGGCGGGGCGGGCGGGGGCACCATGCGAGCTGTCCTTTCCGGGCAAGCATCCCTCTCGGCAGAGAATAGCTCGGCAATCCCAGCGTGCCCTGGTACGCTCTCAGCTCGTGAATTCCGTCTGGATTCCGTTCATGCCAAGGGTGAGCGAGACCTCGCCGCCGTGGTGCAGGTCGTGCTCCAGTACATGCCAGACGACCCACGCGCGCGACAGCTCGACGGGCCGGCCGTCCCAGTCGTCGGGGAAGGTCTGCCGCAAATCGGCGTCACTCCAGCGGGCCAGGCAATCGGCCATGAGCTGCCAGGTGCCTTCGAGGCCGCGCACCAGCTCAGCGGCCGATTGCGCTGGGCCGCTCGAATCTTCCCACGGCACTGATGTTATGTCCGAACTGGCGGGCTCGCGCAAGGTCACAGCGAACCAGCCGACACGGCAGCCGATGATGTGCGCAGCGTTCTCGCCCACGGAGCGCAGGCCCGGCCCAGCACGCAGCGCGAGCTGTTCGGGGGTGAGCGGCGCCAGTGTCTCCTTGAGACGATCCTGGTACTCTTTCCACAAGCTGTAGAACGTCGTGAGTGTGAAGCTCTGTTCTGCCATGGATGCATCTCCTGTTGGGTATCCGGCTGGCCTACACCGCATGTGGCGAGAGGCTGCTAGGGCCAATGTCGCCCTTCGCTCGCGCGACCCAGTCGAGCGCCTCTTCCGGGACGGCATGCTGGCCGAGGAAGAGGCTGAGGTGAGCCGTATGCTCCTGGACGTGGCGCATGTTGTAGAAGAGCAGTTCGAGAAAGCTGACTGGCTGACCCTCTGTCCAGGGATATTCTACTGGCCGGCGCGCCTGCTCGACGGTCAGCGCGGCCAGCGTGGCGTGGCACTTCTGGCGCAGCGACGCGAGATAGGCGCGTAGCTCTTCCTTCGTGTAGGGCTGCGGGGGCACCGTTTCGACGGAGTCGAGCTCTCCGCGGGCAAAGGGGGCCGGGGGAGCAAAGTCCTCCTCTGGGACGCCTGTGAGATACAGGTCGAGCCAGACCAGCGCGTGGAAGGAGACGTACCAGAACTCCGCGAACTGCGGCGGGAACCACGGTGGCGGCGGGTTGCTCCAGATACGCTCGGTCCACAGGGAGTCGGGGCAGGCCGCCACGGCACTGTCCAGCGTGTCAATGGCGGCGCCGAACTGCCGCCACAGGGCGGAACGCCATACGTCGTCCATCTGTCCTCCTCTGGGGGATGGCGTACCTACCAGCCCGCAGGCCCATCTCCGTCTAGCTGACGAATCATCGGCGACTCTCACCTCGAGCAGTATCGCCTCGAAACAGGTCGTAATCAGGCCTGATTGGTCTGTCGTACTTGAACTGGGGAGAATTGGCCGGAGATCGCCCGGACCAGTGGCGAGCGCGATGCACTGCACTTCTGTCTGGCTCAGGACTTGCCTCGGCGCTTCGGGCCCTACTGCTCTGCCTTTTGCGGCTTCTGCCAGCCATTTAACTCGTTTGCCGCGGGATCCGCCGGGACCTTCAGACGCGCATCGCTTCTCCTACTCGATGCCTGCGCCCGCCGCTGGCTCCTGCTGCCAGCCCTGCTCGGCGAAGATCGCCAGCGTCTGCTGGTCGCCGGGCACGTAGGTCACCATCGAGTAATCCGAGGCACCGCTGAAGACCGTGGCGCTGGTGCGCAGCGTCAGCGGACCGAGCCGCGAGTGGCGCATGGTGAAGACGAAGCTGGGCGCGAAGACCATCCCCGGCTCGGCGGAATCGGCGATGCGGCGGAAGTCGGGCAGTGTCTTGAGCGCGCGCCACAGCTCGCGATAGTCGGGCAGATAGGTGACGCTGCGCGTGGCATGCTTAAAGTCCGCCACCAGCCGGCGGGCAAGCGCCTCCCACGGGCGGAAGCGTGCGCGATAGGCCGGATCGAATACGACGGACAGCAGGTTCGCGCTGTGGCTGATCAGCATCGGCGCATCCAGCTCGAAGAGCTGTGTCGCCGCGGCATTCCACGCCGCGACATTCCACAGGCGGTCCAGGCTGTGCGCCGGGAAGGCCGTGTTGCGCACCAGCAGCGCCGCCAGCTCGCGCTGATCGAGCAGCTCGCCGCCCTCTGGCTCGTCTTCGAGCTGCTGGCCCGTCAGTCGTGTGAAGGCGGCGGCCAGCCGCCGGCGGTCCTCGCCGCGCAGCTCCAGCGACCGTGCCAGGGTCCGCGCCACGCGCGCCGAGGGAGCGCTGCGCTGTCCCGTCTCCAGGTGGTAGACGTACGTGCGCGAGAGCCGCGCGGCATGGGCGAGCTGGCCCTGCGAGAGGCCCCGCCGGATGCGGAACTCCGCCACCAGCGCGCCAAAGGCCGGCTGCCCGGCGTCCGGCGGTGCGTGGCGCGGGCGTGAGGTCGTGTCATGTGTCTGGACCATCGGCGTCTCTCCTCTGGCGCGACATGCTACGAGCATCTTCGACCGTATTGCGTATCGTCTGAGGCGGCAAGCAACTTGGCGGGCAAATTGCGCAGCTCAGTATGGCGAACTGCGGCCGAGCCCCACTGGACGTGGGACACGAGGCAGGGCGGCCGCCACTGTTAGCTAGAGTGTATCATATGTGGCGCGAACACGTTAGCTGGCTATAACGCAATCCCCAGCGACCGCCCGTATAATGCCGCCAGAGGCAGGCCGTCGCGCCCGGCAGAGCAGTCGTGTGAGCATCGCGACGAGGAGTACACCGATGGCTGACCTTTCGCAGCAGGCCCCCGCATCCGCCCCCGGCGAGGCGGAGCGAACCGCGCCCACCACCACACCCAGCGCCGCCGTGGGGGAGCCGCCCTATGGCCGTCCCTGGCTCGCACACTATTCGCCGGGTATCCCATACGCACTCGACATTCCTGAGCGGCCGCTTACCTGGCTGCTGGATGAGGCCGTCCGCACGCGCAGCGGCAGCGTCGCTATCGAGTACTACGGCACCGAGATCACCTACGCGCAGCTCGCCGCGCTGGCCAATCGCTTCGCTCGCGCGCTCGTCCGCCTGGGCGTCAAGTCCGGCGACCGCGTCTCGATCTGCCTGCCCAACGTCCCGCAGTTCCCGATTGCCTTCTATGGCGTGCTCAAGGCCGGCGCGATTGCGGTACCAACCAATCCGCTCTACACCGAGCGCGAGCTGGAGCATCAGCTCAGCGATGCTGGCGCGCGGGTCGCTATCACGCTCGACTCCGTTTATCCGACGCTGGCCGCCGTGCGCACCCGCACGCCCGTCGAGCACGTCATCCTGGCCAGCCCGGCCGACTACCTGCCGCCCGTGCTGGGCGTCCTTTTCCGCCTGAAAACGGCCATTGAGGCGCGCGGCAAGCCTCACGTCAATCTCTCGTCACTGCGCCGCACGCCCGGCTTCCACCAATTCAAGGATCTGCTCGCGCCGCCACAAGACGGCCGTGACACCGGGCGTGTCGAGCTGCCGCCGCCGGCCGCGCCAGACGATGTCGCGGTGCTGCAGTACACCGGCGGCACGACCGGCGTCGCCAAGGGCGCCAAGCTGACCCATCGCGGCCTGCTCGCCAATGCACTACAAACCTGGACGTGGGCCGAGCTGAGCGCCGAGGAGCATCACATCGCGCTGTGCGTCGCGCCGTTCTTCCACGTCTACGGGTTGACCGTCGGGATGAACGCGATGATGGTGCCAGGCGCCACGATGGTGCTGCTGCCGCGCTTCACTCTCAAAGACGTGCTGAAGGCGATCGAGAAGCACAAGCCTGATATCTTCCCCGGCGTGCCGACGATGTACCTGGCGCTGGCGCGTGAGGCCGAGCAGCATCACCGCGATCTGCGCTCGATCCGCGTCTGCATCAGCGGCTCGGCTCCGCTGCCGGTGGAAGTGCAAAATCGCTTCGAGCGCGTCTCGGGCGGGCGTCTGGTGGAGGGCTACGGGCTGACCGAGGCCTCGCCGGTGACGCACTGCAATCCCGTCTTCGGCGACCGCCGCATCGGCACCATCGGCCTGCCGCTGCCCAACACCGACGCCGCGATCATTGATGCCGACACGTGGGAGTTCCTGCCGCCGGGTCAGCAGGGCGAAATCGTCGTGCGCGGGCCACAGGTGATGGCGGGCTACTGGCAGCGCCCCGATGCGACGGCGGAGGTGCTGCGCGATGGCTGGCTGCGCACTGGCGATATCGGCACGATGAGCGAGGAAGGCTACTTCACGGTGGTGGACCGCGCCAAGGACGTCATCATCGCCAGCGGGCTGAAGGTCTTCCCGCGCGAGGTGGACGAGGTGCTGTTCCAGCATCCAAAGGTGCTGGAGGCGGCGGCGGTCGGCGTGCCGGATCCGTACCGCGGCGAGACGGTGCGCGCGTACGTCGTGGTCCGCCCTGGCGAGACGCTCTCTGCTGAGGAGCTGGCGGCCTTCTGCAAGGAGCGCCTCGCGCCGTACAAGGTGCCCAAGCAGTTCGAGTTCCGCGAATCGCTGCCCAAGACGCTGATCGGCAAGGTGCTGCGCCGCGCACTTCGCGAGGAGTACATCGCGGCCCATCCCGCCGGCACCAGCGGATCGTAGGGGCGTCTTGCGGACGACCTGCTGGTGCGGCGGAAAGCATGTCTCCCCGCAGAGGAAACGGAGGGAACGGAGGTCCGCGGAGGACCACTCATGCAAGATGAGGCGGTGTCGGGTTTGTTCAGCAGGGGTTGGACGGTGCTGTCGTGATGTCGTGTGGGCACGCCCACAGAGCACGAGAGCGGCAAGGGGCCAGGGCCAAGAACCCAGTCCTGCTTCTGTCTCTCCGTTCCCTCTGCGGTGAAATCTGGTCACAGGGTGAGGACCCCAACCTGGAGGAGTAGACATGGCAACTGAGGCGAAGATCGAGACGGCCGCGGCGTTCCTGACGACGCCGGTGACCCAGGCGCACTTCCTCACGCCGGAGAAGCTCGACGACGAGATGAAGCAGATCGAGGAAGCCGCGGCGACGTTCATGCAGCGCGAGGTGCTGCCCAAGACCGAGGCGATCCGCCATCAGGAGCCGGGCGTGCTGCTGGGGCTGCTGAAGCTGGCTGGCGAGCAGGGGCTGCTTGGCATTGACGTGCCGGATGAGTACGGCGGCGTGGACCTGGGATTGGTCGCCAGCTCGCTGGTGGGCCGCGAGGTGCGCGACGCCTCCTTCGCGGTGGCGATGGGCGCGCACACCACCATCGGCTCGCTGCCCATCGTCTTCTACGGCACCGACGAGCAGAAGCGCGCGTACCTGCCGCGGCTGGCCTCCGGCGAGCTGATCGGCGCCTACGCGCTAACCGAGCCGGGGGTGGGGTCGGACGCGATGGCGATCAAGACGCGCGCGCAGCTCGCCCCCGACGGCCAGCACTACCTCCTCAACGGTGCCAAGCAGTGGATATCGAACGCTGGCTTCGCCGATCTGTTCATCGTCTTCGCTAAGATTGACGACACGCAGCACACCGCCTTCATCGTCGAGTCCGCCTGGCCGGGCATCTCCACCGGTGCAGAGGAGAAGAAGGTCGGCATCAAGGGCTCTTCCACGCGTACGGTCTACTTCGACAACGTCCAGGTGCCGGTGGGCAACGTGTTGGGCGAGGTCGGCAAGGGCTACAAGATCGCCTTCAATATTCTCAATATTGGCCGGCTCAAGCTGGGTGCGGGCGCCAGCGGTGGGGCGCGGGCGGCGCTGGACATGGCCGCACAGTACACCGGCGAGCGCAAGGCGTTCGGCCGCCCGCTGCACGGCTTTGGGCTGATCAAGAAGAAGCTGGCGAACATGGCCGCTGATGTATACGCCGCCGAGTCGCTGGCCTTCCGCACGATCGGCGATGTGGAGGAGGCGCGCAAGGCCGCCGGCGACGACCGGCAGGCGCAGCTTCAGGCCATCGAGGAGTACGCTATCGAGTGTTCCATCGCCAAGGTCTACGGGTCCGAGGCGCTGGGCCGCAGTGTGGATGAGGGCGTGCAAATCTTCGGCGGCTATGGCTTCATGGACGAGTACCCCATCTCGTGGGCCTGGCGCGATGCGCGCATCAATCGCATCTTCGAGGGCACTAATGAGGTCAACCGGCTGGTGGCGGCCGGCACGCTCTTCCGCCGGGCGGCGACGGGCCGCGTAGATGTGATGTCGCAGTTCCCGGCGGTCCAGGCAGAGGTGTCGTCAGGCGCCGCACCCGACTACGCGACCGCCGAGACGCCGGCCGGCCTGCGCGAGAGCGTCAATCTGGTCGAGCGGGCCAAGCGCGCCGCGCTCTATGCCACGCTCAAGTCCGCGCCAAAGTTCATGGCGACGATGCAGGAGGAGCAGGAGTTCCTGGAGTACACCGCCAACCAGCTCATCACGCTCTTCGCCCTGGATAGCGCCGTCGCGCGCGCGCTTGCGGCGGTGCGCGATGGCGGGGTGGATGCCCGCACGCACGAGCTGCTGGCGCAGATGACTGTGCTGCGGCTGCTGCCGGAGACGCGCGCGGCGATCGAGGGCGCGCTGACGATGGCTTTCGCGGGCGACGAGCGGCGCACCGAGCTGGCGCGCGTGCGGGCGTACCTGGGCGACGCCCAGATGGAGGTCGTGCCGATTCAGCGCGAGCTGGCGGGCATCGTCGCCGAGCGTGGCGGCTATCCGCTGCGGGCGTAGGGGCGATCTTCACCGCGGAGGAAACGGAGGGCGCAGAGGACGATGGAGGGTAATGGCCTCCGCTCGGGCGCTCTGCGTTACCCTTACCCTCGATCACGACGTTTCATCCCTGTGGCGTCAGGGCGTCCGCAAGACGCCCCTACGAGGATGGCGTGGCGAGCACGTGGGTGCTGGGTAGGAAGCTTCCCGGCCTGAAGGCCAGAGGGAACCTGCACAACGTAGCGCATGCACCGTCCGGCATGGGGCGGTAGGGACGATGCACGCATCGTCCGTCGGGGTGCGGCTAGGTACGTGGCTGTAGGGGCGAGGCCCGCCCGCAACAATGTTGAGAGGGATGGAGGCGCGGATGGTGGATGTCGAGGCGATCAATCGTCTGCTGCACGAGACGGTGCCGTTCGGCCGTGCGGTCGGCGCGCGTGTCGTGGAGTTGGGGCCAGCGCGCTCCGTGGCGGTGCTGCCAGACTCGCCGGACACGCTGAATCACGTCGGGACGGTGCACGCCGTCGCGCAGTTCGGTGTGGGCGAGGTGGCCGCGGGGACGCTGATTCTGGCGGCGTTCAGCGATCTGCGGGCGGCTGGCTACGCGCCCGTCATCGCGGACGTGACGATCCACTACCGCAAGGCCGCGCGCGGTGAGCTGCGGGCGACCGCCACGCTGGCCGATGTCGAGGCCGAGCAGGCGCGAGTGCGCTCGCAAGTCGCGGCTGGCGACAAGGCGCGGTTGTCCATCCCGGTGCGGATCGCCACGGCGGACGGGACGATCACGACGGAGCTGGAGACGACCTGGGTGCTGCTGGCGCCGCGCTCCTAGGGTGTGACAATCTGGGTGGAGAGGGCCGCGATGGACGACGAGCTGCAAGCGCTGGGCAAGGCCGTGCTGGCCGCGCAACCGTTCAGCGTCTTCATGGGCGTGGAGCTGCTTGACTTCGCTCAGGGCCGTGTGGAGATGGCGCTGCCGCTGCGGCCCGAGTTCGGCCAGCAGTTCGGTTTCATCCACGGCGGCGTCATCAGCTTTCTGGCGGATAACGCG
>DASUBU010000122.1:0-30265 GCA_035763125.1 Ktedonobacterales bacterium
GTGGCCGGGTTCTCGCTGGCATTCGTGGCGCTGGGGGCTGGCGCAGCCAGCTTTGGGCGGCTCATCGCGGCTTACCGGCCAGTGCTTGAGACGCTGGCGGGCATCGTGATGCTGGCGATGGGTGCATTCCTGCTCGGCTGGTTGCCTCGGCCGCTGCTGGCGGCGCTCTCGCGCGAGCGGCGGCTGCGCTGGCCGACCAGCGTGGGTAAGTCAATGGGCGGCGTCTCGTTTGGCTGGTTGCCGCAGCCAATGCGGATGGCGCTCGCGCGCATGCCACAGTTGCGCTGGCTGTCGGGTGTGGGCAAGTCCGTGCGTGGTGGCGCGGCGCCGGTGGCGTTGGGCTTCGTCTTCGCTGCCGGCTGGACGCCCTGCATCGGGCCGATCCTGTCGGGCATTCTGCTCTTGGCGGCGCAAGCCGGGACGCTCGGCGGCGGGGTGCTGCTGCTTGCCGTCTACGCACTGGGCTTCGCGGTGCCGTTCATCGCGGTGGGGCTTGGCTGGTCGGCGAGCCTGCACGCGCTCGGCTGGCTGCGGCGCCATGGCGGTGCGGTGCAGTGCGCGACGGGCGTGGCGTTGCTGCTGATGGGGGTACTCTACCTCACCGGTCAGGCGACACTCTTCGCGAGCTGGGCGCAGGCGCTGGCCCTGCCCGGCCCACGATAGCGCGACGGCGGCGAGGGCGCAGGGGCGATGGCGACGACGACGTTGTGGCTGCTGCTCTCGACGCTGATGCGCACGGCGCATACGCTGGCTGGGGGCGTCTGGGTCGGGGGCAGCATGATATACTTGCTGGTTATCGTGCCTGGCCTGCGGGCCAGCGGCGCGTCGGCGCAAACGGGCGCGGCCATCGCGGCGCTTTTCCGGCGGGTCGTCAACACGTGCATCGGTGTAGTGCTGCTCTCCGGCGTGTACCTGGTGTTCGACCGGCTCAGCGGGTCGGGCGCCGGAGCGGGATATGTTGTCGTGCTGGTCGTGAAGATCGCGGCGGCGCTAGCGATGATCCTGCTGGCGGTGTTCCAGGCGCAAGAGGCCCGGCGGCCGGCGAGCCGGCGCGGCAAGCTCTGGAAGCTCGCCCCACGCTGGATCCTCTGGCTGGGCGTGCTGACGTTCGCTCTCGGCGCGGCGCTGGTGGCGCTGTACGGCTCCGGCGGGTGACGGCCGGCCGGTAAGCGGAGCGATACCGGAGCAATAGGTCGGCAGAAGAGATCGAGCGAGATCGAGATAGCGTTAGAGATGGAGGCATGCCGATGCTGACCGAAACGGTCGGGCAGGGGCAAGGGTCCGAGGGAGCGGTGCAGCCGCGGACAGCACTGGGACGGTCGCGGCGGCGCAAGGCGCGCTGGAGCTTCGTGGTCGCCGGCATCGCGATCGCCGGGGCGATCCTCTATCTCGTGCTGGCCAATACCGGCGTCTCGGCGGAGTACTACATGACCATCGGCGAGCTGCGCGCCTGCCACGACTGCTCCGCGCGCGTCGTGCGGGTGGCCGGCAATGTCGTGCCAGACACCATCGTCAAGAACGACCAGACGCAGGTGATCCACTTCAGCATGCAGGATACCACGGCAGCCGCCGCGATGCCGGTCGTCTACTCCGGCACGGTGCCCGATATCTTCAAGGCGGGCATCCAGGTAGTGGTGGAAGGCAAGCTCGGCTCCGACGGCGTTTTCCACGCGCAGAACCTGCTGGCGAAGTGTCCCTCGAAGTTCCAGTCGGCGACACCGCCACCCGCGAGCAGCTAGGAGCGCTCTGTGCATTTCTCCGACCTCGGCATGATCGCCCAATTGCTGGCGCTGGTCTTCGCGGCCTATGCGCTGGCAACCTCCGTGCTGGGCGCGCGGCGGGGCGCGGCGGCGCTCCTGGCGAGCAGCCGGCGGGCGGTGGTGATGGTGGCGCTGTTCTGTGTGCTGGCCGTGGTGACGCTGTCGGCATCGTTCCTGACGCGCGACTTCGGGGCGCGTTACGTCGCGGAGCACTCCAGCCGGGCCATGCCAATCGCCTACACGGTGGCTGCTTTCTACAGCGGGCAGGAAGGCTCGCTGCTCTACTGGTGCACGATGCTGGCGCTCTTCTCGGCGCTGGCCGTCGCGCTGCACCGGCGGGCGCCAGCCGGGCTGATGCCGTGGGTCGTCGCCGTGCTGATGAGCGTGGACGGCTTCTTTCTCTTCGTCCTCAACTTCGTCAGCACGCCGTTCGACCGCCTGCGCATCGCGCCGGCAGATGGACGCGGCCTGAATCCGATTCTGCAAGATCCAGGGATGCTGGTGCATCCGCCGATGCTGCTGCTGGGCTACATGAGCTGGACGCTGCCCTTCGCTTTCGCGATGGCGGCGCTGATCACCGGGCGACTGGATGCGGGCTGGCTGCGCGCGATCCGGCGCTGGACGCTGGCGGCGTGGTCCATCCAGACGACGGGGCTGCTGCTGGGGGCGTGGTGGGCGTACCACGTGCTCGGCTGGGGCGGCTACTGGGGCTGGGACCCGGTGGAGAATGCGGCGCTGCTGCCCTGGCTGACGGCGACGGCCTTCCTGCACTCGACGATGGTGCAGGAGCGGCGGGGCTCGCTCAAAGTCTGGAATCTGGCGCTGATCCTGGCGACCTTCGCGCTCTCGCTCTTCGGCACTTTCGAGGTGCGCAGCGGCATCATCACGTCGGTCCATTCATTCGCCTATTCCGCCATTGGGCCGTGGTTCCTGGGCTTCTTGGCAGTGGTCGTGGCGCTCTCGATCGGCCTCTTCGTCCGCCGTCTGCCGCGCCTGCGTCCCGAGCACGAGTTTGATTCGGTGGTCTCGCGCGAGGGCAGCTTCCTGCTGAACAACTTCCTGCTCACCGGCATCGCCTTCGCGACGTTTTGGGGCACGATCTTTCCGATCCTCTCGGAGACCATTCGCGGCCAGACGATGACCGTCGGCAAGGCCTTCTACGAGCGCGCGAACGGGCCGCTCTTCCTGGCGCTGCTCTTTGTGATGGGGGTGGGGCCGCTGCTGGCCTGGCGTCGCGCGACCCTGCGGAGCATCTGGCGCAACTGCCGCTGGCCGGCGCTCTTCGCGGCGTTCTGCGCGCTGGCGCTGCCGCTGCTGGGCGTGACGAATCTGTGGGCCAACGTGGGCTTCGCGGTCTGCGCCTTTGCGGCGGGCACCATCCTCTATGAGCTGTGGCGCGGCGTGCGCGTGCGACACGGCCATGGCGAGGGCTATCTCGTCGCGCTGATCTCGCTGGTGCGGCGGCACCGCCAGCGCTACGGTGGCTATCTGGTCCACCTGGGCCTGGTGGTGCTGGCGGTGGGAGTGATCGGCTCGCAGTTCTTCCAGGTCGAGCGCGACTTCACGCTCCAGAAGGGACAGACCGGCACCGTGGCGGGCTACGCGATCACCTACCAGGGTATCTCGGGCGCGCTGGCCGATGGCGGCGTGCAGGTGGTGACGACGCGCTTTGCCTTGGCGAGCGGCGGGCAGTCGCTGGGCACGATTGTGCCTGGCGAGCGCATCTTCCCTGGCTTCGAGGATCAGCCGACGAGCATCGTCTCGATCACGACGCACGGCCTCAACGATCTCTACGTCTTCCTCTCGGGCTACGAGGGAACCGATAGCGCCTCGATCAAGGTCTTCCTCAATCCGCTGGTGCCGCTGGTCTGGCTGGGCGGCATCCTCATGCTGCTGGGCGGCATCACCTGCTGGTGGCCGGAGCGCCGCAAACCGGCCAGGCGCGTGGTGGAGTCGCAGCGCACGAAGAAGGCCGCTCCGGCGGAGGTGGTCGTATGACGAAGTGGCTCAGTCTCCTGCGCCGCCCGTCCATGGCGGTCGCCGTGCTCGTCTTCGTGGCGCTTGGCGTCGTCTGGGCTGTTACGGCGGCGCGCGCCGGCGCTCAGCAGACCACCGACGAGCGCGTCTACGCGATTGCCAGCCAGCTCCAGTGTCCCGTCTGCAACGGCGAGTCGGTGGCCGACGCGCCATCGGCCGTCGCGCAGGAGATGCGTTCAGTGATCCGCGAGAAGATCGGCGAGGGCTGGTCGGACCAGCGGATTTTGGACTACTTCCACCAGCGCTACGGCGACACCATTCTAGAAACGCCGCCAGCGCGGGGCTTCACGGCGATCATCTGGCTGGGGCCGCTGCTGATGCTGCTGGCGGGCGCATTCATCGTCTGGAGCGCGGCGCGCGAATGGAACCGCCGGGCGACGGCGGCCGAAGCAGTGCCGGCGCGGGTGGCAACCGCGGGCAGCAACGGGCACTCACGAACGACGAGGGCGGCGCTCTCGGATGATGAGCGACGGCGCTATCTGGCCGAGCTGCGCCGCGAGCTCGATCTGGATGAGCCGGCCTCGGCCACGGCGAGCGAGGAGGCCAGCCGATGATTGTTCCGCTGCTGCTCGCCGCCGCACTTGGGCTGGCCGCGCTGTTGGTGGTCATCCAACCGCTGCTGGGGTCCAATCGGACCTTCTCCGAAGCCATCGCCGAGCTGCCGCTCACTGAGGCAGCCGATACCGATGCCGAGCGCGACGCGAAGCAGGCCTTACTGGACGTAGAGCTCGACCACCGGCTCGGCAATCTCGACGCGACCGACTACAGCGAGCTGCGCGAGCGCTACGAGGAGCGCGCGCTGGCGGCGCTGAAGGCGCGCTACGATCGCGAGCGCGAGCTGGACGCGCGCATCGAGCGCGAGCTGGCGGCACTGCGCCAGCAACAGGCCCGCCGCCAGCGCGCGAAAGCGCGGGCAAGCGCGAACGGGACGCCGCGGGACGCGGCGGCGAAGAGTGGTGCGGCCAATGGACGAGCGCCAGGCGCGGCCAATAGCGCGCGGACGCGGCGCAGAAGGGAGAGCGAGTCATGAGGCGACGACGCGCGCTCCTGCCACTGCTGGCGCTCGGCGTGCTGCTCGCGCTGGCCGGCGCCGGCCCCGTCGCGCTGGCCGCTCCGCTGCGGCCGTTGGACGACGGCGCCATTGCGGGCGTCGTGGTGAATGGCGCTCACGGCAACGCGCCAGTCAGCGGGCTGAAGGTGACGCTGCACGCGTTGGTGCTCAATCGCTCGCAGGATGCCGGCACGGCGACGACCGATGCACAGGGCCGCTTCGCCTTCAGCGGCCTTGACACCAGCGGCAAGACCACCTACGAGATCGCCGCGCCGTTCGACGGCGGGACGTTCTACAGCCAGGCCCTGGATTTGTCGAATAGCGTGAGCTTGCAGGCCACGGTGACAGTATTCGATACCACCACGAGCGACGCTGCGCTGCGCGTGGCGAGCGCGACAATCCTGCTGAGCCAGCCGAAGGTGGCCGCGGGGCTGATCCCGGTCGCCGAGCTAGTGACGTTCGACAACACCGGCGCCACCGCCTACGCCGGCTCGCTGACGCCGACCAATGGCAAGATGAGCGTCGTGCGCTTCTCGCTGCCGGATGGCGCGACGAACCTGACGCTGGGCGCGGGCTTTGGCGAGGTGCAGGCGGCACAGGTGGGCACCGGCTTCGGTGCGGGTGCGACTCTACCGCCGGGCAAGTCCACGTTCGCCTTCGCCTTCGACGCGCCCTACACCGGCACCGGCTACGCCTTCACCTACAAGGCAGAGTATCCGCTGGACAAGCTCGTGCTGCTCGCCCCGACGGGCATGCGGGTGAACGCGCCGGGCTTCGACGCGCGACCCACCATCACGGCCAACGGGCAGCAGCTTCAGCTATGGGAGGTGAGTGGGCTGACCGCGAGCGCGACAGCTACCTTCCGGCTGACGGGGCTGGCCGAGGCGGGCGTGGACCCGACGCTGCCCTTCGGGCCGCTCCTGGCGCTTGGGCTGGCGCTGGCCGCGCTGCTGGCGCTGTTGCTGGTCGTCTTCCTGCGGCGCGGCAGCCTCGACTTCGCAGCGAGCCAGCCCGCGCGCGGGCAACGGCGGCGCGCCAGGACATCCGCGAAGGCGCGCGCTGAGGCAGTTGGGACGACCGCGCACAAGCGGCTGCTCCAGGCGCTGCTGGACCTCGACGCGCGGCACACCGCCGGCAAGCTGGACGACGCCACCTACCGGCGGGAGCGTACGGCCCTGCACACGTCGCTGCGGGATCTGCTGGCGGCGGAGACGCCCGCGCCGGCAATGGACGCATCGCCCGCACCGGTAATTGGCGACGTCGGCGAAAGGGCTTCCGACCCAGGTGTAGTGGCGAGGCCTGCCTCGCCCGCTCCCGTCGCGGAGGCCGACGCCGAGGCGACGGCGGGAGGCGGCCGATGAGCGCCAAGCTGTCGCTGCGCGCGGAGGACGCCCATATCCAACCCACCGTTAAGCCACCAAGCAGTACACCGGCCGCACTGCCAGCCGTGGCGGTCGAGCGCGCCGGCAAGCTTTACGGCGTGCGACCGGTGCTGCGCGGCGTGAGCTTCGCGGTGCCCACTGGTGGGACGCTGGCGCTGCTGGGACCCAACGGCGCGGGCAAGACGACACTCCTGCGCGCGCTGGCGACGCTGACGACGCTGAGCGGCGGGACGGCACACGTAGCGGGGCTGGACGTGCGCCAGGATGCAGCGGAGGTGCGCAAGATCGTGGGCTACGTCGGCCACCAGCCACACCTCTACGATGAGCTGACGGCGCGCGAGAATCTGCTCTTCTTCGCGCGCATGTACGGGCTGCGCGACGGCCGCGAGCGCGCGGAGCGGCTGATCGAGCGGGTGGGGCTGCGCGCAAAGGCCAACGACCGCGTGCGGCAGCTCTCGCGCGGGCAGGCCCAGCGCCTGGCGCTGGCGCGCGGCATCCTGCACGAGCCGGCCGTGCTGCTGTTGGACGAGCCAGATACCGGACTGGACGAGGAGGCATCCGCACTCCTGGACACACTTCTGCGTGAGCGTGCCGCGGGCGGCCAGACGACCATCTTCACCACGCACCAGATTGAGCGCGGGCTGGCGCTGGCCGATAGCGCGGTGGTGCTGGTGGCAGGGCGCGTGGCGTATGCCGGGCCAGCGCGCGAGCTATCGGCGGACGACGTGCGCACACTCTACGGGAAAGGGGCGGCACGATGACCAGCACTCGCCTCTTCTGGGAGCAGGTTGGCGCGCTGCTGTGGAAGGATCTGCGCTGCGAGCTGCGCACGCGCCAGGTCTGGATCAGCATGGCGCTCTTCGCGCTGCTGGTGCTGGTCGTCTTCAACTTCGCCTTCGACTTGCAGGTCGAGAACAAGGCAGCCGTCGCACCGGGCGCGCTGTGGATCGCCTTCGTCTTCGCCAGCACGCTCGGCCTGGGGCGCACGCTCGCCGCCGAGCAGGACCGCGGCTCGATGGACCGGCTGCTGCTCTGCCCGGTGGACCGTAAGGCGATCTACTGCGCCAAGCTGCTCGGCAATCTGCTCTTCATCGGCGTGGTGGAGCTGGTCTCCCTGCCGGTCTTCGCCGCCATCTACAATCTGCCGGTTTTGCGGGTCGGCCTCATTCCCATCGTAGTGCTTGGCACGCTCGGCGTCGCGGCGCTGGGCACGCTCTTCGCGGCCATCGCGGCCAACACGCGTGCGCGCGAGGTGCTGCTGCCGCTGCTGTTGTTCCCGTTGATCGTTCCGGTGGTCATCGCCGCCGTCAAAGCGACCCAGGGCTTGATCACGCCCATTAGCGGCGACGCGCCGTGGCTGGGGCTGATCGCCGCCTTCGACGTCATCTTCCTGAGCATCTCAGTAGTGACGTTCCAGTACGTCATCGAGGAGTAGACACCCATGCATATCGCGGAATCGCCTCCGGCGCCGGCCGTGGCGGAGACGCCTAGCCCGCTGCGGCTGCCGCAATGGCTGGAGCCGGTGCGGCGCTATGGAGAGTACGTGCTGGGCGCGGCCACGGCGCTCGCCATCCTCGCGCTGCTCTGGGCAGCGTTCGCCTACGCGCCAACCGAAGCGACGCAGGGTGACGTCCAGCGTATCGAGTACATCCACGTCCCGATGGCCTGGGTGGCGTACCTGGCGTTCTTTGTCGTCTTCGCCGCCAGCATCCTCTATCTCTGGCGCCGCGATCCGCGCTGGGATCTGCTGGCCGCGACGAGCGCTGAGATCGGCACCATCTTCACGACGCTGGTGCTGGTGACAGGGTCGCTGTGGGGCCGACCGGTGTGGGGCACGTGGTGGCAGTGGGATGCACGCATGACGACCACGCTGATCCTGTGGTTCGTCTACGTGGCGTATCTGCTGCTGCGGTCGTATACCGGCCTTTCGGAGGGCGGCGCGCGCGCGGCGGCGGTGCTGGGCATCGTCGGCTTCATAGACGTGCCGATCAACTACCTCTCGGTGACGTGGTGGCGGACGCTACACCCTGCGCTGCAGGTGCAGCTGGGACAGACGCCCGACGCGCCGCCTGCGGTAGTCTGGACACTGATGCTGGGCTTGCTGGCATTCACGCTGCTGTACGCCTTCCTGATGCTGCAGGTCAACCGGCTCAATACGCTGCAGCGCGCCGCGCAATTGCTGCGGGCGCGCGCCGAGCTGGAAAGCGCGGACTAATCACGATCACTGCACCTGATGCAGAGGAGCATGCTATGCAAGGCAACACATTCCTGGTGCTGGCCTACGCCATCGCCTGGATCGGTCTGCTGGCCTACCTCGGCTGGATCGCACTGCGCATGCGCGGCGTGCGGGCCGAGCTGGAGACAGTGCGCGAGCTGGTCGAGCAGAAGGAAGCCGGCACGCGGGGTTCCTGAACAGGTCCTTTCAGCCAGGGCTAGGCGCTAGCCCGGCGGCTGGTTTCTTGGTAAGATAGGTGATGCTGCGTGGTACGGCGCCTGCGGGCCGGGCACTGAGCACGCCTGAATACAGACTGGGGAGAGAGCCGATGGCGGAGAACTACGAGGTAGTCTACACGCATCCAGGCGGCGCCACCGCGACGTTCATACGGCACGATGGCGAGCTGGACGCGCTGGCCAAGGCGCTGGACTCAGAGCAATTCTGGGTCTTCAAGAATGTCAAGTCGCTGCTGGTGCGCAACGAGCCCGAGGACCTTGAGGAGTCGAACCGGCTGATGGCCGCGATCGGCTTCACGCCGCATGTGCGCGAGATCGTCGCGCCGCGGCCCGTGACCGAGCGCGAAGTGACCTACGCGCCAGCGCCGGAGGTCGCCGAAGCCGCCCACGCCGGGCCGCATTTGCCTGGGCCGAGCTACTGGCCGCTGGCCCTGGGCTTTGGAGCCTTCGTCGCCTTTCTGGGCATCCTCTTTTGGCAGACTACCCTCATCGTCACCGCACTGGGCATGCTGATCGTCTTCATCTCCATGATCGGCTGGGGAGTTGAGCCGACGTAATCCATCGTCCGCCGTCGCCAGTCATCAGTCGTCAGTCGCGCCACACCACGAGGACATCCACGCTTATGAGCACAGTCGTCACACCGGCGGAGACCATCCATGAAGAAGCCCAGCCGCATGGCAGAAGCGTCGGCTGGTACGGCATGGTCTTCTTCATCGCCTCCGAGGCGGTGTTCTTCGCCAACCTGATCGCGTCATACCTCTACCTGCGCATCCGCGGAGGCGTCTGCTGGAATGCCAGTCAGTGTCCGCCGGGGGTTGTGCCGGCCACTGGCACCATCGAGCTCGATAAGGTGCTGGCGCTGGTCAACACGGTGATCCTGCTCTCCAGCAGCTTCCCCATGCACTTCGCGGCGCGCGCCATCGAGCAGGGCAACCGCCGGCGGACCGTGCTGCTGCTGCTGGCAACCATCATCCTGGGCGCTACCTTCATCAGCATCCAGGCCTACGAGTACCTCACCAACAGCTTCGGCCCCAGCACCAACGTGGCCGGCTCGGTCTTCTACACGCTGACCGGCTTCCATGGCGCGCACGTCACGGCGGGTCTGCTCCTCCTGACGGTCTGTTTGGTACGGACAGCGCGCGGCTCCGTCACCAAGAACAAGCACTTCGTGCTGAACGCGGGCGAGATGTACTGGCACTTCGTTGACGTCGTCTGGATCTTCCTGATGACGCTGGTCTACTTCTTCCAATAGCGCAGCGTCCGCATGTTGCCGCGCCGTCGGTCCGCTCGCAATGGGCGCCCGCGGCGCGCCGCTGCGTCCACTTCGGGGTGGTCTCCCACAGACTCTGTCAGCGCCGAGCGAACCGCCGGTCGAGCTTGACCGCCGGCTGTGATGGAAACGTGATACGATTGAGGGCAACGGAGGCTGCGAGTTCTCGCGCACGCGAAAGGTGGCCGACGATGGATCAGAGGCTCCCATCAGGAGACGCGCGAACGGACACGGCGACGGAAGAGCGTCAGAGCGCGACGCCCAACCCACACCGCTGCTCGATCTGCCGCCGCCGGCTCGGGCGGATGCTCTTCTTCGTCGAGGAAACGGGCGACGTGCCTGAGCCGCGCGGCTCGTGGGCGCTGTGTGAGCGCTGCAACGAGGCGGTCCACGTGCAGATGGAGCAGTCGCCGGTGCGCTCGCCGCTGCGACTGCGCGTGGCGGTGGGATTGGTGGCCGCTGAGCGCACGCCCGAGGCGCGTCGCGCGCGGTTCGGGCAGCTCACCGACGACTCGTGGGTTAAAGTGTTCTTGTGGCTGCTGCCGATCACGATGATCATCCATCTGGCGATCATCGTGCTGATTGCCGGTATCGCCAAGTAACAGGACGGAGTGAGCAATGCGCGATCTGGCGTCGAGTGAGCCGGCGAGCGCCGAGGTAGTGGCCGGTACAGCGCCGGGTGCGCGGCGTGGGCTGCCGTGGCGTGTGATCGCACTGGTGGGAGGCGACGCGCTCGCCTTCGTCGCGTTTGCGGCGCTCGGCCGGCGCAGTCACGGCGAGGCGAACGCCGTGGCGGAGGTGCTGTGGACGGCGTTTCCCTTTGCGCTGGCGTGGTTCCTGGTCGCGCCGTGGCTGAGCGCCTATCGCCGCGCGCAAACCGACGGGCCGCGCCGCATGCTGGCACGCACCGAGCTCGCATGGCTGGCCTCGTATCCGCTCGCGCTGCTGCTGCGGTGGGCGCTTTCCGCCGATCATCAGGTGCCCGTGTCGTTCGCCGCGGTCATCCTGGTAGCCAACGCCGTGCTGCTGGGCGGCTGGCGCGGCGTCTTTGCGCTGATCGAGCAGGCGCGCCGGCCATAGCCATCGAGAGCCGCCGCCCTGCTCCCGTGTGATAGAATGTCGCGCAACGCCGCGTGCGGGCTGGCCCGCGGCGTCTGTAGCCGCGCCTCGACTATCCAGTACGGGGCCGACTTCGCGAGGAGACGGGCTATGCAGCGCTTTCGTGCGTTCAGCAGCGCCGACTGCAATGACGACCTCGCCGCGCTCGAGCGCGCGATCAACGAGTGGCTGGAGACCGACCACCCGCACATTCATTACTTCGCGCAGTCTGCCTTCGGCGAACACCTGATCGTCAGCTTCGTCTATGCGCAGATGCCGGCTGAGACTGCGGTGGCGGCGGCTGAGGCAGCGGTGCAGGAGGTCTACGGGCGCACGCTGGAAGACGTAGATCTCGACCCAACTGTCAGCCACAGCGGGGGGCATCGCCGCTTGCCGCTGCCAACCGTGGAGCTACCCTACTGATGAGCATAGACGCGACGCACCCATACGTCGTCTACAGCACGCCCGAGGGCGGGGTAGGCGAGCGGCGCGGCCTGCGCGCGGTGGACTACACCGGAGAGCCGCTGGCCTCACACGACATGATTCCCCTGCCGGAGGGCTCCACACTCTCGATGCTGCCGCAGCGGCTGGCGGTGGGAGCCGACGGCGCCGGCAAGCGCGTCACCGTCGCCGCGCGGCATGGCTGGGCGCTGGCCGCGCTGCTGCCGATCGGCTACACGCGCACGCGGCTGCCGGGCTACGCGAAGACGGCCGAGACGGAGCCGTTGCCCTTCTTTGGCTACACGGCGGTGGCGGGCTGGCGCGGGCGGCTCTACGCGGCGGCGCTCAAGACCGACGACCCAGCCAGGTGGCTGCCGGCGGCGTATGACGGGCGGCGGCTGGAGCGCCTGGTGCGCGAGCGACTCGCCGCCGAGCCAGAGAATCGGGTACTGCAGCAGCATGCGCACTGCGCATTGGACTACCACTGCCCCACGGCCAGCAATCTCTTCTTCGGCCGCTGGGAGGGCGCGGTGGCGGTCTCGCCGGGCTGCAACGCACGCTGCGTGGGGTGTATCTCTAAGCAGGATGAGGACAATCTGGTCTCGCCGCAAGACCGACTGCGCTTCGTGCCGACCGAGCGCGAGGTAGTGGCGGTGGCGCTGGCGCACTTGGAGCACACGCCAGAGGCGATCCTGAGCTTTGGCCAGGGCTGCGAGGGTGAGCCACTGATGCAGGCGCGGCTGATCGAGCGCGCGATCCGCGCCCTCCGCGCGCAGACCGATCGCGGCACGCTCAACATCAACACCAACGCAAGCAATCCGCAGGCGCTGCAGCGGCTCTACGATGCCGGGCTGGATAGCCTGCGAGCCAGCACGATCTCGGCGCGGCGCGAGACCTACGACGCCTACTACCGGCCGATCGGCTACACCGTCGACGACGTCAAGCATTCGCTGATCCTGGCGCGCGAGGCAGGGGTCTTCAGCTCGATCAACCTGCTGTGCTTCCCCGGCTTGATTGACTGTGAGGACGAGGTCGAGGCGTTGGTGGGCTTCCTGCGCGAGACCGGCGTGCGGTTGGTGCAGCTGCGCAATCTCAACATTGACCCAGAGGTGTTGTTGCCGCGCATCCCGCGGCCGGCGGGCCGCCCGCTGGGCATCCCCGCGCTGGTCGAGGCGCTGCGCCGTGAGGTGCCAGAGGTCGAGATTGGCAACTTCAGCCGGCCGGTGCGGCGGCAGAAGCCTTCGCCCGCGTCAGCAGACGCCGTGCCGCCGCTATCACCGGCTCGGCCGGTAGCTCGGTGAGGCACGGGCGCGCCGGGCAGCCTTCCGGCGTGCCAAGCGCGTGGCCGCGGTAGATGCACGGACTGCACGGCAGGTCGCCTCGTCGCACGACCAGCGCGCGGCCAGGGTTGCCTGGCGCATAGGGCGCCCACGCGCCGGCATTCGTGGGACCAAAGACGGCGACCACCGGCACGCCAAGCGCGGCAGCGAGGTGCATGGGGAACGAGTCATTGCCGACGAAGAGGGCGCAGCCGCTGAGTGTCTCGGCCAGCGCGCGTGGCGTAGTGGGAGAGACAGCAGCAACCCACTCGGGAACGTCCAGATTCGCGAGCAGCTGCCGAACGAGCGGCTCTTCGCCGGGGCCGGCGACGACGAGGATGCGCGCGCCCTCGGATGCGTGCAGCGCGCGGGCGAGCTCGGCGAAGCGCGCGATGGGCCAGCGGCGGGCGAGACTGAACGCGCCGGAGCCGGGATGAAGCGCGACGATGAGCGGAGCGTCGGGCGAGTGCGGCGAGTGTGGCGAGTGTGGCGCGGGTGTGCCGATATCGCCCCAGCCGAGGTCGCTCAGACGCAGATCACGCTCGCCGGGAGGCAGCTCGGCATCTACGGCGCGCGCGACGGCAAGGGCATATTGTGCCTCGTGGTGGGCGCCAAAGCCCTGATCGGGCACACGCAGATCCAGCCAGGCGCCGTGACCATTGTCGAGGCCAACAGCTAGCCGCGGCGCGAGCGCACGGACCAGCGCCCGGTGCTTGAGGCGTCCGGCTGGCAGCGTCAGGTGATGCAACAGCAACACGGCATCGTAGTGGGTGGCGCGCAGCGCGGCGAGCGTGCGCAGGGAGCGCGCCAACTCGCGGAGGGGGGGACGGCCGCGGCGCAGATCCAGGTCGAGCGCGTAGATGTCGTCGAGCAGCGGCGATCCGGTCAGCAGCGGCGCGGCGGCGGTGGTGGTTAGCAGGTCCAGCCGCGCGGCAGAATAGCGGCAGCGGAGGGCGCGCAAGGCGGGAGTCGCCAGCAGCAGATCGCCGAGCGTGGCGAGCTTGATCGCCAGGATGCGCGGGCGCGGACCGAGCAGTACTGGCGCGGGCGCAGTGTCAGGGATGGGATTGGGGCGTGAGCCGGGCATGGCGTGCGGCCTTTGTGGTTGCAGTCTGGTCTCGTTTGTGGAGCTGGGCGCGCGCCGCGGCAAAGACGGTGTCGGGCGCGATGGATTTCATGCAGACCGGGTTGTGGAAACGGCACTCGGCGGTTGCGCTGGCATCGTAGCACGGCGCGCACCACAGATCCCGGCGCAGCACGATTGCATCGGGCGCGGTGGGGCCGCTGATGGCCGGATCAGTGGGGCCATGCAGCGCCACGACGGGCGTCCGCAGCGCGCAGGCGATATGCATCGGGCCGCTATCGCCCGTGACGAGCAGATCGCTCGCGGCCAGCAGTGCGGCCAACTCCGGCACGGTGGTACGGCCGACGAGATTGGCGAGCGGCGCTGTGGCGTGGGCCAGAACGGCGCCGGCAAGCGATTTCTCGCTGGGCGCGCCAGTCAGCACCACCAGCGCGTCGAGCTCGCGGACAAGGCGATCGGCTAGCGCGGCGATGGAGGCCGGCGGCCAGCGCTTAGCCTGGCCGTTGCGCGCGCCAGGATGGATCGCCACCAGTGGGCCGCGCCGGCCGAGGCGGTGGCGCTCGCGGCCCAGCAGGGCGGCGACACTGCGCGCGGCCTCGGGTACGACAGCCAGCGACAGCAGCTCGTCGCCAGGAGCGACGATCCCGCCGGCAGCCTGTGCCAGCGCCTGGACGTAGCGCACCTCGTGCTTGTGGGTCCGGTAGCGGCCGCCCGCGACGGGATCGGTGAGCAGAAATGGGTAGGCTTCGGCGGCATAGCCAACACGGCGGCGGGCGCCCGAGAGCCGCACGAGGATGCTGGCGATATCGCCCGACACGCTCAGCGCCAGTTCGTAGCGTGCGGCGCGCAGGGTCCGCAGAAAGGTGCGAGCAGCGCGCCAGGTGGCGGGCCGCAATAGCGCGGCGGGTGTGCGCCAGAAATACGGGTCGAAGGTCAGCACGCGGTCCACCGCGGGATCGGCGGCCAGGATGGGAGCGGTCGCGCCCAGCACGAGCATGTGTACCTGGGCATCGGGATAGGCGCGGCGCAGGGCACGCACCGCCGGCAGCGAGAGCACCACATCGCCCAGCAGATCCACGCGCGTGACGAGGATGCGCCGCACCGCCGGATTGCCGGGTGTGAGGGCGGGCGTGTCGGGGCGGGTGCGCGTCAGCCAGCCGGCAAGGCCGATCGCGAGCCGGAGCAGCCGCTGGACGCCACGTTTGGCCGTGCGCTTGCCTCGCCCCATCAGGCGCACCTCAAAGGCGGGCCGCGTCTCGTAGCGCTCCAGCGCTGGATCGCCACCGGTGTGCGGCACAGGCTGGGCCCCGCCTTCAGGTGCAGTGTGATACTGCTCGCTCATCTTCTCGCTTGGCATGTCACGTCCGATCGCATGGGGTTGCGCCGGATCACACGGCTTCCGCTCGCCAGCGCACCTCCTTCAAGTGTAGCATGCGGCAGGCGGCACGCCGCCTGCCGCCTGACGTCAGCTGCCATGTTCCTCGCAGAGCTGTTCGATCCGCGCGGCGTAGCGGTCCCAGGTGTATGCGCGGGCGACGTCACGGGCGGCGGTGCCCAGTCGCAGGCAGAGCGCATCGTCCTCACACAGGCGCAGCGCGGCTGCCGCGAACTGCGCCCCGTCGCGCACCAGCAGGCCCGTGCCCCCGTCAGCGATCAGCTCCGGCAGGCCGCCCTCGGCGACGGCCAGCACCGGCTTGCCGGCGGCCATCGCTTCGAGGACCACTAGACCGAGCTCCTCCGCATGCGGCGTGAACGCCAGGAAGCGCGCGCCGGCGTAGGCCTCGGCCAGTGCGTCATCACGCAAGGGTCCGCGAAAGCGAACACGAGCGCCGGCACGCGCGTGCAGAGAGCGAACATATGCCGGCTCGCCTGTCCCCGCGACTATCAGATCCACCGGGAGGTCCCGCGACCAATCCAACAGCCGCTCGACACCCTTCTCTGGGGCGAGGCGGCCCGCGTAGAGCGCGTAGTCGCCAGCGGCGAGTGGCAGGGCGAAGTATGACTCGTCCACACCCGGCGGAACGACTTCGATTGGCCGGCGATAACGGCGCTCAGCCTCGGATGCGGTATAGGCGCTATTGGCGAGCACAGCGGCGGCACGACGGATGGCCGCACGGTCGAGCCAGCGTCTCGCGAGCAGGTCGGGGCGCACGGAGGGCCGCAGGTACGGCGAGCGCAGGGTATGGAGATAAGCGATCACCGCCGGATGCCGAAGCGCCAGCAGATGCGCGCCGAAGCTGTGCGAGACGACAGCCCCGGCCTTGGGGCGCCGGGTCAGCCAGCCACCTCGTGGGAGGACGACTCGCGGAAAGTCGCGCAGCGCCTCATAGGTCTCGGCGGGCGCGTAGTGGCTTGTCCACAGGACGACCTCGTGCCGGCGGCTCAGGCGTCGCAGCAGCTCGAGCGTGGCGCGCTCGCCGCCGCCGAAAGTGGTCAGGCGCGAGTGGGCAACGGCGATGTGCATGCCGGCATTCTATCACCAGCACTGGGGATTGACCGGATCAGCGGACACGGTGTCCGCCAAGCGAGCGAGGGGGAGGCCCATGCCTGCCTGGTGAAGAGCCGCTCCTGGGGGACGTGTTGGCCTTCCCGTCATTGCCATTCCCGTTGCCATTGCCGTTGTGTGTATGTGCGGGCACCGGTGTGGGCGAGGGCAATGGCACGGCGAGATGGTGAGCGTTGATCGCTTGCTGCTGCTGGGCAGTGGCGCTGGCGAGCGCCTGAACGAGCAGCGCCTGGTCCTGCTGCTGAGCCGAGCTCAGCGCCGTATCCTCGGCGACGAGCGTGAGTGCCAGCACGTTGGCGACCACATGGGTATCCTCATGCCGAGCCGCCATATCACTTGTGAGCTGGATGAGGCTCTCGACAGTCGCGCCAAGGTCGCGTGTAAGACGGTGCGCTTCGGTGGCATCGCCGCGCGAGGCCACGATACGCAGCTCGGCGAGCCGCCGGCGGGCCACGTCACCGAGCAGCTCGCCACGCTCAGTGTCGGAGAGCGGCGCATGTAGCACCAGCCACTCCTGGCTGCGCTTGACGAGGTAGAACGGCGAGCCGGGCAGCGCTCCGGCCGCCGCCTGTGACACACCGAGTAGCCCAGCCACCAGTAACAGCACGACGGCGGCGACAAGCCAGGGTCTCCGCGCTTCCGCCGCATGCCGCGTGGCGCGCGCGGCCGTGCGCGCGTGTGCGCCCACATGCAGCGCCAGGATTATCCCCCGCCGCCAGACATCTCGCTTGGTCTCAGACGCGCACTCATCGAATGCCGCGGCAAGCCGCTGGCGCACACGCTCGCGCGCCTCCGCAATCTCCTCGGCTGGCGGCTCAACGGTGCGCAGCGCCCGCGCCAGTCGCAGCTCAGCCGCCAGCCTGGGCCGGGCGCGCTGGGTCCGCTCAGATGGTCGGAGGCCGTTGATTTCTAGCCCATCGCTAGGCGCAGCTGGATCAGCCAGCCACGGCTCCAGGTCACCCTGATCTTCACTCACAGGCTCGCCTCCTTGACCCTAGTCAACACGCGCCTGAGAGTCTCGATTGCGCGGAATTGCATTCCACGCACAGCATTTTCGTGTTTGCCCATGATGTCGCCGACCTCGCGCGCCGAGAGTCCCTCGACGAAGCGTAGCAACACGACCTCGCGCTGTTCCTCCGTGAGAGCCAGCAGCGCCGAGCGCAGCTCGGTGATCGTCAAATGCCACTCCAGTTGCGCACCCGCATCGTGCGCGGACTCATCGGGTATGTCTGGCGTCATGTCTAGCGAGACGGCATCATGGGTCCGCCGCCTGCAATCAACGACGGCGCTATGGGCAAGCTTGAAGAGCCAGGCGGCAAATGAGGCCTCATGCTTCGGCCGAAATCGGGAGATGGCACGCAATGCGTTCAGAAACACCGTCTCCGTTAGGTCTTCGGCGTCCGTTTGATTGTCCACCCGCAGGCGAACGTAGCGGTAGATCCTCGTGAAATACCGGTCATAGAGCTCTGAGAACGCTTCACGGTCACAGTTGGCCGCGCGCAGGACCAGACGAGTCTCCGGTTCATCCGTGGACAAGGCCGTCACTGCTCTCTATGGACGCTCGCCGTGCCCACTGTACGCCAGCCTGCCTCCCCTGTCAACCACCCTGTGACACACGTGACGGACGAACGGACGCACACTGCCCAGCCGTGACCGTATGCGTCAGCCAGACTTCCAGCCCCACCGCGCGGACGGCTTCGGCTACCGTCGCAGCCGGCAGCAGCTCGCGGAAGGGCGCGAAGACCGTCGGCCCACTGCCGCTCAGCCGGGCGACCGGCGCGCCGGCGGCACGCAGCGCGGAGAGTGCTGCCTCCACGGCCGGATAGGCCGCCGCGACGCCGCGCTCCAGCGCGTTGAAGCAGCGCTCGAACGGCAGCGGCTGACCCGCGCGAATGGCGTCTGCCACGGCTGCGGTATCTTCGCCGCTTGTGTAGTCTGCTGGGGCAAGCGCGCGGAAGACAGCTGCCGTCGAGAGGCCGAGTCTCGGCCTGGCGAGCACGATCCATAGCGGCTCAGCATCAGGAAGTGGCGTCACGCGCTCACCGCGACCCTCGATCAACGCCGTGCCGCCGCGAATGAAGAACGGCACATCGGAGCCAAGCTCGGCGCCAAGCGCCTCCAACCGGGTATCGTCCAGGCCCAGACTCCAGGCGGCGTTGAGAGCGACCAGGACACTTGCGGCGTCGCTGCTGCCGCCGCCCAGTCCCGCTTGCGCGGGGATCGCTTTGCGCAGCTCGATGGTCACATCGGGGAGCGGCCGCGCGGCTTCCGCCTGCAATCGGCGCGCAGCGCGCAGCGCAAGATTGTCCTCGGCCTGGAGCGCAGGCACATCACACACCAGCGCCAGCTCGCCATCGCTGCGCGCGCGGAGGCCGAGCGTGTCGCAGAGCGCGACGGTCTGCATCACCGAGGCCAGCGCGTGATAGCCATCGGGACGCTTGCCGAGCGCGTCGAGCGTGTAGTTGATCTTGGCATAGGCAGGGATGAATCCGAGCGTGGGAACGCTCCTCTCGCGCGACTGGATAGATGGCACGGCGGCCGCATTGCCATTATACTGGGCGAGATACGCTCTGAGGTACGGCCCATATGGCCAGCGAGCGACGCGTGCGCAACATGCGCGCCCGCGCAGGCGTGCCACATGAGGAGGAGTGCGCTCGTGGCCTGGATAATCGCCGCGCTCAGCGGCACGTTGCTGAACGCGGCGACGGTGCTTGTTGGGGCCACCCTGGGCCTGCTGATCGGCAAACGCCTGCCGGAGCGCATCCATGAGAGCCTCTTTGGCGTGCTGGGGTTGTTCACCCTGTTGATCGGGCTGCTGGACGCCTTCGCCACGAAGAATCCGCTGGTGGTGCTGGGCGCGCTGCTGCTCGGTGTGCTGGTGGGCGAGGCGCTCGACCTCGAAGGGCGCCTGAACAATTTCGGCGACCGCGTGCAGAAGCTGCTCGCGCGACCCGGCTCGCGCGTCAGCGAAGCCTTCGTCACCTCGTCGCTGGTCTTCTGCGTCGGGCCACTCTCGATCCTGGGGCCGCTCGCCAACGGCCTGAGCGGAGACATCACCGATCTGGCGATCAAGGCCGTGCTGGATGGCTTCGGCGCGATTGCGTTCGCGGCGGCGCTGGGCTGGGGCGTATATCTCTCGATCGGGGTGATCTTGCTCTATCAAGGCGCCATTGCGCTCGGTGCGCAGGTGCTCGCGCCGGTGCTCGGCCCGCACTCGCCGGCGGTGGTGGAGCTGACAGCCACCGGCGGACTCATCCTGGTGGCCATCGGTCTGAAGCTGCTCAAGATACGCGATCTGCGCGTGGCGAACTTGCTGCCGGCGCTGTTCTTCGCCGTGCTGCTGGCGGCGGCGCTCTCCTTCGCGCCGCGCCTGCCCTTCTGAGGGCGAAGTTACTGTGCTTCTGCTCGGCATTCAACCGCGTCGCGCCGCAGCAACACCCCTTCGGAGAACGGCCGCGGGACGAAGCCGAAGAGCGCGACGAACGGCGCGAGATCTACCGGCATCGCCCGGCGCAGCATCCCTAGCTCGTCGCGTGTGATGGGACCGTGCCCGCCCAGCAGGTCGGTGCCGGCGGCGGCCAGCGCCACGAGCGGCCACGCGATGTGCAGCTTCCGCGCGCCGCGCGTCTTGCCCTCGGCCCGTGCCAGACAATCCAGCAGCGCGGCGAACGTCAGCACCTGCGCACCGCCCACGTCCACCACCTGTGCCGCCAGGTCGTCGCGCTCGACCGCCTGCACGATGGCCGAGACGAGATCGGCGACGTACACCGGCTGCAGGAGAGTGCGCCCGTCACCGGGAACCGGCGCCAGCGGCCAGCGGGCCAGCCGCGCGAAGAACGCCATCGAGTGGTCGCCCGGCCCATAGACGAACGAAGGTCGCAGAACGACATAGGGCACGCCAAGCCTGGCGAGATGCTCATCGGCCGCGCGCTTGGAGCGGTGGAATGCGCTGCGGGCGCCGGTATCCGCGCCCAGCGCGCTCAGTTGGACGATCTTGCAGGCTGCCGCCTTTGCGGCGGCCTCGAAGAGCGCGATTGGCGCCGAGGTCTGCACGACGTCGAAGCGCGCGCGGCGGGTCTCGCGGATGATGCCGACCGCGTTGACAACAGCATCGTGCCCCGCGACGGCATCGCACCAGGTGGCAGCGTTGGTCCAGTCGCCCACGGCGACCTGGGTTCCTGGGATGGCGGCCAGCCGACGCGTGACATGCTCCCACTCGGCGGACGACCTGCCCGAACGGCGAACCAGGCAGGTCACCTGATGCCCGCGAGCCGTCAGGGCACGCAGGGTATGCGACCCAATGAAGCCGGTGGCGCCGGCCAGAAAGATGCGCATTGCACACGACCTCGTCTCGCCCCTACCAATGCAGACGGTAGAGATGGCCGCGGTCCCACTGATAGGCAATCGGGTCAACCGCGTAGCACGCTTCAAGCTGGATGTTCTGGCCCGCGAAGAAGGCCCACCGGGCGGACTCTACGCACACTGGGCGACTGTGCCAGGCGCGCTCGTCGCGCGTGACGTGGATGACGTTGGCGTCCCCCGCCGCCGTCAGCGAGATGCCGTAGGGCTCGTAGGCCAGGAACGCGGCAGCCTCCTGCGGCGAGGCGAAAGGCGACCCAGGCGCGATCGGCGGCGCGGCGGGCACGAGGCGCGCGTGTGCGGGGGCATCGGCGGAGGCGACGCGCAGCTCGACGGCGTCAGGCGTCTCGCGCACCGAGATCGGCGCGGTGTGGAAGCGGAAATCGGTGAGCAGATTGCCGGCCAGCGACATCAGCGCACGATTGCAGTCGCTGCGGACGAAGTACAGCCCCTCGATGGTCTCGCCCGCGGGCAGCGGCAGCCGCACGTAGAGACGGTAGGCAACGTGCCAGTAGCTCACGCCCACGACGGGAGGAAAGCCCTTCGGGCGCATGGCGCGGACCTGGCAAACGACGACATTCCAGAAGGCGCAGCCGCCGCGGGTCACCGGCTCCAACGGCGACGGCAGGATGCGGCGCACGGCTTCGGCGGGCGTGCGGTAGGCGAAGAGCCAGCAGCGCTGGAGCCGGCCGACGATGGTCAGTGGATTCTTCTGCATACGCATGGGATCACCCCTGTAACAGGCGGGCAAATAGCGCGAAGAGCAGCGCGCCACTGCCGTCGAGCGCCACGAGCCAGCAGGCGAGCGAGCGCCTCAGCGGCACTTGCAGAGCGCTCATCTGCACGGCGAAGAGGGCGGCCATAACCAGATTGGAGACGCCGACCAGCCCGACGCCCCAGATGGCCGGCGGCAACGGGAAGAGACCGGGCCAGCTCGCGCGGAGCCACAGCAACGCGGCACCCGGTACGAGCACCATCTCGCCATAGGCCATCGTGACGAGACAGGCGTGCGCACAGGTCAAGAGACCGTGGCGTGTCACCCGAACCAGTAGTGGGCCGAAGAGCAGCCAGCTCAGCCCCGCCGAGAGTGCCAGCCATGCCGCGCCCCGACCCGCCCGCCAGGCGGGGAAGCTCACACCGAGTGCCGCGCCGAAGAGCAGCGAGCCGCCGAGCGCGATGGCGCTGAGTGTGCCCCACAGGCGATACGGGACGGAGCGCCAGCGCCCGTGGCCCGCGGCTATCTCGGCTTGCAGCGCCGCGAAGGCGCGGATCTGTGCGCATGGATGGCGCAGGCTCGCCCAGAGCGTCGGCCGCCAATGCGCCGCTTGCGACGGGGTGGCCCTCGCAGCACTCTCGTGCGGGCGCCGTTGCTCCCGCGACGGTGATTTGCCTAGATTCGGATCCATCTTCTTGAGCCGTTTCAGCGGTCCACGACCGCCCCTATCCTCCACGCAGAACGCGCGCGCACTCACCGATCGGCGTGTCACTCGCCAATTAATGAACGTGTTCATTTACTATGGTAGGCGGTAAGATATGCTTGTGTCAAGGGCAAGACTGGTAGGGCCGAGAAGACAGTTGGGCATGACGATGAGCGACTCGAACCAGCCAGATTCGACCGAACAGCAGCCGCAGACAGGGGAGCCGATCCTCACCGAGAAGGCCGTCCGCACCCGGAGGCGCATCCTGGAGGCGGCGCTGGCTCTCTTCGCGCGCAAGGGCTACGAGGGCACCACGATGCGCGAGATCGCGGCGGAGGCAGGATGCTCGCTCGGCCTTGCCTACCGCTACTTTGCTGGCAAGGACGAGATGGTGCTCGAGCTATATAGCGAGCTGGCGCGCACGCTGGAACGGCAGGTGGAGAGTCTGCCGCCGGGCACAGTGGCGGGCCGCTTCGCGCGCGTGATGGGCACTCTGCTGGAGCTGATGGCGCCGCACCGAGAGACGTTGGGCGCGCTCTTTGGCGCAGCGCTCAATCCGCGCTCGACGGTGGGCGTGTTTGGCGGGCGCGCCAGCGAGGTGCGGCGGCAGGCGCGCGGGCTGTATTACCGCGTAGTGACCCAGGCAAGCGACGCGCCGCGTCCCACCCAGGCCGAGGATCTGGCGACGCTGCTCTACGGCCTGCAGCTTGCGCTGGTGCTGTTCTGGCTGCTCGACCGCACCGACGGCGCGCAGCGCACCCACGCGCTGCTTGCGTTCCTCCGCGACATTCTCGCCCGGCTGCGCCCGTTGCTCGCCCTGCCTCCGGTCGCCAGGCCACTGGCGCGCCTCACCCGTATCGTCGGGCCACTGCTGGGCGACGACCGCTACGCGGAGCCGCCGACCGGTCAGGCAGATGGTTCGGCAGATCAGGAATGATGCCCTCCACCGCTCCTACCAGCCGCACGGTATACCGGATTCAGTGATCAGGACAGATCCGGTACATGATAGAATCCGGCCGCGATGCGAGTTTCGGCATGGCGCGCCCGCCTCAGATCGGGACCGCGGCGGCCCACTCGCGAGCGACGGCACTCTTCTCCGTCGTCTGTGTATCCTCCACCGCTGAGCATGGAGACGCAAGCGCCCAGCATCTAGGACGGCGGCCGGCGCGTGCGCTGGACCAGCACCCGGCCGGCGGCGACAAGCATGCCACTAAGGCTCCCCCAGACGACCACCATCATCAGGGCGTCATAGGGGGCATTCATTCGAGCGTACTGCGAGTAGGATCCTAGAGTGGTAATGGTCAAGCCAAAGAAGGCGACCAATCCAAGACCACTGACCAGCATTGTGTGCGCATCGAGGGCTTTGCGGCGGCGGATAGCATAGATCCACCAGCCGACAGCGAGCAAAGGGAAAGACACGAGGCTGTAGAGGAAGAGCGTGGACGGCACCCGCAGCAGACCCACCACAGCGCTTAGCGGCGCATCCGCCCGACTGGGTTGATGCGGACTTGTCGTGGCGAGCGACTCGAAGACGAGTGGCACGGATTTGACGGCAAACTCGATGGGATGGTGGACGATGATCGCCAGCGCAAATTGCCGGCAGAGCTGGTAATTCCGCTGCTGCAAGACCGGGTGATGGTACACGATCGTCCAGACATACGACTCACCCGAGGCCATCTCAACATCTATGAGCTGTGAGACCCATGCGTACTGAGCCGGCGCCTCGTCTTGCATGTGATACTGGATTACTTTGCCCAATAGATTGACGTTCTGGAAGCGCGAAAAGCCGAACACACCGTTGAGTTGGCCGTTCGCGTAGGCATACCCTCCGCAGATCGCATAGAACAGCACGAGCGCCGCGAGAGAATGCGGCAGATGCCGGCGGGCAGCACCACTGCGGGCGGCGGCGAGAAGCAGGAACCCGAGCAAGAAGAGGCCGAAAAACACCCACTCGGCGCGCGCCATGGCAATCATCAGCAGCAGGGCGGATCCAAGCCACAGCTTCGCGGGATGAGGCGCGTAGACATGCCAAGCGAGCACGAGTGCGAGGCCAACGAGCAGAAACAGCACAAGTCCTTCAGGCATGATGGGCATGACGTAGGAGATGATGACACTATTCGTGGCGGGGATCAGGCTTACCGCAAACGCGGCCAAGGCGCGACGCAACAGTAGACACGCAAGCACATAGATCCCCAGCATTGCCAGGACAAAGAGCCCGCCCTGGGCCAAACTGACGGCGAGCAGACCGTGCCGGCCCGAAATGGCTGAGATGGTGTCAATGAAGAGTGGGTAGCTAGGTGTGCGCACGGGATCAACGAATCTTCCGTGGGTAATCTGATGCGCCACGTGAATATACTCAACCGAATCAGGGTCGTGCGGCACAGTGGATTGATTGGCATAATACGAGGCCGTCGTGAAGCTTGCGACGACAAGCAACGCGCCCGCGAAGGTGGCATATCGCCCGCCACGCCAATCTGATTGCAGCAGCTCCCGCGCACGCCCGCGCACCCAACGCACGATGCCGATCGGCTCGCCCGCGAGCCGAGAAACCGCCGTCCATAGGCGCGCAGCGACTCGATTGTTCATGAAGCTCCTCCAGGTGCGCGAGGGCTTGTGGACGGCACTCGGCGGCATTGAGGAATCACCAGCCCAGGCCGCGCTCCTTCAGGCTGATCCACTTGTGCTGGCCGACGATCACGTGGTCGAGCAGCTCGATATCCAGTAGCTCGCCGGCCCGGCGAAGCTGCTCCGTCGTGCGGATGTCTTCGGCGGAGGGCGTTGGGTCGCCGGAGGGGTGATTGTGAACGACCACCAGCGCCGGGCAGGTGCGGCTGACCGCCGGCTTGAAGACCTCGGCCACACGCACCACACTGCTATTGACGGTGCCCTGGTAGACCACCTGCTGTGCGACGACGTAATTCTTGGTGTCCAGGCAAAGCACGCGCAGTTGTTCCTGCTTGAGATAGCCCATCTCCAGCATCACGAGATTCGCGACATCTTGTGGCTGCAAGATCTTGGGCCGCTCTTCGGGCGCGAGCACGCTCAGCCGCCGGCCAAGCTCGAGCGCCGCCTTCAGCGCGGTGGCTTTGGCCTGTCCCAGCCCGCGCTCGCCACAAAGCTCGGGTAGCTCGACGGCCAGCAGCCCGCCCAGCCCGCCGTACTGGCGCAGCAGGCGCGCGGCCAGCTCGATCACGTTCTCGCCGGGCGTGCCCACCCGCAGCAAGATCGCCAGCAGCTCGGCATTCGAGAGCGCCTGCGGCCCATAGCGCTCCAGCCGCTCGCGCGGCCGCTCATCACTGGGCATCTCACGCACCGTGGCATGATAGGCCACGCGCACCGCCGCCGCCATCCACTCGCCTCGCTTTCGGCCCCGTCCCGTCCTCCCCGCCGCCATGCCTGATCCATGCCAGCCTAGCATAGCGTGCAGGCTGACGCAAGCGCGTGTGCGTGTGCGAGCGCGGGCGCCGAAGCTTCCCTGCCTGGTACGGGGCGCAAGACAAGGGTACCCAGGGCCGGGCGAGAACACGTGACGTGGACGCCCGGTCCAGTGAAGGTGAAGCGAGCCGAGCGCTACGGATTACGTGTCGAGACCACGATTGGCGTGACCTTCACTGGCGTACCCGCGCTGGCGCCCGGTGTGCCCGAGCCCTGGCCTGGTGTGGCGGCGCCGCAAGTGGAGATGGTGAAGGTCTGCGAGTAAATCACCGCGCGCTGGCTGGTCAGCGACTGCCCCTGATAATAGGCCAGCGTCAGGCGGTACGTGCCAGGCGTAAACGTGCCGGGGCGCAGATAGCCGCCGTGAATGGTAGCGGTGTAGCTCTTGCCGGGCGCGATCTCGATGAGCCTAGTCGGCGTCTCAAGCGGGCAGCCCGCCTGGACGTTGCCCGGCACGACGCCCGTGGCGGCCGTCTGCCCGTCCATGCGCTGCAGGTCCAGGATCGTACAGCTCGCGCCATGGTCTGGTGCAAAGACACTCGCCGTGAGCGTGTTGGTCACCGTGACCTTGATCGCCGCGTCGGCGGGATAGGTCGAATGATCGGTGGCGATCACGATGGGGCCACTGCTCTGCGTGCCGGGGCTGCTGTTGGGACTGGCGCAGCCAGCGGCGGCCCCTGCGCTGGCTCCACAGCCAGCGAGCACCAGCAGCGCGACGAAGGGAAACAGACGAGACCGGACTCTACGCGTCATGGCAGAGGCCTCCTTTCGGCTCAACACTGCTGAGGTGACGTTGGCCGCCGGCGAAAAGTTCCCATTGCGACTGCTCCGAACCGCAACATGCCGTCGCGCCGGCTCGCACCCCGCTGGCCCTGCCGCGGGGCATGGTACCAAAGCGCTGGCAGGTACCCTCGCCGCCGCGGTTCCTGCTATACTGCACCCGCCGGCAGTTGAGCTCGCGTGGTCTCACCGCGCGCGTGGTGGCAATCGGATTGTATTCGGATGTAGTGGCAAAGCTCGCCGGCCCGCCGCCTCGCCATGCCGCGCGCACCGCAACCGAGAGCGGCCGAGCGCTGGAGCACCACATGACAAATGGCTGCTACGTTGTGACGGGAGGAGCCGGCTTCGTCGGCTCGCATATTGCCGAGGCCCTCGCAGCGCGTGGCGAGACCGTCCGCGTCTTCGATAATCTCTCCGCGGCGACTGAAGCCAACCTGGCGACTCTGCCGCCGAGCATCGAGCTGATCGAAGGCGATCTGTGCGACCTGGGGGCCGTGCGTGCGGCGCTCGACGGCGCGCACGTGGTCTTTCACCATGGCGCGGTCGCCTCGGTGCCGCGCTCGGTCGCTGATCCAGCCGGAACGCTTGCCACGAATGTCACCGGCACGCAGCACGTGTTGCTGGCCGCGCGCGAAGCGGGTGTGCGGCGGCTCGTCTTTGCCTCGTCATCGGCGATCTACGGCAACCGTCCGGAGCTGCCCAAGCGCGAAGACCAGCCGCCCGAACCGCTCTCGCCATACGCCGTTCACAAGCTGGCCGGTGAGCAGCTCTGCTCGGTCTTCACGCGCCTGTACGGCCTGGAGACCGTAGCCCTGCGGTACTTCAACATCTTTGGCCCACGCCAAAACCCCGCCTCAGAGTACTCAGCGGTGATTCCGCGGGTGATTGCGGATCTGCTGGAGGGGCGGCGGCCGGTGGTTTACGGCGATGGCGAGCAGACGCGCGACTTCATCTACATCGGCAATGTGGTGCGCGCAAACCTCCTGGCGGCGGAGGCGCCGGCGGCGGTGGGCCGAGCGATCAACATCGGGTGCGGCGAGCGTATGTCCGTCAATACGCTCCTGCGCCTGGCAGGAGATTTGCTCGATATGGCCGTCGAGCCGGAGTACCGGCCCGCGCGCCCAGGCGATGTGCGCGATAGCTTGGCCGATATCTCCAGCGCCCGGCAACTGCTCGGCTTCGAGCCAGAGATTGGCTTCCGAGAGGGCCTTGCCGCTACGATCGCATCGAGCCGCCAGGCATACGAGCGTGTCGGCGCGGGATGAGCGGGAGACGTGGGGGTGACGAGGGCTGAGGCGATGGAGGCGGACATGTGCAGCCCATTTATCTGGGCATGCGCGCCGCCCATGGTCCAGCCAGAGCGAGTGACCGAGCGGGGAGGATCGTAGGAAATGGCCCGAGGGCACGCCAACCAGCCAGCACGCCGCAACGCGATCGAGCGCCAAGAGCGCGACGGTCGCGGAGGCTCGTCACGGATGCGAGGGAACGCCAGCCCACGGGCACGCGCCGAGCGCGGCAGACCGCCGCGACAGTGGGGCCCCGGCGAGGATCAACAGGGCGGTCGGCACAACCTGTGGGGCGACGAGATGCCCCAGGACATGCCCCCCGCACAGAGTGGGGCCGGAGCTGGGGCGAGCCGGCGCTCGTCCGGAGGCAATGGTCGTGGCGGCGCGCCAGCCAAGGGCGGTCGCCTGCGCCGCCTCTTCCGCAACATGCGACATCGCGCCTGGTGGACACCCCGCCATACAGTGATCGTTGCTATAGTGGCCTGCCTGCTGCTGTGTACTGCCACTGGTACGGTAGATGCCCTGGCGCGTTCGGCGCGCATGGCATCCGAAGCCTCATCCGGTCTGCGGCACCTGCACAACATCCAGGCGTTGCTGCCACATTCCGGCAACCTGGGTGAGGCGCTGAACCAAACCACGCTAGCAAAGATGAAGCCTGAGCTGCAGGCCGCCCAGCACGACTTCGCGGCGCTGCGCAGGGACCTGAACGCGCCGGTCAGCTCGATCGCGGTCGCCGAACATCTGCCGGGCGTCTCTGGTCCAGTCAACTCGGCGGCGCTGCTGGCTGCGGCGGCCGACGAAGGGTGCCAGGCGGGTCTGCAATTCGTCCAGATCGGGCAGACGGCACTCGACGTGCTCAAGGGCGGCTTCTTCGCCAGCACCACGCCGCCCAAGAAAGGAACGCCGCCGCCGGTCCAGCTCGACCAGAAGACGTACGCGAGCATCCAGGCCACCTTCACACAGGCCTACACACACTTCACGGCGGCTGCCAACTACCTCTCGGCCGTCAATGTGGACACACTGCCGGCCGGGCTGATCAAGCCGCAACAGCTCGATCTGTTGCGCAAGGCGATCGCCGCCATGCCCCAGGCACAGCAGACGATGACGCAGGTTCGTGCCTGGCTGGCGGTAGCACCGAGCCTTCTGGGCATCGGTAAGCCGACCAACTTCTTGCTGGAGCTGATGGATCGCAGCGAGCTGCGCGCGACTGGCGGCTTCATTGGCAACTACGGCGTCGTGACGGTCACGAACGGCAAGATTCAGCCGTTCGACCTGAGCGACGTATATCTGCTCGACCTCCCGTACGTGACCCAAAACGGCGGCTTTGCGATGCCAAACGGCTACGATTGGTGGCCGTTCCGCAATTTCGCGCTGCGCGACTCGAATCTGAGCGCCGATTTTCCGACCTCCGCGCAGCTCGGCGCGCAGTTGCTACACAGCGAGGCCCGCAAAGACGTCCAGGGGGTCATGGCGATCACACCGGGCGTGATCGCCCGCATGATGACCGTGACTGGCAGCATCAAAGTGGATATTCCGGAGGCAGGTGTCCACGAGACCGTCACGCCGCAGAATCTCGAGGCACGCATCCACTATTACCAGCAGACGACCGCTGCCAATCCCATCACCAACCTGCCGCCTGCGGACCAAATCAGCTCGCCGCGCAAACGCTTCACGGCGCTTTTGGCGAAAGCATTCATGGCGAAGCTCCACGGCCTCTCCACCGCGCAACTGGTGTCGCTCGGCCAGCAGCTCGTGGAGAGCCTGCACGCGCACGACATGCAAGTCTACCTGGGCGACAAGAATGCCGAGGCATTGCTGGCCGCCAACGGCGACGACTCCTCGATCACCCACGGTCCTGGCGACGGCGTGACGATCGTGGATGACAACGTCGGCGCCAATAAGGGCAGCCAGTTCACCACCGTCTCCTACGCCGACAACGTGGCGATTGACGCACAGGGCACCGCCACCCACCAGCTCGCCATCACCTACACCTTCAAGGTCACGGACCCAACCCAGCTCTTCGGCCCCGACCGCTACAAGACGTATCTGCGCATCTACACGCCTCCCAATGCCCAACTCACCCATCAGGACGGCCTAGATAACCGCGACCTGCCCGATAAGATCGGGCAGAGCGACACGCCTGGGCGCCAGATGTGGGGGGGCTACGTGGTCGTGGCGGACGGACAGCCCTTCACGCTGCACTTCACCTGGAAAGTGCCGCACGCGCTGGTGGCCGATAAGGCGGGCGTCTCGCACTACCTGCTGGACTTCCAGCATCAGGCCGGCTCGAACCAGAAGCTGAAGCTGACGGTCTCGTACGCGGGCGTCAAGACGCCGGGCTACATCTACAGCGGCGTGCTCGGCAAAGACGTGCGGGTGAATCTGCCGCTCTCGTGCCTGACCGCACCGCCCTGCCCCAATGTGGTCGCCGCCGGCAACGCGCTCAGCACGCCATAGGTGCTCGCCCCGCGCGACGATGGTGCCGGCCGGCACAGGCCGCTTAGCCTGGCTGGCACCGCCTGCGCAGCACTGCGGCGATTCAGGCGACCGGTTGCGGCTCCCGTCGGCCCTTGCCGCCACGAACGGTG
>DASUBU010000123.1:0-14337 GCA_035763125.1 Ktedonobacterales bacterium
GCTCGGCGGCGGGCGGCGCTGCATCTCCCCTCTCTCGCACAGCGGGGGAGGGGCTGGGGATGGGGGTGCGCTACTCGCGGATGCGGCGCGCGGGCAGCGGGCGCACCAGCGGCTGCGTGCCGTTCAGGCTCTCCTCCTTGCGGCGCGGCACACGCTGCGTCACCAGGAAGCTCGGCGCGCGCGCCAGGTCCTGCATCGGCATGTTGATGTCTTTGCCGAAGCGATTGTAGAACGATAGCTCGAAGTTCGGCGTCTCGCCTAGCGCGCCGTGCGGGCAGACCTCCACGCAGTCGCCGCAGAAGATGCAGCGGTCCAGCGCGAAGTCCCAGCGCACCAGCTCGCGCTCGGCCATCATCAGCGAGCCAGTCGGGCAGACCTGCACGCAGGCTCCGCACGACACGCAGTCGGTCGCGTGCAGCGACATATTGAATGGCGTCGAGACGATGGTGTCGAAGCCAACGCCAAACATGCCGTAGCAGTTCGGGCCGATCACATCGTGGCAGACGCGCACGCACTGCGTGCAGTTGATGCACTTGTTCGGGTCGCGCAGGATGAAGCTGTGCGACATGTCGAACTCGTAGTCGTGGTAGTCGGCTGGCTCGCCATCGTGGAAGCGGTTGTTCTCCAGGTCGTACTCGATGCTGTACTTCTGCAGGTCGCACTGGCCAGCCGCCGGGCAGGCGCACTGGAGGCAGCGCGCCGACTCGCGTTGCGCCTGCTCCGCTGTGTAGCCCAGCTCGATCAGCCGGAAGTTGCGCTTGCGGTCCTCGTAGGGCAGCATCGGCATCTTGACCTTCGGCTCGACCGGCTTGTAGGGCACGATGTCGAAGAGGTCCGGCTTGCGCTCCTGCGTCTCGATGCGGCGCGAAACGTCGGCCATGTCCTCGCCGCGCAGGTAGGCGTCAATCGCGCGCGAGGCCAGCTTGCCCTGCGCCACGCACTCGATGATCGTCGAGGCGCCGAGCTGGCAGTCGCCGCCGGAGAAGACCCCCGGCCGCGCCGTCATGAAGTTGAAGGGATCGGTCTCGATGGTCTGGCGCTTGGTCCACTTGACGCCCGACGACTCCGGCAGCACCGCTGTATCCGGCTTCTGGCCGTAGGCCGGGATGATGATGTCGCAGGGCACAACGTACTCGCTGCCGGGCACGGGAACCGGGCGGCGGCGTCCGGAGGCGTCCGGCTCGCCCAGCCGCATGCGCTGGAACTCCAGTCCGGTGACCTTGTCGCCATCGAAGATGATCTTCGAGGCGGCGGCGAAGAGCTGCAGGTCAGTGCCCTCGTTCTCGCCGTCTTCGACCTCCTCGAAGGTCGCGCTCATCTCGCCGCGGCCCCGGCGATAGACGGTGTGGACCTTGGCGCCCAGGCGCAGCGAGGTGCGGGTGCAGTCGAAAGTGGTGAAGCCGCCACCCAGCACGATCACCTCTTTGGTGTCATCCACCGGCTGCGTGACGCCCTCAGTCTTATCAATCAGGTAGCGGATCGCATTGACCACGTCGGGGTTATCCTGACCCGGCAGGCCAAGCTCGTTCGAGGTCCACGCGCCGATAGCCAGGAAGACCGCGTCGAAGCCCTGGTTGAAGAGATCGTCTACCGTGAAGTCTTCGCCGAGCTTGACGTTGTATTGCACATCCACGCCCAGCTTCCAGACGCCTTCGATCTCTTTGTCCATCATGTCTTTCTGCAAGCGGTACTCCGGGATGCCGTAGCGCAGCATGCCGCCGGACTCGGGCTGCATCTCGTAGACCTTGCAGTAGTGTCCCATCAGGGCGAGGTAATAGGCGGCGGTGAGCCCCGCTGGCCCCGCGCCGACGACGGCGACCTTCTTGCCGGTGGCCGGCTCCTGCGGATAGGGCGCCGGCGGATCGTCGAGCACCTGCTCGGCAGCGTAGCCATGCATGCGGCAGATGGCGATCTCTTCCTCCACCAGCCCGCGCCGGCAGACGTCCTGGCAGGGCGCCGGGCAGGTCAGGCCGAGGATGTAAGGGAACGGGAGCACCTCTTTGACCAGCCGCGCCGCCTCGCGGTTCTCGCCGCGCGCGATCAACTCCAGATAGCCGGGGATATCAATGTGCGTCGGGCAGCCCACCTGGCACGGCGGCTGGCAGTAGGCGTTGTGGTCCGACAGCATCATCTCGAGGTTGGTGCGCCGGATCTGCTTGAGGCGGTCGGACTTCGTGCGCACGACCATGCCCGGCGTGGCGGGCGTGTTGCACGAGGGCAGCGGCCGCTCGGCGCCCTCGATCTCCACCAGGCACATGCGGCAGGCCGAGGTCGGTTCCAGCTTCTCGTCGTTGCACAAGTTGGGGATATCGAGGATGCCGTTATCCACCGCGACGCTGAGCACTGTCTGCCCCTCGTACGCGCGCATCGTGCGGCCGTCCACGGTGATGTCGAAGGACGGCTGACCGACCTCGTTGCGCTCCAGCGCGCGGCCGCCGCCGGGGGCTGGCGCCCTGTCGTTACGTATGGTTACCGCCATGGGATCCTCGTTCCTAGCGACGCGAGTACGCAGGTAGCAGTTATAGGACGTGCTTGGTGACGTAACGATGGGCGCGGACCGGCTCGCAGGCGCCCGTCGGACACTTGCCCTCCAGGTGCGCGGCGTAGTCGTCGGCGAAGTACTTCATCGTCGTGACGACCGGGTGGACGGCGTTGACGCCGAAGCCGCAGAGCGAGCCGTCGGGCACGTAGTGCGCGAACTCTTCGAGCAGCGCCAGGTCGCCCTGCGCACCGATGTTGCTGGCAATGCCCTCCAGCGTCCCGGCGATGCGCTTGACGCCAACGCGGCACGGGATGCACTTGCCGCAGCTTTCCACAGCGAGGTAATTGCTGCGCTCCATCGCCCAGTGGACCATGCAGGCCTGCTGAGGCAGCACTTCGATCACGCTGGAGCCCACGATGGCGCCGGCATCTTCGAGCGGCTCGAAGTCGAGCGGCGTGTTGAGCAGCGAGAGGGGTAGCGCGCCGCCTTCCATACCGCCGATGGCGACGGCCCGCGCGTTGGCCTCGCTGGCGGCTAGCCCCGCCGTCCGCAGGGCCTCGCTAACCGGCACACCAAACGGCACCTCGACCAGTGTCGCCTCGCCGTCAGCGCCAATCACCGTAAAGAGCTTGGTGCCGGGCGACATCTCGGTGCCGGCTTTGCGGTAGGTCTCGCCGCCACGTGCCACGATCACTGGCAGATTGACCAGCGTCTCGACGTTCTGGACGACGGTCGGCTGGCTGTCGTAGCCGTACTGTGTAGGATAGGGCGGGCGCTGCTGCGCCTTGGCGGGCCGTCCTTTGAGGATCTGCAGCAGCGTGGATTCCTCGCCGCCCATAAAGCCCATCTCGGTGCCGGCCAGCGTGATGTGGAAGGTGAAGCCGGAGCCGAAGACGTTGCGGCCCAGGATGCCGGCGTCCGCCGCCTCGCGCAGCGCACCAGAAACGGTCTCGGCCACGGCCCGGTCGCCGCGCACGTAGAGGAAGCCCTCGGTCGCGCTGGCGGCATAGGCTGCCAGCGCCATGCCCTCGATCACCGCGTGCGGATAGCGCGAGAGCAGCGTACGGGCGATCAGCGAGCGAGGGTCGGCGTCGTAGGCATTGCAGACGAGATAGCGCGAGACTTCCGGCGCGCGGGCGACAATCGCCAGCTTCTCGGCGGTCAGCACGCCGGCGCCGCCGCGGCCGCGCAGCTTCGCCGCGCGAATCTCATCGAGAATCTGCTCCGGCGAGAGGGTCGCCAGCGCCTGGCGCAGCGCGGCATAGCCACCCTGGCGCTGGTAGGCGTCGAGCGTAGTCAGCGCGGGCTCATCCGGCGCGCCGAGCAGACGGTAGGGTGCGCGTGCGTCAGGCACTCTGGCCCCTCCTGTGGTTGATGTTGCCGTATTTGCCGCGCGTGCCGGGCGAAGGTCCGCGCTCGACCTGATCGTCGCGCAGCCGGCTGGGCGTCCGGGACGCCGCGGGCTTGAAGAGCGGGCTGCCGGTGGCAATGCCGAACACATCGCTGATGTCTACGCCGCGGCGCTCGACCACCCGCCAGGCGACGGCGAGCGGCAGGCTGCCATAGAGCAGCATGACCTCGTTGATGATGGCGGCCAGATCCCAGCCCTCTAGCGAGGCGGTATCCAGAAGGCGCTCGACCGGGGCGAGGTCCACCGGCGCTTCCAGGTCGATCGTCACTGGCGTCTCGGTCGGCGGCGACTCGCGGCGGTTGGCATAGTCCACGGCGTAGGGCGACAAGCGCGGCGTGTAGAAGCCAGCTATCCCCGTATCCGCAAACCACGGGCGCTGGCGGAAGCGGTGCGTGGGCCGCGCCTCGATGGTGATCGCGCGCGGCGGGCAGATCTTCTCGCAGAGCAGACACGCCTCGCACTTGAGGTTGAAGGGCGTATCCTGGCCCGCCTCCTGGATCAACTGGATGAGGCCGCGGCTGCGCTCGGGCAGCACACGCTTCTCATAAGGATAGAGGCGGGTTACTTTCGGGCGGGTGAGGTGGCTGAGAGTCAGCCCCAGTCCTTGCAGGATGCCACGCATCGCCGTTAACTCCTCCGTTACTCCTCGCCCTTAATCTTGAGGCCCTGCTTCTCGATCTTCTCACGTAGCTTGAGGATGCCCTCGATCAACGCTTCGGGCCGCGGTGGGCAGCCGGGCACGTAGACGTCTACCGGCACCAGCGTATCCACTCCCTGCACGGTGTAGTACGAGTCGTAGAACTCGCCGCCGCTGGTGGCGCACTGGCCCATCGAGATCACCCACTTGGGGTCGGGCATCTGCTCGTAGAGCCGGATCAGTCGGGGGCCCATCTTGGTGCAGACCGTGCCGGCGACGATCATCAGGTCGGCCTGGCGCGGCGACGAGCGGAAGACCTCAGAGCCGAAGCGCGCCAGATCGTAGTGCGACTGCGCGGCAGCCATCATCTCGATGGCGCAGCAGGCCAGGCCGTAGCCCAGCGGCCAGATCGAGCGTGAGCGGGCGTAATTCTGCGCCCAGGTCAGCATGTCAGCGAAGCTGGTCAGCGCGACGTTGGCTTCCTGCTGGCCGGCGATGTATTCGGCGGGTGTGCGCGGCGGCAGGACGGGGATCTCGCGTCCGCGCCGGGGAGCATTGGTGCTCATGATGGGGAAGGTCCCTTCTGGCGAGCCTACACCGCGGGCGAGACATCGTCATCGGAGTGACGGGCGCTCGCACACATGATGCCAGACTCGCGGGTGACTGCAGCGGGCTGTCTGACGGCAGTCCACCTTCGATTATAGCATGGCCTACCCGCGGGCGCTACGCTGCTATTACCGGGTCGGCATTCGCCTGCCCGCGGCTCTTCCTCGTCATACGCGCGGCGCCACATTGGGTGGGTGTCAGGTGCGTGCACCCTGTGTGCTGATATAATCTGAGATTGCGAACGGCTGTCCCCGGCGCGGCGTATGGCGGCACATGAAGCCGCCGAAGGAGACGATGTGGATGAGCGCGGCGCAAGCTCAGGCGAGAGTTGAATCCCCAGCCAAGCGGCAGGCTAAGCATATACGACCAATCGTCGCCGGCACACGCGGCTCGGCGCTGGCGCTCTGGCAAACCCGGCATGTGCTGGCGCTGCTGCGCGAGCGGGCGCCGGAGATAGACGTCGCCATTGAAGAGATCAGCACGCGCGGGGACCGCACGCAGGCACTGCGCGTGCCGCTCACGCAGCTTGGCGATAAGTCCATGTTCGTGGCCGAGCTGGAGCAAGCGCTGCTGGCGGGAGGGGCCGGATTGCACCGCAGAGAAAGCGGGGGCAACGCAGGGGGAGACGGTGAGATCATCATCCCGCCGGCCACCGGGCGTGTGCAACACACCCCTACGAACGGCACGGCGCGCGGAGGAGAAAGCACAACTCGGCCGGAGATCGAGGTGAACGGCCAGCGGATCACGGCGATTGATATGGCGGTGCATAGCCTGAAAGACTTGCCGGGGCGGCTGGACACACGGCTGGTGATTGCGGCGGTGCCGGCGCGGGCCGATCCGCGCGATGCGGTCATCTCGCGGCACGGCGTTGGGCTGCTGGCACTGCCTCCCGGCGCGACGGTCGCCACGAGCAGCCTGCGGCGGCGCGCGCAGCTCCTGGCGCTGCGACCCGATTTCCAGATGCTCGAGATGCGCGGCAACGTGGATACACGTGTACGCAAGGCGCTGGCCGCGGACGGCCCCGATGCGATTGTGCTGGCCGCTGCTGGCTTGCAGCGCCTGGGGCTGGAGGGCCACATCACCGAGCTGCTGCCGGTCGAGACGATGGTGCCGGCGGTCGGGCAGGGGGCGCTGGCGGTGGAGATCCGCGTGGATGATCGTCCTCTGCGGCGGCTGCTCGCGCGGATCGAGGATATGCGCACGCGGCTGGCGGTGACGGCGGAGCGCGCCGTGCTCGCGGAGCTAGGCGGCGGCTGCCAGGTGCCAATGGGCGCGCACGCCTCGCTCTCAGCGGATGACCAGACACTGCGCCTGCTGGCAGTGGTCGCGAGCCTGGATGGCACACGGCTGGTGCGCGTCGAGCGCGAGGGTCCCGCCAGCCGCCCAGCGGCCCTGGGGCGCGCTGTCGCGCGTGAGCTGCTGCGCAATGGCGGCCGCGCGATACTGCGTGAGCTTCTTGGCGCGGCCTGACTTCTGAAGGCACGAGCGCGCTAGTATTGAATCGGGATGTGCCGCCGAGTAGGCGCTTTCACGGCTGCGATGGACCAGCCGGCGAGGGTAGACGATATGAGCGCGGGAGAGCAAGCGCCTAGACCGCTGGCGGGGCGGCACATCGCGATCACGCGGCCGGAAGGGCAGGCGGGCGAGTTCGCCGCACTGCTGGAGGCTGCCGGCGCGCGCGTCAGCATGCTGCCGGCGATTGACATCGCGGCCCTGGAGGATACGTCCGCACTGGACGCCGCGCTGCGTGAGCTGGCGAGCTTCGACTGGATTGCGCTGACCAGCGTCAACGGCGTGGCGGCGCTGGATGGGCGGCTGCGGGCGCTGGGGCTTGGGTGGGGCGCGCGCGGGCTGGCGCGCATAGCGGCGATTGGCCCGGCGACGGCCGCCGCGTTGGAAGACTGTGGCGTCGTGGCTGATCTCGTGCCGGCAGAGTACGTCGCAGAGGCAATCCTCGACGGCATGGGCAATGTGGCCGGGCAGCGGGTGCTGCTTGCGCGGGCCGATATTGCCCGCCGCACGCTGGCCGAAGGACTGCGGGTGCGCGGCGCGGAGGTGGTCGAGCTGGCCGCCTACCGCACCATCCCGCGCGCGCCCGAGCCGGAACGCCTGCGCGCGTTGCTGGCCGACGACCGCCCCGACGCACTGACCTTCACCGCGTCGTCTACGGTGCGGGGGCTGCTCGACGGGCTAGCGGAGGCGGGGCTTGTGCCGAGCGAGGCGCTCGCCGGCATCGCACTCGCGTGCATCGGCCCGATCACCGCCGCCACACTGCGCGACTATGGGCAAGAGCCGGAGGTTGTGGCGAGCGAGTACACTACCACCGGGCTGCGCGACGCACTCATCAGCTACTTCACACCGGCCGCCAAGACCGCGCGGCGGGACCGCCACTAACAGGGAGCAGACTGCATGTCAGCAACGGCGCTTTTCGAGCTGCTCGCCGCGATCGCCGCGCTGGTCGCCGCGATCTTCATCTTCGATCAGCATCTGCACCGGCCGCGCCCACACAAGCTGCTGTGGACGCTGGGGTTGCTCTTCTACGGCCTGGCCGCGCTGGCAGCCTTTGCCGGAGCAAGCGAGCACTGGACGGTGTTCGAGTACAAGACCTGGTATTACTTCGGCGGCGTGCTGACGGCGGCCTACCTGGGCCTCGGCTCGTTCTGGCTGCTGTGGAACAAGACGGCCGCACGCGTGCTGACGGGCATCGCGGTGGCGATCTCGGTGGTCGCGGGGGTCATCGTGCTGCTCGCGCCCGTCTCGGCGGCGGCGGCGGAGAAGCTCGCGCACAGCACGACCGAAACGGTCACGAAGGTGAGCGCCTTCCCGGTTCTACCAGGCTTTCTGGCCATCTTCGCCATCCTGATGAACATCCCCGGTGCACTCTTCCTCTTCGGTGGCGCGGTGTGGAGCGCATGGACCTTCCTGCAGAAGAAAGCATCCGGCTACCGGGTCGCCTCGATGGTCCTGCTGGCGCTTGGCTCGGTCTTCCCCAGCTTCACCACCGGCTTTCAGCGGCTGGGCTTCAGCGGCGCGGCGGCGCTCGGCGAGTTTCTCGGCGCGCTGTGCTTGCTCGCCGGGCTGCTCATCAGCCTCGACGTCTTCACGGTCTTCCGCGTGCCCTTCACGTCTATCGTGATCCATGAGCGGAAGCAGGCGGCGCCGCAGCGCGTGCAGGCCGGCTGAAGCGTCGCAACAGCTCAGCGCACAGCGAGTTGACGGCATAGAGCGCGTCTGCTAGACTCGCACACCGAGGAAGGACACACCGCGCGACGAAGGACGGCACGGCTCGGTGCCGGAGTGGATGGCGCGGAGGAGGCGGCGGCATGGGGCTGCTCGCGAGGCCCTCCTTCCGGCAGGAGAGTGGTATGCCGATCATGCGCACGAGTTGGCGCTTTGCCTCATCGCTTGGCCTGATGCTGGTGCTGGCCATATCGCTGACTGGGTGCCTTCACGAAGACCGTGCGGTGACGTTCAACGGAGACGGCTCAGGCACCTACGCGCTTGCGATCGGCATCACCGATCAATTGATGAGCCTGGGCGGGGACCAGATCAACCAGAGCATGGACAAGTGTGTCCAAACCGCCAAGCAGCAAGGGGCGACCGTCACCAAGGATGACGTCTCAGGCTACACGACCTGGCACTTCACCTTCCACTTCGCCAACGTAGCGGCGGTGAACACCTTGCTCGCCGGCCAGTTCCTTTCCACCTGCGGCAGCACCAGCGGCGACACGGGCGCCGGGACGCCGACGACGGCCCCAAGCCCGAACGATACGTTCAACGTCACGCGGCAGTCGGGAGTCTTCTCCACGACGTTCCATGTGACCGGGCACATGAGCCTGGTATTGCCATCGCAGCCGACTGACACGGGTGGTGTAGACACCTCACAGCTGTTCAAAGACATGCACGACAGCATCTCGATCACGATGCCGGGCTGGATCACGAGCCATACCGGCGGGACGGTCAGCGGCAACACGATCACGTATACGATCCATTATGGCGAGCAGGCGGATATTGACGTGACGGGCGGCGGCAGGACGGCAGCCGCGACCGCCGCGATTGCTGGCGGCATCGCGTTGATCTTGCTGGGCGTCGCTGCGCTGATCTTCGTGCTACTGATGCGACGGCGGCGTGCCAGGGCTCAGGCGCCCGCGATGGTGGCCGTGCCCTACAGCCCGATTACGTCGAGCACGCCGGCGAGCTATCCGCCCGCCGTGCCGCCGTCGCGGTACGCCGGCGAGCAAACGCTGCCCGGCGCGAGCGGCGCCACGAATACGTGGCCGCAGCCGCCGAACGCGCCGACGCCGAACGAGTAGCGGCGGCCCGCCCGCAAAAGTGTAGATGCCGGCCTGCTAGGCCCGTTGCAGGAAGACGACGCGATCCTCCCAGGCCACGTCACCAAGCGTCTGCACGATGTGGCGGAGCGCGCGGACGAGTCCGCCCACGTCATGGGGCGCGAACGTTTGCTCGTCCACGAGGATCACCCGCTGTGCGCGACGCCCTGCTCGCTCCAGACTCTGAGCAGCGGCGGGATGGTCCGCAGATCGTACGTCACCAGGATCCATCCTGTGGCGTGCGCTTGGCTCAGGATCACCTCATCATCGGCGTCAAGATATGTCCCACCTTGCCAGCCGCGCATCGCTTGCGCCTCGACGCCGCCCCAGCTTGCCAAACCCGTGGCAACAGCCGGCGAGATATGCGCATCGAGCGGCAGCTTCATGCCGTGGCGTCTGGCGCGCGGGTATCGCTGCTATCCCGCTCCGTACTCTCGTCCATCGCCTCGCTGGACACTACAACTCGCTGGGCGCCGGGCAGCATGTGCTCAAGCTCCGTGAAGCTGCGGCGACTGTCATCCAGCGCGGCGGTGATCTCATCAGGGTAGGCACGCGCATAGCTGAGGGCGGCCTGCACCTTGACAAGTGGTAGCTCGAGGTGAGCAACCGCCTGTTCAGCGTCCTTGCTGAAGGCACGGGCAACCATCGCGATCTCCCAGACGGCCATACCCGTGCCGAGCACGTACGCTTGCCGGCCAGCAGGCGTGTTGCGGAACTGAATATGCCCAAACTCGGCAGTGCGGAGCGCCTCCTCGACCATCAGCGCCGAGGTCTCGCTCGGCGTGCGGCCCAATTGGCGGGCAATATGGCGGAGTCGCTCCATCTGGTCGTCGCCCAGACGCATGCTCACGACGTGCGACATGCCTTATATCTCTTCTCCCGCTCTTGTATTGCCCTGCTTGCATTGTATGCCGACGCTCGGCCCAGCACAGGGCGCGGCGCGTTCCGGAATGCCCTCGCGTCACTCCTCCCAGTCGCGCACGCGGCTGACCGCCTTGCGCCAGCCCGCGTAGAGCCGCTCGCGCTCGTCGGCGGGCACGGCGGGCGTGAACTCGCGCTCCAGCGACCAGTGCGCGGCCAGGTCGGCGGGACCGGACCAGAAGCCGGTGGCAAGGCCAGCCAGGTAGGCCGCGCCGAGCGCCGTCGTCTCGCGCACGCGCGGCCGTTGCACTGGCACGCCGAGCTGGTCAGCCTGGAACTGCATTAGCAGGTCGTTGGCCGAGGCGCCGCCATCCACCCGCAGCGTGCGGAGTGCGCTGCCCGCGTCGGCGGCCATCGCCTCCATCACGTCGCGCGTCTGGTAGGCGATGGCATCCAGTGTCGCGCGGGCGATGTGCGCGGCGGTCGCGCCGCGCGTGAGGCCCAGCATCCCGCCGCGTGCGCGCGCATCCCAATACGGCGCGCCCAGACCGACGAACGCCGGCACGACGTAGACGCCCGCTGTATCTGGCACCGAAGCGGCCAATCGCTCGACATCTTCGCTGCCCTGGATGATCCCCAGGCCGTCGCGCAGCCACTGCACGGCGGCACCGGCGATGAAGACGCTGCCTTCCAGCGCGTAGGTGAGCTCTGGATGCTCAGGAGCGCCGAGACCCCAGGCGATGGTGGTCAGCAGCCCGTGGCGCGATTCAACCGCGCGCGTGCCAGTGTTGAGCAGCATGAAGCAGCCAGTGCCGTAGGTGTTCTTCGCCATGCCGGGCGCAAAGCATGCCTGCCCGAAGGTCGCCGCTTGCTGGTCGCCCGCGTCGCCGGCGATGGGGACGGCCGCGCCGAGGTAGCGCGCATCGGCCTGTGCGTAGACGTGGCTGGAAGGCAGCACCCGCGGCAGCATCGCGCGCGGGATGTCTAGCTCGCGCAGCAGGTCGTCGTCCCAGTCGAGCGTGTGGATATTAAACAGCAGCGTGCGCGAGGCGTTGGAAAAGTCGGTGATGTGCGCCTGCCCGCCTGAGAGCCGCCAGATCAGAAATGTGTCAACCGTGCCGAAGAGCAGCTCACCGCGCGCCGCTTGCTCACGTGCGCCAGTCACGTTATCCAGCAGCCACTTGAGCTTGGTGCCGGAGAAGTACGGGTCAATCACCAGGCCGGTCTTGGCACGGATCGAGTCGGCCAGGCCGCGGCGCGTCAGCTCGTCGCAGAGTGGCGCGGTCAGGCGGCTCTGCCAGACAATCGCGTTGTGGATCGGCCGGCCGGTGGCGCGCTCCCAGACAATCGTCGTTTCGCGCTGGTTAGTGATGCCAATCGCGGCCACGTCGGTGGGCGCGACCCCCGTCTCGCGCAGCACCTGCTGGGCCGTGCCCAGCTGCGAGGCCCAGATCGCCTCCGGGTCGTGCTCGACCAGGCCGGGCGCCGGGAAGATCTGCGGAAACTCGCGCTGGGCGGTCCCGACCGGCACGCCACTCGCATCGAAGAGGATCGCCCGCGAGCTGGTAGTCCCCTGGTCCAGCGCCAGCACATAGCTCGCCATCCGCCTGCCACCTCTTTCCTTCCAGTTTGCGCCCGGCGCCGCATCAGCGATCAGCGGCCTCTGCGCAGGGCCCGCGTGCTGGCGGCTCTATCCGCTTGGAGGCACTATACACCACTGCCGGCGAGCCGCGAAGGCGTGCACCACGCGGAGAGGAGGCGCTCGCCTGGCCTTGGGTACCAGTGCTCTTGCCAAGGGGGCGCTGGTTCCCTAGAATACGCAGGTTACGCCGCCTGATGCTCGATGGCAGGCAAGCGCCGATATGCTGGCCGTAGGCCGCAACCGGCGCGTTTGGCAGGTACGGGCCAGGTGACGAGCGTCCGGACAGACGTGGAAGGAGGCGCGCGACGTCGTGTGCCCGGCGGGGTCGGGTACGGCAGCGTGCGAGCGATAGATGGGCATGACGAGAGAGTATTCCTCTGGCGACGACGGGCAGCGGCGACTGGCGCTCTCCGCGTTGATCCAGCAGCGGCTGGGGGCAACGGCGGAGCGCGAGAAGCAGCGGGCGCGGCTGGTGAATGCCATCATTCTGGCACAGATCTGCATCACGGCAGCAGCAACCGTTGGGTACATCGGCCCGGAAAGCGAGCTGCCACACGTCATCATCGGCGCGGCGGCGTTGGCAATCTATCTCATGGCCCTGGGCACCAACGCCGTCCTGCGGCGCGAGAACGCCGCGGCATACATTCTGGTCGTCGGTGGCATGCTGGCGGTCGGCGCTCAAACAGTCGGGCTGGCGCTTGTGCCCAGCCCGACGATGGCGGCGCAGGCCTCGCTGCTCTTCATCGCATTGATCTTCGAGACCAGCCTGCTCTTTACGCCCGAGGCGACGCTGCTGGTAGCGGTCCTCGCCACGATCTGCGCGGCATCTGCAATCCTCTTCGCGCTTTCTCAGCAGGCGATAGTAGATACGCCCTCGGAATATCTGCTGCTGGTCTATACGCTCGGACTCCAGGCACTCGCCGGCATCATCGCCTGGGTGCTGGCGGTGTATATTTCGGAAAGCTCGCTGGAGAGGCAGCGCGGTGAGGAGGGGAGGTTCTCGCAGGCGCGGCTGGAAGCGCTGATGGGCCAGGTAGACTCGCGCTCGCGCGAGATGCAGGACCACCTCGGCGGCCTGCAATCAGCGATTACGCGGGCGCTGGGTGGCGAGACGCTGGCACGGGCGGAGGTTGGCGATGGCGCGCTGGCGCCGCTGGCCGAAAGCCTCAACATCCTCCTTGAGCGCTTCGAGCAGCTCGTGAGCGCCGACCGCGAGCGTGCGCGCATCGTCGCGGCGACCTTCCCGATGCTGGATGCCCTCTCCCGCATGGCCGATGCGCCCACGCCGACGCCTTCCAGTCTGCCCATCATCACCAACACCTCGCTCGATAGCGTCCAGCTCATGCTGGCGCAGGCGCAGGCCAACATCACCGCGCGGATGGGCAAAGTCCAGATGTTGACTGGCCAGATGCTCGGCGTGCTCGGCAACAGTCAGGCTCCGCTGGATAAGGTCACCGAGACGGTGCAGGAAGCCTACCGTGTGGCGGGACTGCTGATCTCCGCCTCAGACGACATGCTCTCGACGACCACCAAACAGGTCACGACGCTGCAACGCATGCGCCGCGAGCTGAGCGCGCTGCTGCCATCCGAGGTGACCGGCCCGCCATCTGAGCCGGCACGAGCCCCCGGCGGCCTGGAAACGCTCACCAGCGAGGATCTGCGCGGCCTGGGCGTCGGCGCCGGAGAGACCGGACTGACCGGCGTCTTCGAAGCGATCCAGCCGGGCGAAGACGTCGAGCTGCCGGAGGGTCACACACCGCTGACGATGCCCATGCGCGCGCTGGACCCAGATCAGCCACGCGAAGGCAGCGACGGCGAGGCTGATGACAGCCAGGCCGCCACCCCCGCGCCCGCATCCTCGCGCCCGGCACCCGGTGCTGTGCCCGACGAGTTGGTGGGACTGTGGACGCTGCTCGTGCAAATTGACGCCGAGATGAGCGCGCTGGACGCGGCGGTAGCACGGCTCTCGCGTGAGGCCAGCGCGCAGTCGCGCAGCCTGCGCTCGGCTGACGTCAGCATTGCGTATCTACGGCAGACGGTCAGCGCGCTTAAAGGCAGCGCTGAAGCGCTTCAGCAGCTCGCCGGAGCGGGCTTCCCCATGCCACCGGTTCCCGAAGGCTATTCAACACCCGGCACGCGGCCGCTCACCCCCGAAGACCGGCTGACGCTCGTTCCGGAGCCGCCCCTGCCGTTCCAGCCGTCCCAGCCGTCCCAGCCACTAACCGCACCGCAGAGCGAAACGCCTCCGCCGCTCGAAGCGATATCCGAGCAGGCCACCGAGCCGCCCGCCGGCGAGCTACCTGATGAGACGCCCACGCCCGGCTCGCTCCGCATGGCCGACCTGCTCAACTTCGACGGCGACTTCTC
>DASUBU010000124.1:0-5600 GCA_035763125.1 Ktedonobacterales bacterium
GATACGACAACAACTGACGCGGAGTTGTTATGAGAGGTCCCGCGTCTTGGGAGCAGCCGGAGGAATAGGTAGCTTGCCACTAGGCGGATGCAGTCACAAACGAGCGAGTTGGCCTTTAATGTGTGCAGTGATGTTGGTGAGGAATACTCCCTGACCTTGACCTGGGGACCTACGGGACTCAGGTCATCTGGCTCGTTGATGTCATAGCAGAGCTAGTCTATGGGAAAGTGCCTGGCGATCTTCTTAAGATGGCAGAGCATTCTTTTGCAGGGGTATAAATTTGCAGGGGTATAAAGAAGATGCAGCTGTTGTGGTCGCCGGTACAGCGTCGAGGTCTATCTGCATGACCTATGCAAGAAGCACCGTATCCCCTTAACGATCACAAGAGCCCGGAAGCGCGAGAAAGGGTACAGGTGATCCGCAGTGACGTACCACAGCGAAGTGATCGGGAGCCTGCTGAGGCCGGCGTATCTGGTGGACGCGCGCAAGCAGCTCGAATCCGGCGAGCTTACCCCGGCGGACTTCAAGGTCATCGAGGATCGCGCCGTGGACGAAGCCATCGCCCTTCAAGCGTCCGCCGGCATTGACGTCATCACCGACGGGGAGCAGCGTCGCTACGCCTTCTACGGCCATCTGGTCGAAGCGCTGGACGGGTTCGACAAGTTCGGCGGCTGGGCGATTCCCTTCCGCGACGAGAGCGGCGAGGAGCTGGTGCTGAAGCGCCCGGTGGTGGTGGAGCGGCTGCGGTGGAAGCGCGGCATGTGCGCCGAGGAGTGGGTCTATCTGCGCTCGCGCCGGCCCAGCGCGGGCAAGGTGACCATGCTCAGCGCCCAGCAGGCCGCGGCGTACTACGACCCAGAGAAGTCAAAAGGCGCCTATGCGACTCGCGATGCCTATCTGGCCGACATCGTTGACTTCTCGCGCCGCGAGGTGGACGAGCTGATCCGGCTGGGCTGCACGTACATCCAGATTGATGCGCCGCAGTACGCCGCGCTGCTCGATCCGCAGATGCGCGAGGGCTACCGCCAGCGCGGCAGCGATCCCGACCAGCTCATTGATCGCTGCATCGAGATGGATAACGCCATCATAGACGGCCACCCTGGCATCACGTTCGGCATTCACATCTGCCGCGGCAACAACCAGAGCAAGTTCTACGCGAGCGGCGACTACGAGCCGATCTCGCGTATCTTCTCGCAGACCCACTTTCAGCGCTTCCTGCTCGAATACGACGACGCGCGCGCGGGCGGTTTCGAGCCGCTGCGGCACGTCCCGCAGGATCGCTTCGTGGTGATGGGCCTGGTCACGACGAAGAAGCCGCAGCTAGAGGGCGCCGAGGAGCTGCGCCAGCGCATCGAGGAGGCCGCGCGCTACTTCCCGCTGGATCGCCTCGCCCTCAGCCCACAGTGCGGGTTCGCTTCGACGATGGAGGGCAATCGCATCTCGCCGGAGGACCAGCGCCGTAAGCTGGAACTGGTGGCGCGCGTGGCGCGTGAGGTCTGGGGAAGCCAGTAGCGCCGATTCGCGCTAACCCCTAGCCCCACCCCGTGCCTTCGCATGCACGTCACCACGCCGGACCACCTACCGGCACGCCGGGCGGCTCGCAGGCATGACGCTGCCTGTGCGTCGTGAGGCAGCCAGCAGCCGCAGTTCAAAATCGGAGAAGACGCAATGCCCGCACACACTGGCCCCAGCACCTCGCCCCAGGCTGCCGCCCTCCTCGGGCTCATATTCCTGTTCGTTGATATCGCGATCGCGCTGTACTTTATCAACGACCTCTACAAGCCGGAGCGGCGCGTGGCTGGCGGCGACAAGACCATCTGGATGGCCATCATTCTCTTCGGCAGCGTGCTGGGCTGGCTGGCCTATCTCAGCTTCGGCCGCGAGAGCTGACCCGGCATTGCCCCGTACCAGCGCTCTTTGATGGGGGCGCGGCGCAAAGGATGCAACCGAACTCGTATACACCAGTGCGTCCCATGTTCCAGCCGCGTTCTACCTCGCGGTGCCTGCGACATGCTGCTCGCGCATGCGAATTGCTTATGGAGTAACCCGTCGATGCCAGACCTGGCTTTCCATCTCCTGCCCCCTCCCGTCCTGTCTCGCTAGGGCAGGACAACAACAATAGCCGCAAGCAGGCGATAGTGCATCCCGCGTCGTGCGCTGAGATCGCATTCCTCGCTGTGCGCTGAGATCGCATCCCGCATACATCTGATCCTGCCCGCTTCAGACTCGACTCACCGCATGTCTTCAAACGGGAGGATGAGATGTTTCCGCGGTTCCTCGTGCGCGTTTACACACGCACACGCTCGTCAAACGCTGCTGCTTTGACCGCTGAGCAGCCCCAGTGGCGTCATCTGTGGCGCATTATGCTTGCCGCCGTGCTTTGGGGCACTGTTGGCGTCACAACGCAATCCCTCTATCGCTTGACGGCCACCAATCCGCTGTCGGTAGGGTTCTTCCGCCTGGCCATCGCGGCGCCTGCGCTAGGTCTCGGCTGCTCGTTTGTCCTTGGGAGGCGCAGCCTGCGGATAGAGCCGACCGATCTCGCCCGCATTGCGCTCATCGGGCTGATGCTCGCACAGTATCAGGCCTGCTTCTTCGCCGCCATCGCCCGCGTTGGTGTCGCCGTGGCGACCTTGGTCACGCTCTGCCTCGCGCCGGTGATCGTTGCCATCCTCTCCGCCGTGCTCTTGCGCGAACACCCCACTCGACGCGGCCTGGCCGCGCTGGTGTGCGCTCTGGTGGGGATCGCGTTGGTCGTCGGGCGTGGCACCGCGAGCTCACGCGCCGGGGCTGATCTGTGGGGCGTCTTGCTGGCCTGCGCGTCCGGAGGTGGCTATGCTGTCATGGCGCTCGCCGGCCGCAGCGTCGCGAGACGCTATCACCCCTTGCAGATCAATGCCGTCGCCTTCGCCGTGGGAGCGCTCGTCCTGCTGCCGCTGGCGCTGACAACGGGCTTCGTCGTCTCGTATTCCGTCAATGGGTGGTTGCTGCTCACTTACCTTGGGCTGGTGCCGAGCGCGCTGGCGTACGCGCTCTTCCTGAGTGGCATGCGCAGCACGCCTGCAACAGTGGCCAGCATTCTGACGCTACTCGAACCACTGACGGCGACCATCCTTGCTGCCATGCTCTTCGGCGAGCGTCTCGGCGCGCTTGGTCTGCTTGGCGCAACGCTGCTCCTGCTCGCGATGATCTTACTGGCGACCGGACGAGAGGGCGCGCCTGAGCGCGTCAAGCTGCGCTCGCAAAAGCAGGGCTGCACGCGTTGCGGGCGAGCTGGGTAGCGGCGCTCCTTCTGCTGTTCCACAGGTAGCACAGCGCAGACGGTGCATTGATGCACTGGAGATCCCAGGTGGTGCACGACTCTTCGACCAATTTGCACCACTTGGGGCCTTCCTGCAATTACCTGGCGCCATCGGATGCACCACTTACAGCCGCATGAGGTACGCCAGCACGTATGCATGGCGCCCCATGGCTGCCGCGTGGCAGAGAACGCGGCACGCTTGTGCCTAGATGGAAGGCTGCGCCAGGTGCTGGACCGCAGGAAAAAGCGACGACCCACTCAGGGGGCCTGTTGTCGCTCGCTACTTCTTCGATCTGGCTTACACTGACCGGCGCTTGATGGGGCGCTCCCGGTAGGACTGGACTGGGCCATGCTCGCCACCCACCGCGCGCGATAGCCAGAGGAATCCAACGCCGACCAGCATGGAGACGGCGCCGCCGATCACTGTTCCCCAGTCTATCGGCTGGGGGGTGGTGCCGTCTATGATGAGCGTGGTGACGGCCACGTACACACCGCCGGCAAACGCCATCAGGCCGATGATGAGCGTCAGTATGGCGCCCACCCCGCGAACAAATGCCATGCCTGCCCCCTCGTTTCGCTCTTTTCGCTCTCGTCCGGCTCGGGCTGCATCGGCAGCCGATGCATCACTCGGCATCGCCACTGATGACTACGACAAGGGGGCAGTACAGGTTGCGTGGCGTCATTGTGGGGGTCAGCGCCCATTGCACAGCACGATGCAGCCGCGGCGCACGCGCGATACACGCGCTGCCCAACCGGCCGCCAGCGCCCCGCACGGCAGCTTGCCCCAACCCGACAAGTCGCCATAACTACCGCCGTTGAGGCGCGACACAATTAGGGCCGTGTCAGGAACGCCAGCACGCACGTGTTGAACTCGTCGGCCTGCTCGATGTTCGAGAGGTGCGCCGCGTCGAGAATGGCCAGCTCGCTGCCAGCAATAGCGGCGTGCAGCTCTCGGGCCTGCGCGGCCGGGGTGGATTCGTCCAGCGCGCCCGCGACGATCAGCACAGGCGCACGGATGCCCGCAACCACTGCACGCAGATCGGCGTCGTGCAATGCTTCGCAGGCCGCGGTGTAGCCGACCTCGGGCGTCGCCTCCAGCAGATCGCCGGTGCGCTGAGCGGCGTCCGGGTGGCGCTGGCGGAACGGCTCGGAGAAGTAGCGCCCCAGCGATGCCTCGCGGATCGAGCGCAGGCCGCCCGCGCGCACTGCGGCGACGCGCTCGTCCCAGGACGCCTCCGACCCGATGCGCGCCGCGGTATTGGCGAAGACAGCGCGGACGACGCGCTGGGGATGGTAGACCGCCAGCCATTGCGCCGTTATGCCGCCCAGCGAGAGGCCGCAGATATGCGCCCGCTCGGTCTCCAGCGCATCGAGCAGCGCCAGCAGGTCGCGCCCGAGGCGTTCGAGCGTGTATGGCCCCGCGGGCACGTCGGAGCGGCCGTGGCCGCGGCTGTCGTAGCGGACGACGCGGAAACGCCCGGCGAATGCGGCAAGCTGTGAATCCCACATCCGCAGATCCATTCCCAGCGAGTTCGAGAAGACGAGCGCGGGCGCCTCCTCCGGTCCGTCAGCGCGGTAGGCCAATCGCACGCCGTCGTCCACCGCTACATGGCTCGCTTCACCGCTGTCATGCATCTGAGACGACTCCTTGCTCGGTTGATTGCCACGCGCGGTACTCGGCCAGCACGCGATCAATGTAGATATCGGTGCTGCCCAGATAGGCGGCTGGATCGAAGATGCGCTCGCGCTCAGCCGCCTCCGCGGGGAGCGCGGCACGCACCCGCTTGTCGGCCAGCGCAACCTGCCGGAAGTCTTTGCCGGCCTTCGTGGCGCGCTCGCTCATCGTGCGGACAATGCGATAAGCCTCGTGGCGGCCCAGGCGCGGCGCCAGCGCCATGACGAGCGCCTCCGACAGCATCAGCCCGCCGGAGCTTGTCAAGTTGGCGCGCATGCGCTCGGCGTCCACCTCGAGGCCTGACAGTGCCCATCGCACGTGCTCCACGGCGCCGGAGGTGTGGCGGAAGAGGTCGGGCAGCGCCGCCCATTCCGCCTGCCACGCGCCGGCCGCGCGCTCGTGCTCCTGCGCCATCGCGCCCAGCACCACCGGCATCCCGCCGATGGCCAGCCGCGCCGCCGCCAGCGCCAGCGTCGCGTCCACCGGATTGCGCTTCTGGGGCATGGCCGACGAGCCGCCCTTGCCCGCGGCTGGCGCCTCCATCACTTCCCCCACCTCAGTCTGTGCCAGCAGGACCACGTCGCCGGCGATCTTGGCCATCGCGCCAGCCAGCACGCCAAGCTG
>DASUBU010000125.1:0-29849 GCA_035763125.1 Ktedonobacterales bacterium
CGCCATCTAGGCCGCTTGGTATGCAGGTGTGCGAGGCAGATTCGCCGTGCCAGCGCAGCGGCCGGTCTGTGTGAACAGCTAGCCGAGCCTCGGATTCAGTGGGCTGGAACTGGTGCCAACGGACAGCGTTCGAGACCAACGTGTAGGAGAATGCGGCTGGAAAAGGACGGGTAGTTTTCCCGCTGGGCGTGCTGTTGGAGATGGCATACACTGTATGCAGCGGACAAGCGTGCAGCGCGCGTGATGAAGCCAGCGGAGCTGACGCGGCGCGGCAGCATGGCGTGCCGGGGGAGTTCATGCAGGAGCTCGGAAACATGATGTGAAGCGCGTGAGCACGTGACAAAGAGAGGCATCGAGCATCACACGCTGCGTTGGTTGGGGAAGATTGCTCGCCGTAGGCAATGGCCGCGCCGCATGAGCCGGACTTTAGCCGCGCTTTGCACGCCCTGTGGTTTCCATTGCAGCATTCAAGCTCAATCCAAGTCTGCAACGGAGGATTCATGGAGCCAGTGTTGGCCGGCCCGCTGCCGGCGGGTGGCGTCGTCGGCATCGTCAGTCCAGCCAGTCCATACAACACGTATTCCGATGTGCTGCGCGGCATCGCCTGGTGGGAGGCGCGCGGTTATCGTGTCAAACTCGCGGAGGGGGCGCTGGAGCGTACGAACTGGACGGCAGGCAGCCCGGAGACACGCGCGCGCGACCTGATGGCGATGTTCACCGATCCCGAGGTGGACGTGATTCAGTGTCTGCGTGGCGGAACAGGCGCGCCTGAGGTGATCCCCTATCTGGATTTTGAGCGCATTGCTGCTCACCCCAAGCCCTTCATCGGCTTCTCGAACATCACGGCGCTGCATACTGCGTTATTGCGGTTCACGGGCTTGGTGACCTTCTACGGACCATCACTCACACAGGTCGCGACCGTGCCGGCCTTCACGACCGAGCGCATGCTACAAGTGCTCGGTGGGCAAACCTCTGGCCCTCTTCCGCGCGATCCCGATGATCCGTTCGTGCGTGCGCTGGCGCCGGGGACCGCGGGCGGACGGCTCGTTGGCGGCTGTCTCTCAGATTTGCTGTTGACGATGGGGACACCCTGGGAATTCGATCTGGATGGGGCGATCTTCGTGTTCGAGGAAGTGGGGGCCAGCCCACATCGCATTGAGTACGAGCTGGTTCAGCTGGCGCAGGCGGGCAAGCTCTCGGGGGTGCGTGGAGTAGTCGTGGGGGATCTTGCCGACTGTGAGTGGAGCGATGGCGGTGGTGCGCCATGGCCACACACGAAGACACTGGAGGAGGTGCTCGAGGAGCGCCTTAGCCCGTTGGGCGTTCCCGTGCTCTATCCCCTGCCGTTTGGGCACGCTGGCAGGCTGGCGACGATTCCGCTTGGGGTCCAGGCCACGCTGGACGCGGGGGCTTGCGACCTGATCGTCACAGGAGCCGCGCTGCGCGAGGTGTCGGGCTAATCGCTCCGAGCATCGTGTCTCCGCATGCCCTCGTACGACAATGCCCCAACCAGGATTGGCATCACCGGCGATGTCACTCAATTGGGGCATGCTGTCGTGGCTCGCTCTACCGCGATGGCCGCGAGGACTATTGCTGGTAGCGCTCGACGACGGCGCCCGCGCGCTCCTTGGCGCCTTCCGGATCGAGGCCGGCATGGCGGCGGGCGCGCCGCTGACGCACCAGATCCCACAACCGGTCAAGCTCGACCTTCACCTCGCTCAGCCGCGCCTTGCCCGCGTCGTCCAGCCCGGCGCCGGTCTCCGCCGCGTGCAAGATGCGATGCTCTTCGTCCATCAACTGCGTGATCGTGTGCAGGATCTCGCCGTCTTCCACTGTTCGTCTCCTCCGCTTGCTCCAGGCGGCGCTCGCCGCCCGCTCACGCATCATACGCTATTCGAGGGAGATCGCCCCCTAAATAGCTATCCAGCGATGAGTCAGGCGGGCTCTTGGTGATGCGTGAAGACCACGCGCCAGCCATCGGGATCCTCGACGGTTACTGTACCATCGGCGCCCCAGTATGGATTCTCTGGGGGCACCGGAGGATAGCCCATGCTCCGCAGCCTGCCGGTGACCCGATCCACGGCCGCCCTATCTGACAGATAGAACACCAGCAGATTGTCTTTTGACGGCGCGGGGCAATCATTGCCATCTTCATGTTGGGTAAATTCCAGGTGATAGCTTGCTCCCGGTAGGCCAAGCATGACCCCTGAGTAGCCCGCATGGCCCTCGAAAGAGTCAATCACGCGCAAGCCGATCCCATCACGGTAAAACGCCACAACTTCCGCTAAGCGGTCCGTAGGGCGCGCGACCCGCACGCGCGCCACGGGTAAGTCGGGAGGCCATTGTTCAGACATGCTGTAGATGCCCTTTCCGTCCGTGCGTCCATGCGCCGTTGTGCCTGGTCCGGCAGCCACCAGAGCGGCAGGCATCTCTACTATAGAACGGGCGCACCGGCGGAACACCCTGGGCAAAAGGGCAGGAATAGTGCTGGCCAAAGGGCCATATGTGACGGCTGTGGATAGGCGGTGCGCAGCGCGTGCTACAGCGGCATCAGCCGAGGAAGAACTCCTTCAGCACAGGCACGAGCACATCGTCAGCCGGGCCATGATCTTGCCCGTCGAGGATGCGGCGTTGCGCATTGGGGAGGACCCTGGTAAGCTCATCGGCGCCATGGCGCATGAAGGCATGCGGCTCCTCGCGGCCCAGAAACACTGTGCCATCCATCACGAGCGTCGGGACCGCCATCGCCGCCCACTTCCTGAGCGACGAGGGATCGCCGCGCTCGGTGTCTTCCATGATCGTGGCGTCGTAGGCGAATGTGTGCGCTAGCGCGTCCAACTGCGGCCACATGGGCGACTGTCGCATCTGGGCGATCATCTCGGTGGGCGTGCCGACGAACGTCATGAACGCCTCGACCGCATCACCTCGGCGACCCGTGGCAGCCAGCTCGGTGAGGTGCGCCGCGAAATCCGGCGGGGCGGGAGGATGACTGTCGTCAATGACGAAGGGCGGCTCGTACACGGCCAGCTTCGCGATCTTGCTCGGCAGCAGGCGCGCCGCCTCCAGGGACAGCCCGGCACCGGAGGAGTGCCCAAACACAAAGGCGGAGCCGCCCGCCGCGTCAATTAGCGCCTCGATATCTTCGACCTCACGCTCGACCGCGTACGGCAGCGTGTCCCCGCTGTCGCCGCGGCCACGCCGGTCGTAGGCGAACACGGTAAAGTACGGCGCGAGTGCCGCGGCCAGCGATGCCTCATCTACGCGCCTGGCCGACGCACCAGCGACCAGGATGAGCGCCGGCCCCTGGCCGGATTGATCGTAGGCGATGGGCGTGCCGTCTTGGGATGTGACTGTCTTCATGCTATCGTTGTTTCCTCCTGTGTCGAGGATATTCCGCATCTCCCCTTCGCAAGTGGAATCTCGTCAGTACCAGTCACAACACACCGCCACTCCCGCGCATCGGCATGTTACGCTCGCCTGGTGATGGTGGTGGGTGAGATCACTGGGGCCCGCGCTTCTTCCGGCTGTCGCGCGGCTCCTTCCGTAGCGTCGTCGCCGACTTGGGCGAGCAGTCCATCGCGGTCGCCGCGCTGCCCGCGCCAGCGCACGCGATCGGCGACGAATTCGGCCACCTCGATCCAGAAGACCGCCGCGGTATGCAGCAGCGAGAAGCGAAGCTGCCGCCGCAGCCGCCGGTCGCGCGCAAAGCCGATGCGCCAGAGGCGCCGCGGATGCAGGTGATATGCCAGCTCCACCACCTTCACGCCGAGAAAGAGTTGGCCCGGTGTAAGGTGCGCGACGCCGAGCACCTGATGGCGGTAGTCCCATCGCCAGGGGTCCGGCTCGATCAGCGTGCCAGTGCGAAGCTGCTCGCGGCCCAGCGGCGTCCAGGCGTGGGGGGTGATGTAGAGCGCGTTGACGAAGTCACCGTCGTAGCGCAGCAGCCCGCGCAGCCCGCGCCAGATCGTCCTCGGCGTCTCCTCCTCCAGGCCGAAGATATAGTCCACGATAGACATGATGCCCTGCGCGCGCAACAGCCGCACCGCCTGGTAAGCGTCGTCCACGCTGGAGCCTTTGTGGATGCGTGTCAGGGTATTGTCGGTGACGGTCTCCACGCCCATCAGCACGTAGAGGAACCCCGCCTGCCGGTAGAGCGGCAAGATATCGGCGTCGCGCACGATGTCTTGCGCGCGGATCGAGGCGCACAGACCGATCTCCAGCTTGCGCCGCGCGATCTCGGCCAGCACATCGCGCCACACCTCTTTGATCGTCGTCGGATTCTCGTCCGCCAGCCAGAAGAAGCGCACGTCACGCTCGCGCCGGAGCCATTCAAGCTCGTCTACGAAGCGCAGCACGTCCCGATGGCGCCAGCGCTTCCAGAACATCCACTGGCCGCAGTAGGTGCAGGTGTGCGGGCAGCCACGCGAGAACTGGACGACCGCCGCCCGGCCCAACCCGAAGGCGCGGTAGCGGTCCCAGTCGGCGATTAGCTCCCAGCCGATGCGGAAGGCGTCGAGAACTTCGATTGGCGCCCGGCGCGCCGTCACCGACACCGCCGACTGCTGGCGCCAGGCGATGCCCGCCACGCCCGAGAGGTCGCGCTGCTCCGGCGGACGATCCGCCTGACGTGCCAGCGTCTCGGTCAGATCGAGCACCGTCGCCTCGCCCTCGCCGCGCACGATCACGTCTACCTCGGGATGCTCCGCCAGAATCTGCCGATAGTGATAGGTCGGATGCACGCCGCCGTAGACCGTCACCGCCTCCGGCAGCAGCGCCTTCATCGCCCGCAGTGTGCGCAAACAGGCGGGATGCGCCGTGGTTGAGCCGACGTGGGCGATCATCACCAGCGTCGCGCCGAACGCCGCCGCCCGGCGCGCGGTTTCCTCCGCGCTCAAGTGCTCGCGCGCTGCGTCAATCAGCGTGACGGCGTGCCCGGCGTCGAGCAGCGGTCCGCCCACCATTAGCAGGCCCAGCGGCATCTGGTGCCCCACGCCCCGGTCGCACACCGCCGACCGCAGCGGCGCATTGATGAGCGCGATGCGCATGTGTTCCTCCCGAGAGATGTGCGAAGTCAATCCACGCTGATCCGTCAGGGTTGTGCTACGCAGAGCATACCGGCGGCGGCGACCGTTACTTATCGGGTGGATACCCCATCTTGCCTCGGCGGCAACCTGATATTGCATCTGATGCGTGCGGTAGCCGTGGCAGTGGCAAACGCCTGAGGCAACAGTACCTCAAGCGTAATACAGGCAGATGCGGGGAGCAGAGAGGCGCGGGTCAGACGTTGCGTGCGTTGGGCTGGTCGGGCGGCGTCTCGATGCCCCAGGCCACGACGCGCCGCGGGCGCAGGCGCAAGAACTGCGGATCGGCATCGGGCCAGATGGCGTCGCCGTCGGCCGCGTGCGCCTCGGCCGTGCCGCGCACCTCCACGCCGCACGGCATGCCGTCGGGCGTACGGTCGTCCACCACGAAGGCCACCGGCCGGCCGGCCGCGGCGTCGCGGTACTTCTTGCTCGTGCCCATCCCCTGACCACCCACCACGATGGCATCTCGCTCGACGTCGTAGCGGAAGCGCACCGGCACGACGTGCGGCTCGCCGCGTGCGTTGACTGTCGCCAGGCGGCCCAGGCGGTGACTCTGCAGGAAGGCGACCTCCGCCGGCGTGAAGATGCTCATCAGTAGCTCACCTATTGAGAGTGACTTGGCGTGGCGCGTCTGTGAGGTGCCAGCGATACGCCCGTACCCCAACGCCACCGCGACCACACGAAATGCATGAACAAACTCTCAGTTGGCTCCCAATCGTTTACAGAACCTTGCGAACTATACCAAATCCGCATAGGCTGGTGCTATCCAGGGAGCAGGCGGGGCTGCACCCTGAGTGGCCGCGGGTGCGCGGGCTGGCCTGCCATCACGTCGCGCGAGAAAGGGGATACCCATGAAGGCACTCATCAGCGAGTTCAAAGAGTTCGTCATGCGCGGAAACGTCATTGATCTGGCCATCGCCGTGGTGATCGGCGCGGCATTCAGCGCCGTCGTGAGCGCCTTCGTCAAGGATCTCATCACTCCGCTGATCGCCGCCATCGGCGGGAAGCAAGACTTCTCGGCCATTGCCTTTACCATTAATACGAGCACATTCAAGATCGGCGACTTTATCAACGAGCTGCTCTCGTTCCTCATCATCGCCGCGGTCATCTTCTTCCTGGTGATCAAGCCGCTCAACGCGCTGCTCGCGCTGCGCAAGAAGCCCGAGCCCGCCGCGCCTACCACCCGCGAGTGCCCGTACTGCCTGAGCGAGATCCCCATCAAGGCCACGCGCTGCGCCTACTGCACAGCCGAGGTGCCTGCGACCGTTGGCATCGAGGCGTAGTCCTCACCTGAGCGAGCGGCCGTAGCTCTACCACAAAGTACCCGCTCCCTCCGCCGTCGCCATGCGCCCGCCTACAATAGCGACGCGGGTTGCGCAGGGCAGCACGAAAGAGGTGCGGGGCGATTATGCATGGGCGGCTGGGGGGCACGATGTGTCTACCGGCAAGACGACGCGCGCTGGGATGGCACCAATACTCCACGCGCCTGTGTACGCTGGCGCTAGCGAGTGTGCTGCTGGTGGGTTGCGGCTCTTCTAGCGCCTCCGTGCCTACCTCCACGCCGCTGCCGGTCGTCGGCCGCCCCGCCTTTCTCGCGCCGTACACCATCTTCGTCACCGATCTGGCCACCGGCAACCTCGACCAGCTCGGCGTCGCCACCGTTCGCGTCTCGCGCAGCATCCACGGCCTGGGCCTCTCCAGCGACGGCCGCACGCTCTACGTCAGCGACATCAGCGACGACCGTGTGGTGGCCTACGCGCTCGCGGGCGGCAAGCTGGGCGCTTGGCACACCGCGCGCGTCGGCAGCCAGCCCGTCCACATGGTCGCCACGCTCGACGGCCGCACGCTCTACGTCACCAACTTCGCAGGGCGCAGCGTCTCGGTGGTGGATACAGCTACCTGGACGCGCAGCAGAGACATCGCGGTGCCCGCCAATCCGCACGGCATCGTGCTCTCGCCCGAGGGCCGCTGGGCCTACGTGGCCTGCTTCGGTGGCTCGGCCATTGCCGTGCTCGATACACAGGCGGCCACGCTCGCTGGCACCATCACCCTGCCGGCGCCCTCGCAGCCCTATGGCATCGCCATCAGCCCCGACGGCCGCTACATCTACGCCAGCGACAACCTGCTCGGCCGCCTCTTCGTGGTGGACACCCGGACACGCGCGCTCGCCGGAACGGTACCCATCGGCGTCAAGCCGGCGCTGATCGCGCGCTCGCCCGACGGACGCACGCTCTACGTCACCAACGGCGCCTCGCGTACCGTCAGCGTGCTCGACATTGGCGCGCACCCCGCCGATCCGCGGCTGCGCGCCAGCATCACAGTGGATGGCTACCCGCACGGGCTGGCGGTCACGCCCGACGGCCGCTACGTCGTGGTTGCCGATACCACCGGCCGCGACCTCTCGGTGATTGACACACGCACGAATGCCGTCGCGACAACCATTCCCGCGGGCGAGGATCCGAACGACGTGATCATCCCTGGGTAGGATGCCCTGCCCTGGATGGCGAACGAGCTGCGGGGCCGGCTCATCGCACCAGCAGGATGTGCACGCGTTGCTCAACCGAGGCCATCGTCGCTGAGGTCAAACACGACGAGGCGCAGCTCCCCTTCCTTGGAAAGCCGCGCCCCATCTCTGTATCGAGTGCGAGCGGTCGTGCTAGACCGACGCGCTGACCTGTGCCGGCTCGAAAACCTCAGCGTCAATCACAAGCTGTACCTTGTCGCCGACCAGCACGCCGCCCTGCTCCAGCGCCACGTTCCACGTCAGGCCGTAGTCCTTGCGGTTGATCGCGCCGTGCAGTGAGAAGCCGGCCCGGCGCTGCCCCTGCATGTCGCGCGACTGGCCCTCTAGCGTCACGTCCAGCGTAACGGGCCGTGTAACGCCGCGCATCGAGAGGGCACCGGTCACGCGGTATTCGTCGTCGCTGGCGCGCTCGACGTGCGTGCTGACGAAGCGAATCTCGGGATGCTTCTCGACCTCGAAGAAGTCCGCGGTACGCAGGTGGCCGTCGCGGCGCTCATCGCCGGTATCAATGCTGGTGGGGTCAATCATGACCTCGACGCGCGAGCGCTCCGGGTGCTGCTCGTCCAGCTCCACGGTGCCAGAGAAGTTCTTGAACTGCCCGCGAACGGTCGAGACCATCATGTGCTTGACCGCGAACGCGATCTGCGTGTGTGCCTTGTCGAGCTGCCACGCCATTGGATCATCGCCTCCTGAGTGCGGCGCGGGCGGCCCACGTTATCCAGCCAGCCAGCCGCACCATGCTTCGCAATCCCTAGTCACTTCACTAAATGAAGTGCTCTGGTGAGAGTATAGCACTAAACTATTGATCTGTCAAGAGGCGATGATCTGAGACAAGGACCAGCGCTGGGGGGTGTATCTCCACTGGACGGATGGAAAGCTTCCTCGTCGTCGGAATGATGTGGCGCGACGCCAAGCACGGGCGGCGCCGCACCAATTCGTTTACTTCACAGGGTTACAGGGGATACCAGAGAAGCGTGATGTTGCTATAATAGGTCGTGCCTACAAGCAAGCGAGATGCGCGGATGAAAAGGCGTGCGACATGACTGAGGCAGAGGCAATTGCGATCCTAAACGAGCAGTACGACTCCGAAAGCGGGTTCCTGGCGAAGCTGGAGCGAGGAGAGGGCCTTGACCAGGAGGCGGTATCACGTGTGCGAGCGGCATTCGCGATACTACAGGAGGCATGGGCTGACCGGACAGACGTGCCGAAGACCGCGCTGTATCCACTGATCGACAGCGGAGGCAGAATACGTGCAGCGGCAGCCGTCAATCAAGCGCAACACGATGAGTTGGTGCGGCTGTCGATGGAGCTCGCGGGCGAGGTTGAGCAATTAGTCACGGTGGCCCCTCGGCCAACCGAGGAATGGGCGATAGCGGAGGTGGTCGGCCACCTGAGCGGTCTGCCAAGTTTGGCGCTGACTCTACATCACCGTGAGCATGTGAACCGCGGTTTTGTCGAGGATCTGCAGCGCGCCTTGGATGTGTTGGCGGAAGCGTGGCGAGGCAGGAAGGCAATTCCACGATTGGTAGCTGGGTTGATGCTGGAGGCGCCTGCCTTGTTTCGAGACCATGCGGGCAACTACCGCGAGCAGGAACGCTACGCACTCAACCGGGCTCGATTAGAGGCGGTCGGAGAGGACATGGCGGCACGTGTACGCAGGTGTCTTCTGCCGAATGAGGTGGGTTGAATGAAGCGGTTTGAGTAGAGCAGACCGAACAAAGCAGGGCCGCGTCAGCGCAGGTCAACCCATGCGGCGCAGCCCCACAGGTCCAAATCAGCCCGACTTAGAACGTGATCTCGTCGGCCAGGAAGCGCGTCCACAACAGCACAATGCCGAGGCTGCCCATCAGCGTGAAGAAGGCGACTGGACCGCCGTATTGCGGATCGTGGAAGCCGAAGAAGAGCGCGAGTGCCAGCCAGGCGATGGTTGCCGAGAGCGTCATCCCCAGCTTGGTCGCCTCGGTGGGCGCCTTCCAGAAGAGCTGGACGCCCAGCCACAGCAGCGCGAAGGCCAGGATCACGCCGTAGCGGATGCTGCCCGCCTGCACCGGATCGAAGGGCGTCTCGGGACCGGCGAGATAGTCATACTGGAGGAAGGGCGCCACAAAGGCGAGCACAAAGAGCAAGGCCAGCACCGAGCTGACCAGCGGCTTGGCGGTTCGAGAGGAGGGCATCGCAAGGGATCCTTTCGCAACCGAATGAAGGCGTCGCGCCGTCGCCAGCGCCCGCGTGGAATCATAGCGGAGACATACGGGTCTATTGTACGGCTGCTCACCAGACCGCGCAAGCCCACAGGTCCTGATATCACCTCTCCGGCGCGGGTGCACGATCCGTGATGCGTGACGTGGGGAACGCTGCATGTCTCCAGGAGGTGCTCATCAGGCCCGATCTCGTCCGCTTTTGCTGGTACATTGTAATACTGATTCGGCCACCCACAACGCCCTTTCACCACCGTCAGGAGCGCGAGCAGATGGCGACCCATCCACCCAAACGGCACACCGCGAAGCCAAACCAATCGGTCATACAGTGGCTGCTGGATGCTGACCCCGCGATCCGCTGGCAGGTGATGCGCGACCTGCTCAGTGCGCCCGCGGAGAAGGTCGCGGCCGAGCGCGCGCGGGTCGCCACCGAGGGCATGGGCGCGCGGCTGCTCGCCCTCCAGGGGGCTGATGGCGCGTGGGCTGGCGCCGCGTGGAACCACGGGTGGGACTCCACGATGCACGTCTTGACGCTGCTGCGAGAGCTGGGGCTCGATCCCGAAAGCTCCGAGGCGCGTCGTGCGGTGGGCCTGGTCCGCGACCGCGTGCGGTGGCGAGGCTGGGACTGGGACGGGGCGTGGCGGGGAAGGGAATTTGGGGGCACGCCCTTCTTCGCCGGCGAGGTCGAGCCGTGCATCAATGGGCAGGTGGCAGCCAGCGGCGCCTACTTCGGCCAGGACGTCCAGCGGATCGTGGACCGTCTGCTCGGCGAGCAGCTACTCGACGGCGGCTGGAACTGCGAGGCCGCCAACGGCTCGACGCGGTCATCGTTCAACACCACGATCTGCGTGCTGGAAGCCCTGCTCGAATACGAGCTGGCCGGCGGGAGCCACGCCAGAGCCGCGGTGACGGCGGCCCGCCTCCGCGGGCAGGAATACCTCCTCGAGCGTCGCCTCCTCCGCCGCCGGACGACCGGCGAGGTGATCGAGCGCGATCGCAAGGGCGACACCACGTGGACGCGCTTCGCCTTCCCGACCTGGTGGCACTACGACGTGCTACGGGGTCTCGAGTACCTGCGTCGCGCTGGCGCCACGCCGGACGAGCGTGTGGCCGAGGCGATTGCGCTGGTCGAGTCGAAGCGCAACGGCGACGGCCGGTGGCCGCTCGAAATCCAGTACCCCGGCACGATGCCGGTCGAGACGGACGAGGGCGAGGGCCGGCCGAGCCGGTGGAACACACTGCGCGCCTGGCGGGTGTTGGACTGGTATGCGGCAACAGCAGGAGACTAGCGCAACTGCTGCTGGCAGGCGACTGGCAACGAGCCGGCATGGCCCGCTCTGTGGAGGCATCTGGCCATACTGCTTGTCTACAACTATTCACGCACATCACATGTGACATCGGAGAGAGTGCGGTGCTCATCGTGGGCGCGGTCGGTCGGCGGCCTTGGTGGGATGAGCATCCATGGTATGCCGCGTGTCGGCGAGCTACCGCGCGTGCTGCTGTTGCCTTTGCGGCCGCTGGGGTTGGCGATCAATCCGCTGCTGGATCGCCTGACCGCACTCCCGGCGGGGCAGCCGCGCAGCCAGGCGCGCCGCTGGCTCTACGACGGCGTGCTCGCCGCGCTCGGCCTGGGCATTGTCGTCATCGTGCTGGATATATTGGCCGCCACTCTCGCTCCGGTCGTGCCGTTCGAGTGGCTCAGCGGGCTGGACGAATGGGCCGGCGCCCTGCTTGCCGGCCTGCCGATCCTCTACTTCACCGGCGCGTTGATCACTGCCTTTGCTGAGGGCGGTGGGCAGCCGATGCCGGCCGCTCCGATCAGCTTGCCGGTGCCAGTGCCGGTGCACGTTGGTGCGCCGTTGACGTTGTCCCCCTTCGCGTCGCCCTATCCCTCAGTGCCGATGCCCTCCTCTTCGACACCGATCTATCCTCCGCCGCCCACCGCTACCTTCTCCGCCAACGTCGAAAACCTTGGCTTCTACTACTACTCCTTCGCTGGCACCTACACGGTGACACTGACAGTGACCGACGGCGCGGGACAGCGAGCCTCAGTCAGCAACACCGTGATCGTGCAGTAGCCGCGCTCTCAACCTCAACCATGGCCGTCGCGCCAACGGCGCGCAACACTACCACCAGCAATCGCACCCCTTCCCCCTGCATAGGGGGGAGGGGTGGCATCGGGTCCAGTCGGATTCCTTTGAGGCGGCTCGTGCGTCGCGCGCCCCATACCAGCCGAAATTGGGCAGTATACATCTCAGCTTGGACGTGCTATATAACAGTCCTATCGCATTGACTGGTTTGACGTAAGCGTGGCTTGCTGGCGGCGAAGGTACCACAGAGGCCACACGTGGCGCCGCATCGCATACAGCATGGTGGTGCACGTCATCCGTCCGCGGCAGCTCGTGCGACGAGCTGCCTCGCTTGTGTTTGCTCGTTCGCACGTGCTCGCTCTTGTTGCGCGGTTGCCACCGGCGCACTGATAGGAATGTGTCGCATGAACGCCAAGCGTGACCGCGACTCCACGCCGAGCCCACCAGCCGCGCCCGCCGAGACAACCGCCGTAGCGAGCGAGGCCGACAGGCTGGCGCGGCGGCTGCGCGAGAGCGAGGAGCGCCTCCAGGCGCTGAGCGAAGCCACCGGCTATCTGGTCTGGACGACGCCGCCGGACGGGCAGGTGGAAGACATGCCAAACTGGCGGGCGTTCACCGGCCAGAGCGAGCAGCAGGTACGCGGCTGGGGCTGGCTCGACGCGATCCACCCAGACGACCGCGCGGGAATCGCGGAGGCGTGGGAGCGGGCCATCCACGAATGCACGCCCCTTGAGGGCGAGTACCGATTGCGGCGGCGCGACGGCATCTATCGCCACTTCCAGGCGCGCGGCGTACCGGTCTTCGGCGAGCCGGGAACAGTGCGCGAGTGGGTGGGGATGGATACCGACATCACAGAGCGCAAGGCGCTGGAGCTGCAGCTGCGAGCTGCGGCGCGTGAGGCGGCGGCGCGGGCAAGCCAGCTCGAAGTGACCTTCGAGGCGATCACCGATGGGGTGGTTGTCTATCGCGGCGACGGCAGCATCGCGCAGATGAACGCAGCGGCGCGGGCGATCTTCCGGCTGATGGCGCCCGAGGGCTTCGAGCAATGGCCGATCGGCGAGCGATTGCAGCTCGTGGAGGTGTATGACGGGCAGGGGCACGCACTGCCGCCCGCGCGCCGGCCGATCCTCCGCCTGTTGGCGGGCGAGGAGCTGACCGGAGTGGGGGCGATGGACGTGGTCTTCCGCAGCCACGAGGGTCGCGAGATCTGGCTGAGCATCAGTGGAGCGCCGACACGTGACGAGGATGGCGCTATCGCCGGGGCCGTGGCGATCTACCACGATGTGACCGCGCGGCACAGCCTGGAGCGACGCGCGCGCGACGCACTGACGGCGCTGCTGGAGATGGCGGAAACGCTGGTGCGGGCGCCAGACGAGACGGCACCGCTGGAGGAGCAGGCTGGCGAGGCAGGCGCCATTGCCCAGCGGCTCGCCGAACTGACGTGCAGTGTGTTGGGATGCTCGCGCGTGGGCATCGTGGCGCTTGACGCGGCAAGTGGGCGGCAGCGGCCAATGGCGGTGGCGGGGCTGGCCGACGCGCAGCGAATGCAATGGTGGGTGGAGCAGGAGCAGGCGTTGCCAATCACGGAGTCGCCGTTCCCAGAGCTGACGAAGCGGCTGCTGGCTGGCGAGGTGTTGATGCTCGACATGACACACCCGCCATTCGACCAGTTGCCGAATCCGTACGGCATCCGGGCGCTGCTTATAGCGCCCATGCGAGTGCGCGAGCAGGTGGTGGGGGCGCTCTCACTCGATCACGGCGGCGAGCCGCACGACTACACGCCCGACGAGATGGCGCTGGCAGGGGCCGTGGCGCAGCTCGCGGGGCTGGTGATCGAGCGCGAGCGGCTGCTGCGCGAGCGGGCAGCAGCACAGGCGAATGAGCTGGCTCTGCGAACGGCGAACCAGCGCATGGACGAGTTTCTCTCGATGGCAAGCCACGAGCTGCGCACGCCGCTGACGACCCTGAAGGCGAACGTGCAGCTAACAGATCGGCGGCTGGTGGCGCTCGGCGAGGGCAAGCCCCGGATAGCGAAGCGACTGGGGCCGGCGCGCGAGCTGCTGAAGCGCGGCGACCGGCAGGTAGATGTGCTCAACCGGCTGGTTGGCGATCTACTCGACGTCTCGCGGATCCAATCGAACCGGCTGGAGCTGCGCGTCGAGCGGCGCGACCTGGCGGTGATCGTGCGCGAGACGGTGGCCGAGCAGCACCTGGCACATCCCGACCGGACAATTGTCTACGAGGGGCCGGCAAGGGGGACACCGGTACACGCGGATGGCCTGCGCATCAAGCAGGTGGTGAGCAACTTTCTGACCAACGCACTGAAATATTCGGCGCAGGAGCGACCGGTGAGCGTGGCGCTGTGTATGGAAGGCAAGCCGGGATGTCGCCTGGCGCGGGTGAGCATACGTGACCAGGGACCCGGGCTGCCAGAGGACGAGCTCGAACGCGTCTGGGAGCGCTTCCATCGCGTGCCCGGAATCGAGGTGCAGAGCGGCTCTGGTGTCGGACTGGGGCTGGGGCTGCACATCGGCCGGACGCTGATCCAGCGGCACGGTGGCCAGGTCGGGGTGGAGAGCGTCGTCGGTGAAGGCTCAACCTTCTGGTTCAAGCTGCCGCTGGCCAAAGACTGAGAGAATCGGCGCGGCGCGGGCGCTCAGAGTGGTGTCTCGATGCGGCCGGAGATCGAGCCGGGGCCAGCACCTTTCCACGTCAGCCAGAGCTGGCCGCGCTCGGCGGCGGTTGCGTTGATGCGCGCCTGCTGAGCCGCCAGCCAGACGACCAGACGCAGTGTGCGGCCAGTGAGCGGGAGTCGCAGACCGGCGCAACGCAGCTCGCCATTGCCAATCTCGCCGCGGGCCCATAGCGCGTCGCGATCCTCCGCCATCTCACTCCTCCTGCCCCAAGCCCTGTCGAGTCGCCGGTGCGTCCTAACAGCCTCAACAATAGAACATAACTTCTAGAATGGCAAGCGCAGAACGAGCTGCCCACGCGCAGCATCGGGAGGTCATGAGGAGAATTGTCCGCCGCTGAGGGCGAATGTCAGGCAGATGCCCAAGCTTCCGAGGGTCGCGCGTCCAATCGGGCGCCTGAGGCCGACGATGGTGGAGCGCAGAGCCATGCCTGGGCCTGCCGGTGAGTGACCGGCAGGCTCGACGAGGCACGTTCGCTCGCGGCTCGCTCAGTAGATGAACGACACGCCGGAGGCGACGTAGACATAGCGCCAGTCCACACGGCCCCAGCCGCCGCCGTTCCAGCCGAAGTTCATCTCGGAAATGATGAACCAGCCGCCACTGAGCACCGCCTCGACATGGCCGACGTGCCCGGCACCGGAATCGGCTCCCTCAACGCCCGGCTGGAAGACGGCAGTCGCGCCGACGACGGGCTTCGTGCCGACGTGCAGGCCGTACGAGGGGGCGACGCGCGGCCAGTTCGCGGCATTGCCCATCTTGAGCAACGGCTCGCTCTGGTGGCGATACCAGGCCCACCACGTACAGAAGCCGAAGTAGGCGTGCCACGGGTCGCCGGCGAAGTCGGACATACCGTAGCTCGGGTGGCCGGGGACGGGCGCCCAGGCGTCATAGCCCCCAGGCGGCGGGGGTGGCGGCGTCCAGGACCCGCCTGTGCTTCTTGAGCTAGACACGCTCGCCTTGCGCTTGCTGTGATGCTCGGTGCGCACGGACTTGGCAGCAGGGCGATACGCACGCATGAGGTACGCGTCGGGCCGCGAGTCCTGCAGATTGGTGGGCCAGAGGCCGTCCGGGGTGGAGACCCAGTTGGGGTCGTCAGAGAGCAGCTGGCCGCTGGAGTTGACGTGCCAGTGGCTGGTGCAATGCACCGTGGCGCCGCCGGAACTGCCGGCCACACTCTCAGGCGCGACGGCCGCAATGGTCTGATCGAGCGCCTCGGCGAGGGCGTCTTGCGCGTCGCCAGAGGGCGAGCTTGCCCATGTACGGCAGAGCCAGGGGCCGGCCAGGGTCAGCCAGGACTGCGCGGGGGCCGCAGGACGCGCAGCCTGCGCGTTTCCCGTGGCTGGGATCGGGCTCAGGGTGATCCCCCCGAGCAAGGCGAGGGAGAGGATCCGCCCGCCAGACAGCAAACGTGCCTGTGTCGACAGCAATAGAGCATCCTCCACTCGACGGGATCTGCGCAGTCACTCCGCACACGTGTCCCAGCTGGAGCGCCACCCCGCTGCGAAGCGAGATGGCGGGTCTCTCCAGCGCAAGACGCTCGGATGATCTCCGGCGCCTTCCACCCACGCGCAGACCTCGTCAACCGATGCGTCCTGGGGCGTCATCTGCTCCATGCTTGTGGAACATTTGTACGCCCCGGACGCGCCACGTGAAATATAGCCGCCCCCTTCAGCGCGCAACCACGGTGCCACTCTGACTGGTACTTTCCGGCTATACCGCACGGCTAGTCAATCGGCTTTGCACCGTCTCTTGTCTATGTTTGTCAAAGGAGCTCGCGCCGGCAGCGCGCCGCGAGGCGTGGTGGCCGGGGCCGCGGATGTTCTCTGTGGAACACCTACTGTAGAGCCTTTGCGCTACCCACGCATAAGCTAACCACCGCCGCCAGGCGCAAGCGTTGTCTTGCAGGGGAGAGCGAGTCAGCGGAGCGCACGGACACACTGGGGGACTATTGGCGGAGGGCTCGCAGTGTCTGGTATGGGGTATGCGCGGCGGAGCGTTCACGGGAGAACTCACCACAGAGCACGCAGAGGACACGGAGGGCGGAGGGCGGAGAGAGGATGGTGGGGGAGAAGATTGAACAAAGAGGACGCACAGGGCACAGATCGGGAGAGCGCAACACAGGCGGAGGCTATGCAGAGCGCGTGAGCCGCGCAGACGGGCGGGAGGGCATGCATGGAGCAGAGCGGTGACAGTGGGAGCGGAAGCGTCGAGCGGAGCGGGTACGGTGTGCTGTGGGACGTGGATGGCGTGGTGATTGACAGCGCGGAGCAGCACCGGCTGGCCTGGAAACAGCTCGCCGAAGAGAACGGCTTCCCGTATTCTGACGCGGCATTCTGGGCGGGGTTTGGGCGGCGTAATTCTGATGTGATCCCGCTGATGTTCGGTGTGGAGGGGCCGCCCGAGCGCCTGGCCGCACTCGCCGAGCGCAAGGAGCAGATCTACCGGACGCTGGTGGCGGAGCAGGGGCAGGCGTTGCCGGGTGCGCGCGAGCTGATGGCGGCGCTACACGCGGCTGGCTATCGCCAGGCGCTGGCCTCCTCGGCGCCCGAGGCCAACATCCGGCTGATCGTAGACCTGCTCGGGCTGGGTTCCTACCTGGGAGCAACGGTCTCGGGCGAGGCGGTCGCCCACGGCAAGCCGGCGCCTGATATCTTCCTGGCGGCGGCTGAACGGCTCGACGTCGCGCCAGGGCACTGCCTGGTGATCGAGGACGCCCCGGCAGGCGTGCAAGCGGCGCGCGCGGCGGGGATGCGCTGCCTGGCGATACGGCGCGCCGGACAAGCGGACGCGCCGGGACTCGAAGCCGCCGACGCGCTGGTCACGTCGCTGGAAGAGGCCAGCGTCGCGCTGGTGGATCGGCTGCTGGGGCTGGGATAGGCGCGGCTGGGGGCGGCCGCACAGGGGAGGGGCCACTCCCAGCTTACGTGGGTTCGGCTGAAGAGTTGGCAATGCTCCCTCGCCGGATTTCCCACGGCCTGCAAGCCGCGAGGCGCGAGCCCACGACGAAGCAGGCCACCAGACTATCAGCCCTGCGCCGGCTCAGGCGCGGCGTCGGTGGTGGCGGCTGCCGGCGTGACCGGCGACGCCAGCGGGCGCAGCCCCGCCTCGATCTCCGCCCGGTGCGGCTCCAGGAAGGGCGGCAGGGCCAGCCGCTCGCCCAGGTGGGCCAGATCCTCGTCGGTGGCAAAGCCGGGGCCGTCGGTGGCAATCTCGAAGAGTACGCCGCCGGGCTCGCGGAAGTAGATCGAGCGGAAGTAGAAGCGATCAATCTGCGGCGTCACGTGCAGGCCCGAAGAGACCAGCCGCTGGCGCCACGCGAGGTGCTGCTCGTCGTCGGGCGTGCGGAAGGCGACGTGATGCACGCCGCCGATGCCCACCATCCCGTGCGGCAGGTCCGTGCGCTCCTCCAGATGCACCTCGGCGCCCGGCCCGCCAGCCGCCACCGCGTAGACGCGCACCATGCGCTCCGAACCGAGAGTCTCCGGCGGCAGCGTATAGATCCCCGCCGGGCGGAAGCCCATCGTCTCGGTCAGCACGCGCTCGGTGGGCGCGAGCCGCGCTACATGTAGGCGCACGCCGTGCAGCCCGCGGATCTGGTACGCGGCGGGAACAGGGCTGCCGGACCACGGCTCGCCGCCCGGCACGCCTTCCGGCTCTCCCTCGGCCGGCGCGACCAGCTCCAGCCGCTGCCCCTCGAAATCGGTAAACGGCAGCACCGGCCGTCCGGCGCGCTCGGTGATCGCGCCATGCGCCACGCCTAGCTCGTCGAAGCGCCGCGCCCACCATGCGAGCGCCGCGCGGTCGGGCACGCGCAGCAGAATCGCCGCGATGGTCCCTGTGCCGGCGCGGTTCTTCCCGGCATCCGGCCAGTCAAAGAACGTCAGCTCAGTGCCGGGGTGGCCGGCCGTGTCGCCATAGAAGAGGTGATAGGCTGAGACGTCGTCCTGGTTGACGGTCTTCTTGACCAGCCGCATGCCCAGCACCTGGGTGTAGAACGCGACGTTGCGCTTGGCATCGCCCGTCACCGCTGTCACGTGATGCACGCCGCCAAGCTGTATGTTCGTGCCGTCCATTCTCGCCGTTCTCCTTCGTTACGCTGCTGCCTCGTCGCAAGCGCACCGCGCTCGCCCTCATCATACGCGCGGCGCCAGTGTCGTCGCCGCATCTGCCCGCGCGCACCATAGGAGCCTGCACCGCGCGGACCATCGCGACCCCACCTGCCGGTCCCGAACCAGCACCGCCGCAAATAGTTTATCACTAAACTATAGCCTCGTCAATATGCTCTTCGGGCTCGCACACCTCGTGTCATGATACGTCCGTCGGTAGCGTTCGGTGGGGACAAGTGGCCGGAAGCGATGCCGCACTACGGCGAGGCGGCGCTGCCGCGCGCCACATCGCGTGAAGACGGTCCCCTGGCGCGCGTGAGCAGCGCCCGCGGCGCGCCCTGCAGCGCATCGTGGATGCGATGGACGTGTTCGGGGAAGGTATTGGCAGGCAGAGCATCAGGCGAGAAGAAGCGCACGTCGTCGCTCTCATCGCTGGTGGCCAGCTCGCCTCCGACGAGGCGACACACGAAGCCAAAGATGACCTCGTCCTCGCGCGGCGCCCAGCTATAGATACCCGCCAGCCGCTCCACGGCAACCTCGAACCCGGTCTCTTCGCGCGTCTCGCGGATGACACCCTCCCACGGCGTCTCGCCGGATTCCATGCCACCGCCCGGCTGGCACCACCAGTCACAGTCGGTGCGATGCACGAGCAGCACGCGCGCGGCGTTGTCGAGCACGGTAGCGAAGACGCCGATTTGGAAGCGCATGGCCGGCCCTTTCATGTCTCGCTCTGTCCTGCAAGCGATATGGGCGGAAAGCGGGATCAGACGACCTCGGCGAGCACGGCCAGAAAGCGCCGGACGTCCTCCTCAGTGTTGTAGATGTGCGGCGAGACGCGGATGGACTGGCCGCGCACGCTGACGTAGACCTGCGCCGCCGCTAGCCGCGCCAGCAGATCTGGCGGCAGGGGCCGTGGCGACCGGATGCCGAGCATGTGGTCCACGCGACGCGCCGCCGGCACCGGGTTCAGTCCCAGCCGCCGCGCCTCCTGCTCGATCCGCCCCGTGAACTCGCGCAGGGTGTCGCGGATGTTGCCAACCTGCCAGTCGAGCAGTTGCCGCAGCGATGCAATGGCGGCCGGCATCAGCGCGAAGTTGCTGCGCTCGCCCACGTCGAAGCGCCGCGCGCCAGGCTGGTACGTGTCGCGATAGTCCACCAGCCCGGCGAAATCCTCGCTGCCCTCGCGGCCAATCCAGGTGAACTCCAGCGGCCGCCCGTCGCGGTAGCGCGGCGCAACGTAAAGGAAGCCGAGGCTGTAGGGGCCGAGCAGCCACTTGTAGGTCGCCGTAACCAGAAAGTCTGGCTGGATACGGTTGATATCCAGTGGAAAGGCGCCGGCCGATTGGGTAACATCCAGCACCAGCGCCGCGCTCACCGCACGGGTCCGCTCGCCCACCCGCACGAGGTCCACCAGGCCGCCATCGGTCCAGTGGCACTGAGGCAGCGCCACGACCGCCGTCCGCTCGTCAATCGCTTCTAGCACGGCCCGCGTCCAGTCGTCATCGGCTGGCCGAGCAACCGTCACCACCTCGGCGCGAGTACGAGAAGCCAGGTCGCGCCAGGGGTAGACGTTGGCGGGGAACTGGTCCGCCAGCAGCACGAGACGCTGCCCGGCCCGCACGGGCACGTTCGCCGCGGCGACGCCGATGCCGTAGCTCGCCGCCGGCACGATGGCGATCCCCTCGGCATCGGCGCCGATCAGGTCCGCGAAGAGCGCTCGCGCTATCTCGGCCTCATCGAAGAAGTCATGGGCATGGATGCGCCAGGGCTGCGTCTTGCGCGCGACCCCGGCCTGCCCGGCCTCGCACACGGCCCGCGAGAGCGGCGACATGTACGCGCAATTCAGATAGGCGATCTCGTCGGGCATGTCGAAGAGGGCGCGCTGGCTGTCCAGGAGCATGGATCTCATATCCTCCAGTAGCCGATGGGAGCGCGACTTACAGGTGCGCCTCCGCAGCTTCTGGAATCATACGCTCATCCCCATTCCCTGACCACAGCTACCCACCTGGGCGCGCACGCTCGATCAGCCTCGTGCCATCCAAATCCACAGTGCTCGGGCGGATCAGGTCGAGAGCGTACCCGCGCCGTAGCCCGCCAGCAGCAGCGCCTGCGCCACGCCAGCCGAAGCGCCCCAGTGGGCCGTCGCCGTGCGTACCGCCGCCTCGCTGGGCAGCGCCTCATTCAGATATGCCGCCCCCACCGCCTTGCGCACCGCCAGATCGCCCGCCACCACCACTGGCCGGCCCAGCGTGCGCGCCAGAATCCACTCCGCCGTCCAACGGCCTAGCCCGCGCAGCGCCACCAGGCGCTCGACCACCGCGGCGTCCTCCAGCGGCTCCAGCTCCGTGAGCGCGAGGCGTCCCTCGGCCATCGCCTGCGCCGTGTGGATGATGTACTCGGCCTTGCGCGTCGTGAATTGCAGCGCGCGAATCTCCTCCACGCGCGCCGCCGCCAGCCGCGCTGGATCAAGCCGGTAGACCCACTCTCCGGCCACCTCGTGCCGCTCGCCGAACGCCTCCGCCAGTCGGCGGCGCGTCGTGGCCGCCCAGCGCAGATTCACCTGCTGCGCGCTGATCGAGCGCACCAGCGCGGCGAAGAGATCGAACTGGCGCACCTGTCGCAGCCCGCGAAACCGCGCCTCCAGCCGTGCCACTACCGCATCCTCGGCCAGCAGCAAGTCGTATTCGAGTGGCGGCATGAGGAACGTCGCCCGCAGCGCTGCTTCTACCACCGGCAGGTCGCGCGGCTCCGCGACCGTCACCTCCAGCGCGGGGCGCTTGATCGTCCCAGCGAGCGTCGCGGCGTAGGCCACCGCCTGGCCATCCGGCAAGGGGAGCGTCCGCATCAGCCGCGCGCCGTCAAAGCGGTCAATCCCATCATCCCCCGCACGGCGGAACATCTCGAGCGAGGCGGCGAGATCCAGCGGGCCGGGCAGCTCGACATGCGCGGTCGTGGCTGCGGCGGCAGAATAGGGCGCGCTTTCGCTTTCGCCATCCACTGCCGTTACCACCTGCTCGCGCTCCCCTATATCAGCCATCCCGCGCTCCTTCTGCTCGTCCGACTCGTCCCGCCGCCGACGGCACTATCAACACTAACACGCGCAGGGCGGCAGAGGTTGCGTTTGTCCACGCCCTGATTCTTCATTCTGGTAGTCTACACATCGAATTTTGCTGAAGCGACTTGCTCTCCATGCAGTGATATGATGGACGTCTCAATGAGATTCCTCGTAGATGCCCAGTTGCCTCGTCGTCTGATCCACCGGTTTCGCCACCTCCTCGTTCGTGCCTGAGCCACTGCAAGCCTTGGAACCGCGCTCACACCGCTCGCTGGCTGCTGCCTCTTCCGCTGATGCCTCTTCAAACGTACACGTCCGATAGCCAGCGCGCCACGCTATGATGTAGACCATGCATCCCACCCCGGTGCCAGATACACAAGCCGCTTACTCGCCGGCTCCGTCGCTGTGGCGTGACCGCGCGTTTCGGGCCGTGTGGGCCGCGCGGACAGCCTCGCTCTTCGGCGACCAGGTGACGGGCCTCGCGCTGCCGTGGCTGATTCTGCTGCAGACGCGGTCCGCGCTGGCGGCTGGGCTGGTGGCCTCGGTGCGCTACGTGCCGCTCGTCACGCTGGGTCTGGCCGCGGGCCTGCTCGCCGACCGCCTCGACCGCCGCACGCTGATGATCGCCGCCGATCTCGGCCGCGCGCTCGCGCTCAGCGCGGTGGCCCTGCTCGGCGTGCTGAGCCTGACGCCGCCGCTGTGGCTGCTGGCGCTGGTCGTGCTGGCGCTCGGCACGGGGCAGGTCTTCTTCCAGATCGCCTACCACGCCTGGCTGCCGGATCTCACGGGCGAGGCCGACCTCAGCCGTGCGAGCGCCGCGCTCGAAGCCTCCGACGCCGCCAGCGTGCTGGCTGGCTATCCGCTGGCCGGCGTGCTGATTGCCGCCGCCGGTCCCGTCCTCGCGCTGGGCGCCGATGCTCTCTCGTATGTCCTCTCCGCGCTGACCCTCGGCCGCGTCCGCCCAAAGCTCCATATGCCCACCGCTCAGACCGAAGACAAGCTGTCCGCCGAGCGCCGCTCCCTGCGTGGCCTGTGGACCGAGGCGCTGGCCGGCGTGCGCGCGATCCTCGACTCCCCGGCGCAGCGACTCTTGAAGGGTGCGGGGGCGCCGCTCTCGCTGGATGCCGGCGCGATCGAAGTGCTGCTCGCCACGCTGACACAGCTTCATCTGCGGCTCCCCGCCTGGCAGGCCGGCCTCGTCTTCGGCGCGATGGGCGCCGGGGGATTGGTCAGCAGCGCCTTCGCCCCGCGGCTCTACGACTGGGGCTGGCGGCGCGGGCTGGCAGCCGCGCTCAGCGTCGCCGCACTGGGCGCCCTTGGTCTGGCCTGGGCGAGCGCGCTGCCTCCGGGCATCGGTATCGGCTTCGCCGTCGCGCTCGTCTCGTGCTTCCTGCTGGATGGCGCGGTGGCGTTGGGCTTTGTGCTGAGGGACACGGCGAACACGCTCGTCACCCCGCGCGAGCTGCGCGGGCGCGTCAATGCCGCCAGCACGATCTTCTCGGCGGGGCTGCGCGCGCTGGCCGCCATCTCGGGTGGCGCACTGGCCGCCAGCGGCAATCCTCTGCCGGCCTTCCTGCTGCTCGCCGCTATCTGCGCGCTGGCCGCGCTGGTCGCCGCTCGCTCGCATGTATGAGGGCTAGATCTCCGCCCAGCGCGTCCCAGCATAGTGCAGGATGATCGGCTGTGCGACGATCTGCGGGCCGTGGACGAAGCGCAGTGAGCCGCGCCGCTACCACCGCAATGGGTTGTCCTTTAGCTCGCGCTCCCACCAAGCGTAGATCGCTTGCACGACAGCTTCGGGTAAGCGCCTGGCACCAGCAGTGCAGTTGTCGCGCACTTGCGTGACGTCCTTTGCACTGGGAATGACAGTGGACACCGCCGAATAGGCCAATACATATTGGAGCGCAGCATGCGTGAGCGAGGTGCCCGGCGGCACGAGCGCCGCGAATTGATCGAGCATCGCCGCACGGCGGGCGATCACCTCAGTGGCCAGCGGCTGCGGACGTCGCTGAAGCTCACGTCTGTCCGGTACTTGCCCGAGAGCCATCCTGAGTCCAGCGGGACCTTGACGATCAGCCCGACGCCACGCTGCTGTGCTCTCGCGAACGCGGGTACTATCTCCTGCGAGAAGGCGTTGAAATACACCTCAACTGCCTGGCTCGATGTGGTCTCGATCACTCCTGTCAAGACCATCGCTGGAGCGCATGCCAGCAGATGAGCGCGCAGCCCAGCTGGAGGAACGCCAGGCGGAAGCGATTGAGCCAGGCCAGCGTGCGCTCAATTGCCCAACAGCGCAGCAGGACGTGGAGCCAGGACGGCCCACTGCGCATCCAAGAGATCACTCGGGTACACTGGAAGTGCCATATCAGGGATGCCCTCCGCACGGTGCCCGAGATACTCGGTTCGCACGAGTCCTGGAGGGGTCGTTGGAACTTCATCTCCGTCTCGTGCGGTTTCAGAGCTGATAACCGAGAGGCAAAAGCATGACCTTTCTCTTCGAGGATAGAGCATCAGAGTCTTCTTATGTCGAGGTGATATGGCGTGCCCAAAGTGAGCAGCCGGGTTCCTTTATGTCGCTTGCCGCCAGCCATTGGGAGATGGTTGTGACCAAATACCAAGGCCAGACAACCTTCACCGTGCGTGGGCCTGAGACCAAGGCCTCCCCTTTACACTATCAGCGGAGAGGTGTTGAGTGGCTCGGCATCCGCTTCAAGGTGGGCACCTTTCTGCCCCTTCTGCCGCCAGGGAAGCTGCTGGATCGAAGAGATGCAAATCTACCCCAAGCGACCAGGACATCGTTTTGGTTTCAAGGCTCCACGTGGGAGTTACCCACTTTTGAGAATGCTGATACATTTGTCGAATGGCTGGTGCGTGAAGGGCTGCTTGTTCGTGATCCTGTCGTGGAGGCCGTGTTGCGAGGTCAGCCGCAAGCGTTGTCGCCGCGCTCGGTACAGTATCGGTTCGTGCAAGCGACCGGGTTGGCCTATAAGACGATTCAGCAAATCGAACGAGCGCGCCGAGCTCAGGCACTCCTGGAGCAAGGGGGGTCAATCCTCGACGCCGTTCACGAGGTTGGCTATTTCGATCAGTCGCATCTGACCAACTCGCTCAAGCGCTTCCTCGGACGGACGCCTGCTCAAATCGCTCATGTGCGACAGCCTCAGTAGCTTGCGTATTTTTCCAAGACCAGCGCGCTCTTGCTGCAGTATCCTGCACTTGATGACGGTACGCAGCAAAAGGAGCGCGCCATGAGAAAGGTCGTCGTCGAGGTGTATACGTCGCTGGATGGCGTCATCCAGCCATTGGATTGGATGCCCCCGTCGGAAACGGGCAGGGAAGAACGTGGAAAGTATGCCCGCGATCAGCTCTTCGCATCGGATGCCCTGCTGCTGGGACGAGGGACGTATGAGAGCTTTGCCAATGTCTGGTCCGCCAGGACTGTCGCTGATGATGGGCCGGGTGAAGCAGGGTTTATCGATCGCATCAACAGCATGCCCAAGTTCGTTGCTTCCAGGACCCTCGAAGAACCGCTGGCATGGAATGCTACCCTGATCAAGGGCGATGTCGCGCAAGCGGTCGCCAAACTGAAGCAGCAGCCCGGTCAGGACATTCTGATGTACGGCTGTGGCGAGCTGGCGCGCACGCTGATGCAGCACGACCTGATTGACGAGTATCGGTTCTGGGTCTATCCAGTGGTGGTGGAGGAGGGAACGCGTCTGTTTGGAGGCGCCGGCAAGGCAACGCTGAAGCTTGTCGATACAAAGCCGTTCAGTGCGGGTTTCGCCATCCTCACCTGCCGGCCAGCGCAGCGCGTGTCACAGTAGCTCGACGCAGCGCCAACCTGCCTGGAACCCAGTCACCACCATGGGCGAGCTCGATCAGCTCGCCCATGGTGCATTCTCTGCTCTGTTGCTTCCCAGCCGCCGATCCGCATCCCTCTGCATGCGTAATGTATCCGGGCATCTGCCCATCGGCCGGCAACCCGTTGCCCGCCTTCATGCTGCTGGTCGCCGCCCGCTCGCGGGCGCTGATGGCATCGGATGTGCATACCTCGTACTGCTTACCCCGTGAAGGAGGCCTGCATGTCCAGCCACGAATCATCAGAGCGCCCGGACAGCGCTGAACGGCCCGATTCGCAAGCGCCAGGCGAGGCTGCCCCAGCGAGAGAGCCGAATGCTCCGCCCAGCTCTAGCGGAGCGCTGCCCGGCCGCCGAGATACACCGCCCGTCACGCCGCCGGGCTACGATCACACCATCCCGCCATACGAGCCAGAGCGGCATGTGCCGCAGGGCGGCGAGGCGGAGAGCCCCGCTCTAGCCGATATCCTCGCCGAGACCGATGCGATCTCTGAGACGACGTATCCTGACACGACTGGCACCCTAAACGAGACCGAATGGGTCGGGCAGGGCGGCCAGCTCGACAACACCGTGGGCGAGAGCCGGATCGGGCTCGATCAGGTAGCGCGTCAGCACGACGAGCAGGCCGCCCCGCGCACGGATGACGACGCCACAAACACGCCCGATACGACCGGGCACCCGTGATTCACGTTCTCTCGCCCCTTGGCGTGCCGGCTGCTGTAGCGTACAATGCCGATGAGTTGCCGCCGAAGCATCCAGAGCCATCGTGGGAGCGAGCCGCATGCAGGGATTCGTCCAGGTAGCGCGGGTGGAATCTCTTCCACCCGGCGGGCTGCTGCGTGTCGAGGTGGAGGGGGCGCTGGTCTGCCTGGCGAACGTAGCGGGCGAGATCTACGCCGTCAGCGACGACTGCCCCCACATCGGCGGCGCGCTCTCCGACGGTGAGTTGGAGGGCTGCGTGCTGACCTGCCCGGTGCATCTGGCCCGCTTCGACGTGCGCTCTGGCCGCGTACTGCGCGGGCCAGCCCGCGACGACGTGCCTGCCTATGCCGTGCGGGTGGTGGATGGCAAGATCTACATCGCCGAGACAGCTGGGCTGTTGAGCGAGGCGCCCGGCACGGCATGACCTCCTGGCGATTCGCTGGACACCGCGTCGCCCGCGCGACGTTACTGCGGACGCGAGCGCGCGGCTCAGCTTGTTGCGGCGCTGCCTCATAATTTGCATTGCACTATGGCATCGGAAGGGTAGGAAGGGGCAGCGGGTGGAGGCGCCATCACACGTCGTCTTCGGCTTGGCCGGCGCGGTCGTCGCCGATAGCATCTTTCACATCACCGGCGCGCAGCTCATCGGCACACCGCTGAGCGACCCGCATCAGGTCGTGGATGTCTTGTTGCTGAAGACCATCTTCTTCGGCTGCGCGGCGCTGGGCGCGCTGACCCCTGATATTGACAACGCCCGCAGCACCATCGGCAAGCGCGCCGGCTTCGTCAGCCGCGGCATCCAGGCCATCGCCGGCCACCGCACGATCTTCCACAGCCTCTTCGGCCTGGCGATGGTTGGCGCCTTCATTTGGGCGGCTCAATACGCGATCGGCCACGCGCTCTACAACTGGGGCTTTGTGCAGGCCGGCGAGGCGCTTGGCGCCGGCATCGGCCCAGGCGGCATCCTGGCCTCCGGACGCGCCGTGGCCTTCATCGCGTTCCTGGTTGGCTACCTGCTCCACATCACCGCCGACGGCCTCACCTATGGCGGTGTGCCGCTGCTGTGGCCCAACCGCACGCGCTTCGGCTTTCCGCCTGAGCGTCGATGGCGCTTCCACTCCGGCAGCCGCTGGGAGGTCGTCGTCGTGACCGCCATTGCCGTCACGGTGATCGTGCTGGTCATCCTCGGTACGCTGCACGTCTAGCGCGACACGTGAAGCTCTGGCCGTCATCCACCGTCTGTCTGAGCAGGTGATGCAGCCCGCCGCTTGGTGAGTGCGGAAGGGGGCGTGCGTGGAGATGTCCGCAACTCCTCCCCGAGGGCGACGACATCCGGCCAGCACTGACGCCGCACTTGCCATTCCACCAGCCGCGCAGGATGTCGAGTATTCCGCCACCGGCTGCCTGCCCAACGCGAGCCCGATGGATCAGGCCGATTCGCCCGACCCGCTAGACGACGCGCTCACCTACGTCGAGACCCACGATGGCGACGTGCTTCAGATCGAGCTTGAACGCGGCCCGCTCACGCGCGCAGGCCCTCGCCTGGCGGCGGGACGACCACTGCGCTGTCATCCGCCTGGTCGCTGACCGAGCGCGAGCGTGACGTGCTGCGGCTGGTCGCCGAGGGCCTGCCGAATCGCGAGATCGCGCTGCGGCTGGTGGTGACGGTCGCCACCGTCAAGAAACACCTGGAGCACATCTATGCCAAGCTTGGCGTCCACAGCCGCACGGCAGCCCTCGCCGCGGCCGGTGCGCTGCATCGTCCGGCTCAATAGCGCAGGCACAGAAGGGCCGGGCACGCACTATTCGGCGGAAGCTCCCCCGCCCTGCCCTCCTGTACGCCAGACGTGTCCGGCCTAGCGCCACGTCCGCAACAGGCGCTCGGCCTCGCTGGCCAGCTCTTGCACGATCTCGGTCGCCGGCTGCACGCGTGTCACGCTCCCCACCGAATAGCCGGCCCAATGTGGCATCGCCTCGACCGTTCCAAGCACTTCATCGGTCGCGGAGAGCGGCTGGAAGCGATGGAACTCGGTCCTCTTGCCGCCATCGCGAGCGATGAGGTGCCCGACGACCTCTCCCTCGAAGGCCTCCGCCGCCGCCAGACTCGCGCGAAGCACGCGATGCGGCGCATGTTCCCAGCCGTAGCCGAACGCCTCTGTGTAGACCGTATCCTCCGGCTGCGCGGCGATCAGCGCCTGGACGTAGATCGGATGCGCATGCGCTTCCGGGGTGGCGACAAATCGGGTGCCGACACGCACCCCAGCCGCGCCGGCCGCGAGCGCGGCGGCCATCGCACGCCCGCTGCCGATGCCGCCCGCGGCCAGCACGGGGATATCCACGGCAGGAAGCACTTGATCGAGCAGAGCCAGCAAGCCAGTCCGCCCCCGCACGTGCCCGCCCGCCTCGACGCCCTGCGCGATGATGAAATCGCAGCCGGCCTGAGCCGCCGCGACGGCCTCCCGCACAGAGCCGACCTGCCAGCTCGCCAGCGCGCCACCCGTGTGCACAATCTCCACCAGCGCGGGGGCGGGGTCGCCCCAGAAGAAATCCACCACCTGCGCATGAGCGGCCGCCGCCCTGAGACACTCAGTGATTTCGTCAGGCTTCACAAACGGCAGCAGCACATTGACGCCGATTGCGCCACCGCCATCGCCCGCTCGCTCTCGCGTTTCGTCCAGCGTGCGGGCAATCCACTCCGGATCAGCGCCCGCGATCCCAACCAGTCCCAGCCCACCCACACTGGCCACTGCTGCCGCCAGCTCTGGATTCGCCAGTCGGCCCAGTCCCGCCTGTTGAATGGGGATGGAACAGCCCACTAGCTCGGTGAAGCGTGTCGCGAGCATGTCCGCCTGCCCTCCTTCGTGCCTCCAAGGCGCACAGCCCCAAAGACGTCGCGGCCCTATCACCAGGGGTCCGTGTCATTGTACGCCTGGACGACGTGCCGCTGCCCGGCCAATCTGGTCGAGCCTCGTCCTCCGAGTATTCGCCTTTTGGCGAATGACACGACGCCTGGCAGCCGCTACGCTGCATTCGACCGAACTTCGGCATACACGTCGCCCGCCGGAAGAGGAGGAGCCAACACCAATGAGATACCGCGGTCCAAGGCCCCGAGTCGTTCGTAGAATGCGACGCCCCCGCCTGTTGCTTGGGATGCTGTGTTGTTGCCTGCTTGTGCTGCTCCCCGCCTGTGGCTCGCCGGCCGGCGCACAGCACAACCCCACCAGCCCGCCACAGCTCGCCGCCACCGCCACACCTGCCGGCCCTACGCTCAAGACGGTCCTGCTCACCTACACGGGTCACGGGAAAGCCGTGATCGGCGTTGCGTGGTCACCCGATGGCAAGCGCATTGCCTCGTGCGGTGTTGACGGCAGCGTCCAGGTCTGGGATGCCCACACCGGCAAGTCCCTGCTCACCTACACCGGCCACAGCGACTCGGTCGAGCGTGTCGCCTGGTCGCTCGACGGCAAGCGCATCGCCTCGGCCAGCGACGACGGCACCGTGCAGGTGTGGCGTCCGCAAGCGTAGCGGCCGGGAGATTCC
>DASUBU010000126.1:0-9720 GCA_035763125.1 Ktedonobacterales bacterium
CGTGCGCCCTTGACCTGCTTGACGAGTAGCGTGCCGAGCAGGAAGAGCACGACGGTGACGGCGAAGAGCGCATCGTAGCCGAGGTGGTTGGGCAGGCGCTGCAGCGTGTAGGTCAGCGTGCCGCCCAGGACGACGCCGATCACCTGCGGGATGATGCCCGCCGCCGACCAGATGCCCATGTGTTTGCCCGCCTCGTCGGTCGGCGGCAGCACGTCGGTCGCTAGCGCCCAGTCTACGCTGGTGTAGGCGCCGAAGCCGAGGCCAAAGAAGATCGCGGCGACGAGCGCGGCCGAGAAGCTCTGCGCGAAGATGAAGATTAGCGCCACGGTGGTCATCATCGCCCCGGAGAGATAGACCAGCCGCTTGCGGCCGATGCGATCCGAGAGCCAACCGGCGAAGTAGACCGTCAGCGCGGCGGCCACCAGCACCAGCGGCAGGAAGACCGCCTGCGCCTGCTGCGGCGAGGAGATCGAGAGGATGCCGAAGGCGCTGACCGGCGTGCCGGAGCCGGTGATGCCGAGCACGTCCTCGAAGTAGTAGAGCAGGAAGAAGTTGATCGCCCAGATGCCCGTCATGATCAGCACGCGCGTCAGCAGAATCCACGAGAAGTCGGGGTACTTGCGTGGCTCCAGCGAGAAGCGCGCCAGGAACGTGCGCCAGGCGAAGGGCCGCGGCTTGGTGAGCGGCGTCTCGTGCACAGTCAGCATGGTGATCGCGACGAAGACGACCTGAATGATTGCCAGCACGACGAAAGCCACCAGCAGACTCGCACGGAAGCCGGCTGTGTTGGGCGGCTGCGCGCCGGGCGCGGCGCTGGTCGAGACGATTGCCGCGGCGATCTCGACACCGGCCGCGGTGCCGAGAAGCGTCATCAGGCCATAGAAGCCCGAGGCCGAGCCGCGCTGTTCCTGCGGGATCTGGTCGGCGATGATGGCCGACCACGGCGAGTTGGCGAAGTTATTGGCGAATTGCAGCAGCGCGAAGAGCAGGACCAAGAGCACCAGCAGCAGCGTCGGTCCGTAGCGGCCGTCGGCGGTGAAGGCGACGTAGCCCAGCGCCAGCAGCACCACGACGTTGAGCGCGGTGCCGATCAGCATGAAGGGCCGCCGCCGGCCGAGCCGGAAGCGCGCGTAGTCACTCAGCCCGCCGACGAGCGGATTGACGATGAAGGCCACGATCGTGCCGGGCGCGAGCACCAGCGCCAGATTGAGGCCCTTGTCGCGGAAGGGCAGCAGCGTGGCGATGGCGGTCGGCAGGAGCAGCGAGAGCAGCGCGTTCCAGTGGATGTTGTTGGCGAACCAGAACAGATTGATGGCGATCTGGTGGCCGAGGGAGACGCGCTCGGTGGGCTCGGTCGAGCTCGCACTGCCTTCGCTTTCGTCGGCGGTGGTCTGGTTGGCGATATCCATCTGCGCGCTGCCTTCATGCCGCCAGGGTGCCGCTCCCGCGCGAGTGTGTGGCGGCGAGCGTGATGACTGGCGGTGCGAGCATCGTACGTGCCTGCCGGCGCAGCGTCAAGCGCCTAGAGCGCGCCGGCAGCGTTGTTCAATTGTCCACTGCCACCGGCAGCCCCCAGTGCGCGCAGGCGGACTTTGCGGGCGCAGGGGCATCCCCACTGGGGACAGGGGCATCCCCACTGGGGACAGGGGCCTCCCCACTGGGGACGGCCCTCTAGGCGCGGTTTCCAACCGCCGGCCCTACTCGCGCGGGATGATCGGCAGGATCACTGCCGAGGGGTGCGCCGCGTCGTGCAAGATGGTCTGCTCGGCGACGGCCATCTCGCTGGTCTGGCCGAGCGGCGCGCCGGTGTTGAGATTGCGGTCGAACTTGGGGAAGGCGCTGGAGGTGATGGTGAGGGCGATGCGGTGCCCGGCCTTGAAGACCTGCGCGGTGTGCCAGCAGTCAATGCGGTACTGGTAGGTGCTGCCCGGCTCGATCAGGCTCGGCCGGTCCATCCCCTCGTGGAAGCGCGCCCGCACCATGCCGTCGCAAAGACGTTGGGCGAAGCCGTTCGGATGCACGTCGAGCAGCATCGCCATGAAGTCGGTATCGGGCGTGCTGGAGGCGGCGTACAGCTCGACGGCCACCGGGCCGGTGACCTCGGTATCGGCTGCCAGGGGCTCGGAGGCGTAGACCAGCACGTCGTCGCGGCGCAGCACAGCGGCATAGTCGTCCGGCCCGCCAATCTGCGAGGAGGTCGGCTCGGTGATGAACGGGACCGGGCGCGCGGGGTCGTAGCGGTAGGTGTCGGGCGGCACGTCGGGGCCGGGCGCGGCAGCGGAGAGCGCGCCATCGCCGAAGCGGCTGTTGGCGCGGCCGCCGCTGCTGAGATAGTACGGCGTCCACTGCGTGCGAGCCAGCGGCCACTCGCGCTCATCACGCCAGACGTTGTCGCCCATCACGAAGATGCGCACCGGGCCGGAGGCAGAGTCCTCGTCGTCCTTCAGCCAGCGATCGAACCAGCGTGCCTCCTCGCCGCGCAGATCAATCAGCGCCTGCGGGCCAAAGTCCACGTCGCCCAGCTTCTGCGTCGTGTTGATCGCGTGGCCCCACGGCCCCATCAGCAGGCGCTGCCTGTCGCGCACTGCCGGCGCGCCGCTTGCCACCATGCCGGCGAAGTTCCTTGGCGTACCCACCTGCTCGTCATCGAACCACCCGGACACGTGCAGCACGGGGACGTTGACACGCTCGAAGCGGTTCTGGTAGCAGATGCGGTCCCAGTACTCGTCGAGCTGCGGGTGCGCGATGTCTTCGCGCCAGTGGCGGATGAGGCGTCCGGCCGCCTCATCCATTGTCATCAACGGCAGATGCTCATAGACCGCGCTCCAGTTGACGGCCTCCATCGGCTGCAGGACGCGCCCACTGACGTAGTGCTCCCAGCAGAGGTGTATCGGGCTGGGCAGGCCGGTGGGCGTTTCGACGAACGGATCGGAGGGCGGCACGGCGACCACCATTGCGCCCAGGTGCGGCGGCTGCTCCAGCGCGGTGAGCCACTGGATGCGCCCCAGATACGAGCCACCCCGCGTGCCGACCCGCCCGTTGGACCACGGCTGCGTGGCCATCCACTCGATCGCATCAAAGCCGTCCCGCCCGTCGTTGACGTACGGCACCCACTCGCCCTCCGAGTCGCCACGTCCCCGCACATCCACCGCCACGAAGACGTAGCCGCGCCCGGCGAAGAAGCGCGCGATCTCATAGGTCGGCATGCTGGCCTTCAGATAGGGCGTGCGCTGCAGGATGGCGGGCAGGCGGCGGCCCTCGGTCGCGCCGGGCGGAAGGGTGAGGTCGGCGGAGAGCGTCACGCCGTCGCGCATCGGAACGCGCTGGTCGAAGAGCGTGCGCGGCTCGCTGCCGCCAGGCGTGGCGCCAGGCGCGGGAGTGAGGTTGCTCATAGGTGGGTGATCCTTGCTCACTGAACGGGGGCGGATTGCGACGGCTGAGGCGCGTACCGCCCATCGTAGCGCGGCGAGGGGCCGGTGCGTCAAGCGGCACTGCTTCGTACGACACCGGCCGCAGCCGTCTCGGAGTTGCCGGTGACCCTCTCAGCGATGCCGGCATCGCGGGATCTCCACGTACACGTGTGTATTTGCGGCCACCAGCATGCGGTTGGGCCGCTGGCGTACAATGCGCGCGAGCGGCGCGAGTGGAGGGAGGAGAGACCGTGGCCGTTGAAGACGAGACGCCCGATCTGTTGCTGATCGGCCATGCCTCACGCGATTTGCTGCCCAGCGGCGAATGGCGGCTCGGCGGGACGGTCACGTATGCCGCAGCGGCCGCGCGGCAGATGGAGCTGCGAGCGGCAATCGTGACGAGCGCACCGTCAGACGTGGGGGCGGCGCTGCGCGCGGAGGCCGACGATACGCCGGTGGCAGTCGTGCCAGCAGCCGAGGCGACAACCTTTGAGAACATCTACAGCGGGAGCCAGCGGCGCCAGCTTCTGCGAGGCCACGCCGAGCCGCTTGGACTGGAGCATGTGCCAGAGGGCTGGCGGGCCGCGCCGGTGGTGCTGCTGGCGCCGGTGGCGGGCGAGATCGCCCCAAAGCTGGCGCGGGCGTTCCCTGACGCGCTGGTGGCGGCGACGGCTCAGGGCTGGCTGCGGCGGTGGGACGCGGACGGGCAGGTATATCCTGGTAGCCTGAAGGAATTGGAGGAGGCTTTGCCCGCACTGCGTGCGTTGATCCTCAGCCAGGAGGACCTGCTGCCGCCGCCCGGCGTCTCTCCGGCGCTGGGAATGCCACGTACGCCGGAGGAGGCCGATGCGCTGATTGGGCGCTGGGCGCGGCGCGTGCCGCTGCTGGTGGTGACGCGCGGGCCGGAAGGTGCCTTGCTGTACGTCAACGGTGAGGGGCCGGTGGCCTATCCGGGTGTGCCGGCGCGCGAAGTAGACCCCACCGGGGCGGGCGATGTCTTCGCAGCGGCGTTTCTGGCGGCGCTGGGTGAAGGCGCGGACCCCGGCGCGGCGGTCACCTTCGCCAATCGTGTCGCCGCGCGCTCAGTTGAGGCGGCAGGCACCGGCAGCATTCCGACGCGGGCCGAGGTGCCACCCATCTCGGGCGCTGGGTGATATTGCCCCGCCCTGGATGATGATGGCGGGCCTGGCTCACCGAGCGATAGAACGGCGCCCCAGCAACGTTGCTGGGGCGCCGTTCAGGCTGCATCGTCGATGCAGGGTGCCTACGAGTTGCGCGGAGGCGCGGGGCTGCGAATCCACCCAATCGGACCCATCCTGTCACCGACCCACCCGCCGATGGCTGCCACGACTGCCGTCAGCAGCAATGTGAAGAACGCGCCCCATCCAGCCGCACTGGCATTGGTGGCCACGACAACCGTCGTCACGTTCCCAATGGTGCGGCTCACGGCGAGGAACTGGCTTACCAGGCTGCCAATGGCACCAAAGAGCGCGCTCAACCCAAAGAGTGACAGCAGAAAGAACAGCACCGTTCCCAGCGCCCACACCATCAGACCGTTGAGAATGCCTGCCGGGGATCCACGGACGACCGAGGTCACCTGTGAGATCCAGCCGCCGACGAAGAAGGCGATCAATGTAACGATGCCGGTGATCCAGGCGCTTGTTCCACCTTCGGTGGTCGTCACCAATCCGATGCCGGCGGCGAGGGTTTCCAGCAGCATGAAGACCGCAAACGTGCTGATCAGCCCGACCCACACTGGCCCCCACTGCACAGTGTTGCGAGCGGGCGTCACGACTGCCGCGGGCGTCTGGACCGCGCCAGCTGCCGGTGGCGGCATCGCCTCGCGCCGTACCTCGCGCTCCTGATATTCCGGAGTGCCAGCTGCTCCACTTGCCATCCTGTTTCAGAGCTCCTTCCACCGACTCCGAGAAGTACACTACATGAACTGCTGGCGTGCCTCTCCGCCCTCACATCCTCACGCCCTCCAGGCTGTCCAACGCTGGCTTCGACCAGCGACTGCCGTCCCTGGGCGGCCATTTCAAGCGGCGTCAGGCATAGCCAGATCACCCATCTGACATGCCCGCACATCATGTGCCACTCGCTGCATTATGTCTATTCGCGCGGTCGGCGGTGGATGGCCGGCGCGAGCCTGCGCGAGCGCACATGTGAGACATCCACCACATGCTCGTTGTGACGTACTCGTCCTGGCTGTGACGGGTTCAGCTTTCCTGCTGCTCCAGCAGTTGCCGCAGCGCCGAGAAGCGGTCGTCCGCCACCTCGGGCTGGCAATCGCAGGGTCCCTCGTTGAGATCTTTGCCGCACTGTGGGCAGAGCCCCGCGCAGTCCTCGCGACAAAGCGGCTTGGTCGGCAGCGCCAGCACCAGATTCTGCCGGATCGCTTCGCGCAGATCGAGCAGGTGATTGCGATCAATGGGGAACGACAGCTCGTCGTCGGTCGGTGGGGGCACCGGCAAGCCGGACGCGATATCTATGGTCGGATAGAACTGCTCGCGTAGCGGAAAGCGTAGGGGCAGCGTATAGCGCGTGAGACAGCGTGTACAGTCGAGCGTGACCGGCACCTCGACGTAGCCGTCGGCGAAGATACCCTGATTGGTGCGATGAAGCTTGACCTCGCCGGTGATGGGACCTGCCAGCTCGGCCTCGTTCTCCTTCAGCTCCAGGCGATCCTCATTGTCGAGCGCCACCCGCTGAACAGTGCCCACCGGCGCCTTCAACAGTTGCGCCACATTGTAGATCATCGTCGTCTTCCTCTCACGCCATGATGGATGCTCGGCACAATGGCGCAGCGTTCAGTATGCGACGTGGCGGGCGCTGCTGTCCACTGCGACTGTGGTAGCCGCTAGCCTGCCGCGCGTAGTGCCTGCCGTCTGCGCCGGGCGGCCGATGTGATACACTAAGCACGTGTGGCGCGGGCCCATAGCTCAGCGGCAGAGCGGACGGCTCATAACCGTTTGGTCGCAGGTTCGATCCCTGCTGGGCCCACCAGCGCGCGATGCGCCTGCGCGGAGGCGTCGCGCCAGGTGGCGGGGTGTGTCCGATCGGGTCGTATCGGCCATCAGATCGGGCCACCCCGTCGCGGTGTCTTCTATAGTCGCAGATGGCGGCACTCATTGTGCCAGCATGTGTGGGCGGGTCCGCGCGACAGAGGCCGCGTCCGCCGTACGCAATAGTGTGCGCTGGCCGGCAGCGTGCTGCGGCCGGCGACGAATGGCGCGTAAATGGCGCGTATGTGAGGGCCGAGTAGCCGCCAGCCTATGGGGAGACAGCGGTGCAGTTCTACGATCAGGTCAAGATTTTCGTCAAGGCAGGCAGTGGCGGCAACGGCTCGATGCACTTCCGCCGCGAGAAGTACGTGCCGATGGGCGGGCCGGACGGCGGCGATGGTGGCCGCGGTGGCAGCGTCTACCTGGTCGGCGACCCCACGATGAATACGCTTGTGGACTACCACTACCATCCCAAATACAAGGCGGGCCACGGTGGCAACGGCGCCGGCCAGAAGATGCACGGTGCGAAAGGCGACGACCTCACGCTCAGGGTGCCGGTGGGCACTGTCATTCGCAATGCCGAGACTGGCGCGCTGGTGGCCGACCTCACCGAGCCAGACCAGAAGGTGATGGTGGCGCGCGGTGGCCGCGGCGGGTTGGGCAACGTGCATTTCGCCACGCCGACGAATCAGGCGCCGCGTGAGGCCCAGCGCGGCGAGCCGGGCGAAGAGCTGGAGCTGGAGCTGGAGCTGAAGCTGATTGCCGATGTCGGGCTGGTCGGCTATCCCAACGCCGGCAAGTCCACGCTGCTCTCGGTGGTCACAGCGGCCAGACCCAAGATTGCCGATTATCCGTTTACCACGCTGGTGCCGAACCTAGGTGTGGCCGTAGTGGGCACCCCCGGCAGTGGCGACGACTACAGCTTCGTGATTGCCGATATTCCCGGTCTGATCGAGGGGGCAGCCCAGGGCGTGGGGCTGGGCCACGAGTTCTTGCGGCACGTCGAGCGTACGCGACTGCTGCTGCACCTGATTGATGGCGCCTCTGAGAAGGACCCCTGGGAAGAGTTCGAGGCGATCAACCGCGAGCTTGAGGAATACAGTCCGGAGCTCGCCAGCCGGCCTCAGGTGGTGGTGCTGACCAAGATGGATCTGGGCGAGGCGCGCGCGAAGTGGCCGGATCTGGAGCGCCGCGCGCAGGCAGCCAGTTTGCCCGCAATGGCGATCTCGGCCGTCACGCGCGAGGGCGTCCAGCCCCTGCTCAACTACACCGCCGAGCGGTTGCGCGAGATCGAGCTGGAAGCCGCCGAGCGCCGGCAGCGCATGGCGACGGAGGTCGCCGCGACGGCGCCGGTGCTGCGGCCAGAGCCGCCCGAGGCCTTTACCGTCGAGCAGACCAGCGAGGGCTACGCCGTGCGTGGCAAGCGGGTGGAGCGCATGGTCGCGATGACCAACACCGACAGCGAGGAAAGCATGCAGCGTATGGAGCGCCAGCTGCGCAAGCTGGGGGTGATCGAGGCGCTGGAGCAGGCGGGCGTGCAGCCGGGAGACGTGGTGCATTTCGGCAAGATCGAGCTGACCTGGGGCGAAGAGATGTAAGGGGCCGCCAACTTCGAGTTCCGCTTTTGAAACAGGCGGTGAGAATGGCGCCCTCAGTCGCTATCATGGTGGGTGATGGGTGTATATAGCATACGCCCACTGGCTCACCAGTAGAGAAGCCCAGGAGGACCACGTGGCGGATCTCAACGACCAGCAGCACTCTCGCGAAGACCTGTTGCGCAACACGCGCCAGCAGCACGACCGGCTGACGGCTCAGCTTGCCCAGTTGAGCGACGAGCAGATGACGCAGCCCGGCGTGACCGAAGGCTGGTCAGTTAAAGACCATCTGGTGCATCTGACCTGGTGGGCGCGCCGCGTGATGGATATGCTCGGCGGCGCGCCGGACCCGATCCCAGCGCTCGGGCTGCCCGATCCGAATGACGACACGATCAACGCGCGCGTGCAAGAGCTTTCGCGCGAGCGACCGCTGGCAGAGGTGCGGACGGACTTCGACACGACCTATCAGGACGTGCTGCGCTTCATAGCGGAGGTGCCCGAGGAGACGCTGATGGCAAGGTACGGCTGGATCAGCGGCAACACCGATGATCACTACGCCGAGCACGCCGCGATGCTCGAGGCGTGGCGCGCCCAGCGGCAGGCATAGGCATGAGCGACGCGGAGGGCATGGCTAGTGGCGGCAGCGGCGAGCTGATCCGCTGCCCCTGGGGGGCGGGCGGCGATCCACGGATGGTCGCCTACCATGATGCCGAGTGGGGCATGCCGCTCCACGACGACCGGCGGCTCTTCGAGTTTCTGATTCTCGAAGGCGCGCAGGCCGGGCTGAGCTGGGCGACCATCCTCAACAAGCGCGCTGCCTATCGCGTCGCCTTCGACGACTTCGATCCCGTGGCGGTCGCGGCGTACGGCGACGCCAAGGTTGCGGCGCTGCTAGCGGACGCGAGTATCGTCCGCAATCGCCTCAAGATTGCCGCCGCCGTCGAGAATGCCCAGCGCTTTCTGGCCGTGCGGCGCGAGTGTGGCAGCTTCAACGCGTATCTGTGGGGGTTCGTCGCAGGCCGTCCGGTTCAGAATGGCTGGACGGCGCAGGACGCGGTGCCTGCGCGCACGGCACTCTCCGACGCGCTGAGCAAAGACCTCACGCGGCGCGGCTTTCGCTTCGCCGGCAGCACGATCTGCTACGCCTACATGCAAGCGGTCGGCATCGTCAACGACCACCTGACGAGCTGCTTTCGCTGGCGCGAGCTGGGCGGAGGCACGTCGGCCGACTAACCCCATGAGCCGCGTGATTGGCAGGTGCGCCGCAGCAGTGAAACGGCTGGTGCGCGAGTGGATGGAGCCGACCGTGCGCTGCGTCCCATTATGTGCCAGACGGCCGTAATGCCACGCGACCACTCAGCGCAACACGTGCGGGTGCGCACCGAAGATATACGGCAGGTTGCCGGCTAGCAGGGCGAGCGTCGTGGCCGCCAGCAGCGCTCCATAAGATGTGCGTGCCCAGCGTGGCAGCTGAATCGCCGCTACCATCCCCAGCGCCGCCGCCTCGATCGCCAGCCGCGACGGCGCCCAGAGATCCACCCACTGCTGCGGCGAGAGCAGGCTGACGAGCAGAGCGTACCACAGCGCCATCGCCGGGATCGGCTCGCCCAAGATTGCGCGCCATCCCTGCCGCCGCAGCGCCCACACGGCCAGCATCGCCCCGGCCACCAGCGGCACGGCGACGACCAGCACCTCCAGCTTGAAATCGCC